>DASRFH010000094.1:0-18539 GCA_035651675.1 Chloroflexota bacterium | reverse complement strand
CTCGACATAACTGGCCGGACGTGCGGGTCGCGTGCGTCTGGCTGCCCGAGCTGCCGCTGCGGGTCGAGGTGCTGCGCAGCCCGCGGCTCGAAGGCCGGCCGCTGGTGGTCGGCGGCGGGCCGGGCCAGCGCCACGTCGTCACCCTCTGCTCGGCGGCGGCGGCGCGGGCCGGCGTACGCCCCGGTCTGCCGCTGCGCGAGGTGCTGCCGCTCTGCCCCGACGCGGTCGTCGTGCCGCCCGACCCGATCCGCACCGCCGGCGTGCTCGAGGCGGCGGCCGCGGCGCTGGAGCGGGTCAGCCCGATCGTCGAGGTCGGCGCCGAGGAGCTCTACCTCGACCTGCGCGGCCTGCGCGAGCTCTACCGCGCCGACCTGACCAACCTGGAGCGGGCGATCCGCGCGGCGGTGCCCTCGCTGCTGCTGCCGCGGCTTGGCGTCGCGGCTGGCAAGCTCGTCGCCGCGGTGGCGGCACGCGAGGCGCCCCGGCAGGGGGCGCGGATCGTTCCGGCGGGCGAGGCGCGCGGCTTCCTGGCGCCGCTGCCGATCGACCACCTGCCGCTCGGGGTCGACGCGCTCGGGTGGCTGCGCCGGCTCGGCCTGCGCACGATCGGCGAGCTGGCCGCGCTGCCGGTCGGCGCCGTGCAGGCGCAGCTCGGCCCGGCCGGCGCCCGCGCGTGGCACTTCGCCTGGGGCCGGGACGACGAGCCGGTCGTCCCCCGGCGGCCGACCCCCTCGGTCCGCGCCGCCATGCGCCTCGACGACCCGCTGGCCAGCACCGACGCGCTCTTCCTGGCGCTGAGGATGGTGCTCGAGCGCGCCTTCGCCGACCCGCTGGCCCGGAACCGCGCGGCGCGGCAGGCGCGGCTGGGTGCGCTGCTGGCCGACGGCTCGGCCTGGGAGCAGGTGATCACGTTCAAGGAACCGATGGCGGGCGCCGATGCCGCCTGGACTGCTCTCAAGCACCGCCTGGGCGCCGCCGGGATGCTGCCGGCCGCGCCGGTCGAGGAGCTGGCCGTCGAGCTCCGCGGCCTCGACGGCGTGCCCGGGCGGCAGGAGAACCTCTTCGTCAACCACCAGCGGCCCGCGAACGCCATCCAGGAGGTCGTCGCCCGCCTGGAAGCCCGCGACAGCCACCCACCCCTGTACCGGGCCGTCCCGGTCGAGCCCTGGTCGCGCATCCCCGAGGAGCGCTGGGCGCTGGTGCCGC
This sequence comes from Chloroflexota bacterium, assembly GCA_035651675.1. Taxonomy (GTDB): domain Bacteria; phylum Chloroflexota; class UBA6077; order FW602-bin22; family FW602-bin22; genus DASRFH01. Next base: position 17,333 of record DASRFH010000094.1, on the reverse strand, counting down.
TCGAACGGAAGCATCAAGACATCAGTTAGCTCACATCTTGATGTACACTCGACCTCTATGAGAACGACGCTCACCCTCGAACCCGACGTCGCCGCCATGCTCGAACAAGTCCGCAAGACGCACGGTCTCTCTCTCAAGGAGACGGTCAACGAGGCTCTGCGGCAGGGCTTCACGCAGATGCTGACACCGCCGCCGTCTCGCAAGCCCTTCCGCGTCGAGCCATTGCCGATCCAGCGCTTCCTCCTTCCCAACGTCGACGACATCCACGAGGTGCTGGCGTACGGCGAGGGTGAAGACTACCGGTGATCTTGGTCGACGCCAACCTCTTGATCTACGCTTACGCGCCAACGCTTCCGCAGCATGAGTCCGCGCGCGGCTGGCTCGAAACCGTCCTAAATCACACGCCGCGCGTCGGCCTACCCTGGCCAAGCCTGCTGGCGTTCGTGCGGGTGGCATCGAATCCAAGAATCGTCGAGCCCCCATCGCTCGCCGAAGCCTGGCGGCGCGTCGAAACTTGGCTCGCCCAGCCCTCCGTCTGGATCCCCCAGCCCACGGAGCAGCACCGCCGCATCCTGGGCGAGTTGCTGCACGGTGCCTCGTCCGCCAAGCTCGTGACGGACGCCCACCTCGCGGCGCTCGCGATCGAGCACGGCCTCACCCTCTGCTCGACCGACCGCGACTTCGCGCGCTTCCCCGGCCTGCGGTGGGAGAACCCCATCGCCGCGAGGCGCTGATCAGGTCGTCAGCCGCGTCTCGCCGCTCGAGCGGTCCAGGTCGAGCACCGTCGACCCACCCCGCAAGCTCGAGGGCTCGATCCGGATCAGACGGCGCAGCTTGTCGAGCGTTGCCACCGCCGCCTCGACGCCGCCCAGGGCGCGCTCGGCCCAGGGGCGCAGCGCGGGGTCCAGGCGCGGGTCGTGGGCCAGCATCTCGGCGTAGCCCATCGTCAGCGCGAGCTGGTTGCCCAGGTTGTGCTCGACCGTCGCCGAGGCGAGCAGCGCGCCCTGGAGCCGCGCCGCCTCCTCCAACGCCTGTACCGCCCGCCGCCGTTCCTCGACCAACACCACGCGCCGCTCGGCGATCTCGAGCCGGACTTCGAGCGCCTCCAGCCCGAAGGGCTTGGCCAGGTAGTCGTCGGCGCCGGCCGCCAGCACCTCGGCCAGGTCGCTGCCCTGGTGGCGCGCGGTGATCACCACGACGACGGGCGCGTCGCCCCCTGGCAGCCCGCGCACCCGGCGGCACAGCTCGAGGCCGTTCATCGCCGGCAGCACCCAGTCGAGCACCATCAGCGGGTAGAGCTGCCGCTGGCACAGCTCCCAGGCCGGCTCCGCGTCGGCGAACGCGACGACCTCGTGCCCCCGCTCGGTCAAGACGATCTCCATCAGCGCGCGGGCGTCGTCGTCGTCCTCGACCAGCAGCGCTTTCACCGAGCCACCCCTCCCGTGCCCGGCCGCCATTCTCCGATGGGCTAGCCCGTCCGTGGGACATTCTCTGGGAGAGAGGTCCTGCACCAGAAGTACCACGCCGTGACCAACTCCACAGGCGGGTTACACTTGTGTTCGTGCCGGCCGTCGACACGGCGCCGATCGACTGGGTCGCTCGTTGGCGGGCGGCCGTCGAGGCGCGCCACGACCAGGGGCGCCGTCTCGACAGCCAGCACCACCGCGCCGACGCCTGGGCCGGTCGCGCCCAGCGCTTCAACCGCTACGTCGCCGAAACCGGCGCCGGCGACCCGCTGCTCGGGATGCTGCTGCGCGCGGTCGACGCGAACACGACGGTGCTCGACGTCGGCGCCGGGCCGGGCCGCCACACGGTCCCGCTGGCGAAGGTCGCCCGGCACGTCACCGCCGTCGAGCCGTCGGCGGCGATGCGCGAGCTGCTCGAAGAGAACGTGCGCGCGGCTGACCTCACCAACGTGGACGTCGTCGACGCGAGCTGGCCGGACGTGCACGTCCGCCCAGCCGACGTGGTCGTCTGCTCGCACGTCCTGTACGGCACGGTCGAGGTCGAGCCTTTCGTCCGGGCGCTCGACGCGGCGACCCGCCGGGCCTGCTACGTGGCGCTGCGGATCGGCCAGCGCGAGGGGGCCTACCTCCCGCTGTTCGAGGCGGTCTGGGGCGAGCCGCGGGCGCTGGCGCCGACCGCGCTCGACCTCTTCAACGTCGTCCACCAGCTCGGCCTGCCGGCCAACTTCACGACGATCCCGTTCCAGCCGTGGCGGGACTACGAGTCGCTCGACGCGGCGGTCGAACAGGTCCGCGCCGACGTGCTCAACCCGACCGACCCGGCCGCCGAGGCCACCATCCGCGCCTGGCTCCAGTCGAACCTGACCGAGCGCGACGGTCGCCTGAGCCTCCTCGGCGACGCGCCGCGCGCCGGCGTCGTCTGGTGGGAGAAAGGACCCTAGCGGGGCCTCGGGTTCCTAGAACGCCGGCCCGGTACTCGCCGGCCCGGCCTCGGCTGTCGTTCCGGGCGGAGCGAGGAACCTCGGCCGGCGCGCCGCGTGCCGGCGCCCCGGGGGCCGGGGACGGCGCGGCGGCCGAGATCCCTCGTCCTCCCTCCCCGGGATAACACCACCAGGCCGGCGTTCTAGAGCACCGGCCCCGGCGTCTGCGCTTGCTCCTGGTCGCCGCCGGCGCCTCGTTTCATCTCCTGGCAGCCGCAGGTGCACTCTTCCTCGACCGCGCACGCCTCGCAGCAGTAGCGGATGCCGTCCATCACGTACGGCTCGCGCGTGCCGCAGCAGTCGTCCGCCAGCAGGCACTCGCAGTTGGCGCAGACGTCGGTGTCTTCGAACATCCCGGCTCTCCTCCGGCAACCATGCCACGTTCCGCGCCGGGCTTCAAATTGATCTATTACGATTACCTTAGTCGTCTTTCCGCAACGGAGGCATGGCAGTGGATGAGCGCTTCGACGCCACGGCACGCAAGTTCCACCAGTGGGTGGTCGTCGTGCTCAGCGTGGTCGCGTTCGTGCTCGGTGGGCTCGTCGGCGGGGTCCTGGTGCTCGCCGTCGGGCTGGTGATGGTGGTCGGCCGGTTCCGCGACGAGGCCGACCTGTTCCGCGGCTTCTACCACGCCGTGCTCGTGCCGCGCGCCGTGCTGGCGCCGCGCATGGTCGTCGAAGACCGCGCGACCCGAAGGGTCGCCCGCGTCCTGGGCGGCTCGGTGCAGATCGTGGCCGGTCTGCTCGTCCTGACCGGACTGGCGGCCGGGATCGCCTGGGCCCTCGTCCTGCTGATCGGGGTGATGGTCGCGCTCGACGCCGCGCTCGACTTCTGTGCCCTCTGCTTCGTCGTGCACCAGCTCCGGCCGAGGATGGCCGCGTGACCGAGCGGCTACTGCTCGTCGCTGCGCTCGTCGTGCTGGTCGTGGTGGTGACCGTCGTCGTGCGCGCGGCCGTGGCGCGGCGGACGCGGGCACGGCTCGACCGCGCGCTGCCAGCGTCGGTCGCGCTGGCGGAGCCGGGGGCGCCGACGGTCGTCTACTTCTACGGGGCCGGCTGCCCGAGCTGCCCCGGCCAGCGGACGCAGCTCGATCGGCTCGCCGAGCGGGTGGCGCCGCTGAACCTCGTGCCGGTCGACGCGGCCGCCGACGCCGCGTTGGCCGCGTGGGCAGGCGTCCTGACCGTGCCGTCCACCGCGCTGGTGGACCGCGCCCACCGCCTGCGGCGCGTCAACCACGGCTTCCGTTCGGCCGACGAGCTCGCCGAGCAGCTGGCCGGCATCGCGTGACCCGCCCCTAACGGAGCAGCCGCACCGCCACGTCGAGGTCGAGCTGCCGCCAGGCACGGTCGGTCGTGAGCGCAGGCAGGTCGAGCCCCCGGGCGAGTGCCAGGCACGCGCGGTCGCCAAGCGAGAGACCGAACCGACGCGTCGCGGTCCGCAAGAGTCCGGTCACTACCGCCATTTCCGCCCCAAACGCGTGGACTTCCAGCGGGAGTTGGTCGATCATTTCGTCGATCGCGTCCGGTGCGATCCCGTCGTCGGTGAGCTTGGCGACAACCTCGGCCAGGTTGACGGCACTCACGATGAAACGGTCGTCGGGACTCGCCAGCAGGTCAGCGCCCGGCTCGTCGTTGAGCACCGCAAGGACCGCCGACGCATCCACGACGTACCTATTCAAGCGCCGCCTCGCGCCGCCGCTCGGCGATCAGCTCGTCGCTCAGCGAGCGCCCCTCGGGGATGTACTGCCGAAGGATCCGCTGCGCGCGCCGTATCGCCGCCCGCCGCGAGGTCAGCCGCAGCTCGCCGTCCTCCAGCCGGATGAAGATCGGGTCGCCGATCTCTAGCCCAAGCTCGCGCCGGTACGCGGCCGGGATGACCACTCTGCCACCCTCGCCCAGCTTTGTCTTCAGCGCAGCCATCTGGCGGAATCCCCTTCTTCTGGCAGAGTATAGACTTGACAGCATGCCCCCTGATCTCGTCGCCGCCCGCGAGCTGCCGATGGCGCCGCGGCCTCGCCCGCGCCGAGGTGCCAGGGGCAAGAAGCTGCCGGCCGCGCTGCGGTTCCGGATCGCGCGCTGGAGCGACAACGAGCTGATCCTGTTCGACGACGCGGCGCGCGAAAGCTGGATCCTCTACCCGCCCCGGTCGCGGTACGCGTTCGTCCGGCGGGTGATCGGCGACGCGCTGGTGGTCGAGCACCGGCCATGGTCGCCCGACCGCGCCGCCGAGGAGCACGTCGTCCGTCTCGCCGACGGCTGCGTCCGGCACGGGATCGCGTGCAAGGCGCGGGATGCCATCCAGGCGGCCGTCGACGCGGGGTTCGACCCCTTCAGGTGAGGTGTTGGGTGGGGCGGGCGATCGGCGGGCTCGCCGCGCTCCTCATGCTAGCCGCCTGCGCGCGACCATCGCCCACCGCGCCGCCGACACAGCCGCCCGTCGTGGGCGCGCCGGCGCCGACCGCCACGCCGGCCCCCGCCACCGCACCGTCGCCCACCACGCCGCCCCCGGCGCCGGCCACCCAGGCGCCGGCCGCCACCCGAAGCGTGCCCGGCGCGCCGGTCTCGGGCACCGCGCCCCCACCCACCACCGCGGCGACGGCGACCGCGGCGCTGGCCGCCACCCGGCCGAGCTCGGGCGCCACGCCCGTCCAGCCCGTGCCGAGCCCGACCGCGGCGATCGCCGTCAAGCTCCAGGAGTACCCGGTCCCGGCCGGCTCGCGGCCCCACGACGTGGCGCCTGCCGCGGACGGCGGCGTCTGGTACACGGCGCAGGGCAGCGGCGAGCTCGGCCGGCTCGACCCGACGACCGGCCGGGTGAAGACGATCAAGCTCGGCGGCGGCTCGGCGCCGCACGGCGTGATCGTCGGACCGGACGGCGCGCCGTGGATCACCGACGGCGGGCTGAACGCGATCGTCCGCGTCGAACCGACGACCGACGAGGTGAAGCGCTTCCCCCTGCCGGGCAGGAACGCCAACCTGAACACGGCTACCTTCGACAAGAACGGCGTGCTCTGGTTCACCGGTCAGAACGGCGTCTACGGCCGACTCGACCCCGTCCAGGGCCGCGTCGAGGTCTGGGACGCGCCGCGCGGGCCGGGCGCCTACGGCATCTCGACAACGCCGGGCGGCGAGGTCTACTTCGCTTCGCTCGCCTCGAGCTACGTCGGCCGGATCGACCTCGAGACGCGCAAGGCGGCGCCGATCGATCCGCCAACCAGGGCGCAGGGCGCCCGCCGCCTGTGGCCAGACTCGCGGGGCCGCGTCTGGGTCAGCGAGTTCATCGCCGGCCAGCTCGGCCGCTACGACCCCGCGACCGGCGCCTGGCGCGAGTGGCGGCTGCCGGGCCAGAACCCGCAGCCGTACGCGATCTACGTCGACGAGCACGACCAGGTGTGGCTGAGCGACTTCGGCGCCAACGCGCTGGTGCGCTTCGATCCGGCCGTCGAGCGCTTCGAGAGCTACCCGCTGCCGAGCCGCGACGGCGCGGTTCGCCAGCTCCTCGGCCGGCCGGGCGAGGTGTGGGGCGCCGAATCGGGCGCCGACAAGCTGATCGTCGTCCGCGCCGCGCCCGACGCGTCGCCCTAACGGCCGCGCGCCGAGGGCTCACGTGCTCCTAACGCCCGAGCCACCACCATCGTCGCGTGGGCGGCTTGCGTCGCGTGAAGATCTCCGTCTCGGTGGACCCGAAGCTCCTCGAGGTCGTCGACGCCTACGTCGAGGCCCACCCGGCGCTCGATCGCGGCAGGGTGTTCGACGAGGCGCTCGCGCTCTGGTACCACGCGCTCCTCGCCGAGGCGCACACCGTCCCCGATGAGGACCTCGACGGGCCCAGCGAGCCGCGCGACTGGCGATCCGCCGTCGACCCGGCGTTGCTGGCGAAGGCCGAGGCGAAGCACTAACGGCCCGGTAGGCCGACCAGGCCCCACCAGGGCAGCGCGACGAAGACGACGACGAGCGCGGCGAGCGTCATCGTCACGAGGTTGAAGCGAGCCAGCGCGCCGGCCGAGAAGTAGCCCCGGTCGTAAGCGATCAGGTTCGCCGCGGTCTGGGCGGGGTAGATCGTCTCGGCGTCGACCGCGACCATCACCACCAGCCCCGCCGCCGCCACCGAGAGCGGCCCGGTCGCCGCGTAGGCAGCGGCGAGCGGCACGCCGAGCGTGATCGCGGCCGCGCGGTTGGGGATCGCGAGCGTGATGATCGAGGTGACGAGGAACACGGCGAGCGCCATCGCCGTCGGGCTGGCCGCGGCCGGCAGCCACCCGAAGAGCCCGCGCGCCATCCAGCCCGCGGCGCCGGTGCGCGTCAGCGCGTCGGCGAGCGACGTGGCGCCTGCCAGCACGACGCCGGTCGCCCACGGCGCCCGCGCCGCGAACGCGCGCCAGCCCATCACGCCGAGCCGCGGCGTCATCAGGGCGACCATCGCCAGCAGCGCCGGCACCGCCGGCGGCCAGTGCGTCGCCGCGTCGAGCACCCAGAGCAGCGACGTCGCGGCGCCGACCGCCGCGACGCGCCACTCGGCAGCGCTGAGCCCACCCTCGAGCGCGGGACTCTTCTGGACCGCATCGGTCGCGGCGCACTCCTCGACGACCGGCTCCGGCCGGCTGAACAGCCAGACCGCCAGCGCCCCGCCGGCCAGCAGGACGTAGTACGGCGGCGCGAGCGCGACGAGCCAGGTCCCCCAGGTGAAGCCGCCGATCGCCTGCGCCGCCGCGACCGGCGACGTCCCGCCCGAGAGCAGCGCCGACGACGCGAGCGGACCGAGCACGCCCAGCGTGAGCATCGTCGCCGCGCCCAGGCGCGGCGGCCGATCGAGCCGCGCCAGCACGCGGTCGTAGATCGGTACGAGCACGGCGTTGCGGCTCATCGCCGACGGCACGACGAACGCCTGGAGCGGCAGGCTGAGCAGGAGCTCGCCGAGCAGCCGCCGACCCGACCCGCCCGAGCGCCGCAGGAGCCACCCGGCCAGCCGGTCGGCCAGCCCGGTGTGCTCGGCGGCGATGCCGAGCGCGGTCGACCCGATCAGGAAGAAGAGCACCGGCGACGAGAAGCCCACGAACGCGGCGTCGAGGCCCGGGGCGCCGCGCGTGATGAACAGCAGCGTCATCGCCAGGAAGGCGACGACCGGCATCTCGACGAGCTCGCTGCCCCACAAGCCGACCGCCAGGCTGGTGACGCCGAGGCTGGCGCGCCCGGCTGGCGCCAGGTCGGTCGCCACCAGGCCGCCCCAACAGAGCCCCGCGCCGAGCGCGCCGAGCAGGGCCACGCTCCAACGGATCAGCAGCCCCGCCACGGCGGGCGATTCTACGTGCCCGCTCGCCCCAGCACGAAACGGAGGAACGGCCTGACCTCGGCCGCGCGCACCGTCGACGGCGTGTCGCGCCGCCACGCGAGCGCCCGCCGGACCAGCTCGTGCCACCGCCCCGGCAGCGTGCGGAGCGCCCAATCGGCGGCCCCCGGCTTCGTGGCGATCTCCCCGGTCTCGAGCGTGTACAGCATCCGGCAGAGGGTGAGCACGGCGTAGGCGCCCAACGGCGGCGCTGGCTGGTCGAGCATCGGCCGGTACCAGTCGCGCAGCCCCTCGCGAACCGCGACGCGCAGGTCGTCCGCCCCGATCGGGTCGATCAGCTCGCGCGGATCGGGCCCCGCGACGACCACGCGCCGCTCGCGGACCACGTACAGATGGATGACGACGTCCCGGTCGTGCGGCCGCAGCGACAGGCCGTCGCCGGCGCAGAAGTAGCCGAACGTGCTGTCGGCCGGGTCGAAGCGGTGGACCGCGCCGCGGTGGGCGTAGTTGCCCTCGACCTTGTTGTAGGTGGCCCAGAACGGGTGCTCCGCCTCGATCTGTTCGTGGAGGGCGCGCAGTGGTTCGAGCGATGCCTCGTCGAGGGGCCGATCGGTCACGACCAGGAAGTCGAGGTCGCTCTTCTCGAGGTCGAAGTCGCCGGTCGCCAGCGACCCGTAGAGGTACATCCCGACGAAGCCCTGGCCGAGCGCGTCCTTCGCGCCGGCGGCGAGCCCGGCGACGACCGGCCGCACCTCGGCCGGCAGGTGGCTCACGCGGTGGGCCGGCCCGCCCTCTCCCACGCCGCCAGGTTAGCCTCGATCTGCTGGGCGTGGATCTCCAGGTGCTCGGCGTAGATCCGCAGCCAGTCGTCCGCGCTGTAAGCGCCCGACTCGGTGTGGCGGCCGGCGCGGCGCCAGGCCGCGTCGGGCAGCCCGCGGATCAGCCGGCTGGTCGCGGCCCGCACGATCTCGACCTGCGCCAGCGCCGGCTCGAGCGGCAGGCTGTGGTAGTCGAAGACGCGCGCCCATTCCTCCTGGTCGTAGCCGACGATCAGCGGCTCGCGCTCGGCGACCAGGTACCTGATGCGCAGGTACGAGCTCGTCTCCGCGTCGGCGCAGTGGCAGACCACCTCGTGGGCCGACCACGCGCCCTCGGCCGGGCGCCACTTGAGCGCCGCCTCCGGCAGCTTGGCGAGCGCCTCGCGCAGCCGCGCCGGGCCGCGCGCGTACTGCTCGATCAACGCCTGCCGGTCGGTCCGCACGGTCACCATTTGATCTGCCTCCTCCTAGTTACCCCATCGTCGCCGCCGGCGGCCGCGCGCGCAACCGTTCTCTAACACTCCTCTGCCCGACCGATCGCCCGGCAAGCCGGTACAATCGGGTGCGTGAGCGAGCCGACGCCACTCGTCGCGCACCGCTGCCTCGTGTGGGCCGGCCGCGCCGACGGCAACACCTACGAGATCAGCCGCGCGATCGGCGCGACCGACCTCGAAGGCGGCGAGCTCGCCGTCGCGCTGACCTGGACGCCGGTCGAGGCGCGCCGTCTCAGCACCTACCTCGTCGGCATGGGCTGGCACGACGTGCGGACCGAGAAGATCGCGCTGGCCGACCTGAGCGAAGGCCGGCGCACGATCGTCGCGATGACCGTCGGTCCCGAAGACGAGCGGCCCCAGATGCGCTTCGCCGCCCCCGGCGGCCTCACGTGCCGCGCCGTGGCCGCCGAGCGTCCGCCAGGGCTGGAGTAAGCGTTCCTCTCGCCTTAGGAGAGCCGAGGTGCCGCCTCCACCCGGCCGTGGTCGACGTCCACGGGGTGGGCGAGTGGGCGCTCCTCAGCTTCCGTCGGCGCGCGTGGCAGGCGAAGGCGGCCTGACCAGCACGTACGTCATCCACCAGAGCGCGGCGAGGTCCGGCAGGAAGAACGAGTTGTCGGTCAGCCCGTGCACGACCGCCGCGGCCATCGCCCCGACCGCGCCGACCGCCAGCGGCCGGCGGCCGCCGCTGAGCGCCGCCCGGGCGAGCTGGTAAAAGCGCGCCAGCAGCCGCGCGAGCAGCAGGAAGCCGGCGACGCCGAGCGACAGCCACCAATCGAGCACCAGGTTGTGCGGGTGCGACAGGTCGGGCTCGCGCCAGCCGGCCGGGTCGAGGTAGGAGCCCCCGCGGGCCGGGTTGTAGAGGTAGACGAAGTTGTCGAGCCCGACGCCGAAGAGCGGGTGGTCCCACAGCATCTCGAGCGCGCCGCGCCAGAGGTAGACGCGCAGCGCCGAGGTCGAGCCGCTGGCGCCGCTGAGGTTGGCGGTGATCCGCTCGGGCCGCCAGAGGCCCAGGGCGACCGCCGCCACGAGCCCGGCGCTCGCCAGCGTCGCCAGGAGCCGCGGCCGCAGGAAGGCGGCGACGACGACGAGCGCGAGCGCGGTCGCGCTCCAGCCACCCAGCGAGAACGTGAGCGCCTGTCCGAGCAGCATCACGAGCGTGGCGATGCCCCACACCGCGGGGCTTACGGCCCTCACCCTGACCCTCTCCTCCTGGAAAAGGGGACGGGATAGAGCCAGCGCCGCGGCGATCGGGATGGCGCGGTCCAGGTAGAGCGCGAGGTTGTTCGGCGAGCTGTAGGCCCCGCGTGCGCGTTCGACCCCCTCGGCCTCGATCCCCGAGCCGAGCGCGATCTGCGCGACCCCGACCAGGCTCGCGGCGACGCCGCCCAGCACGATGGCGCCGGCGAGCCACGCACCGCTCCGCTCCGGCAGCAGGCGCGTCAGCAACAGGTAGTAGAGCGCCGGCTCGACGACCACGAGCCGGAGCTCGCGGAGGCTCTCGCCCGGCCCCGGGAAGAGGAACACCGCCAGCGCCCCGAGCAGCACGACCGCCAGCACCTCGCGGTCGACCAGCCGCGGCTCGATCCACGCGCGCCAGCACCGGGCCGCCCGTGGCGCGGCGAGCAGGCACGCCACGCCGAGCAGCGTCTCGAACGGTCGCATCCCGACCCGCCCGACGGCCCAGGTCAGATCGTGGAAGGGCAGCGCGGCCGCCGCGGCCAGGAGCACGACCGCGGCCGGGTCGCGCGGGAGTGCGCTCGGAGGACTGCCGTCCCGCCCAGCCATCCCTCTGTCCTGCCGAGGAGCGAAGCGACGAGAGGTCTCAGCCGTTGCGCGCGTCGCCCGCCGCCACGGCCAAGGTTGCTCGCTGCACCCGGGATGACACCCCCGCGCCGCCCGCGTCAGGTCAGTCGGCGGCCGGTCGGCGCCGGCGCCGGCGCGCGACCAGCCACGCCGCGCCGCCGGCGGCCAGGATCGCGCCGCCGGCCCACGGCGCGGCGGGGGTCAGCAGATCGACCCAGTCGGTCGTGCCGTTCTCGGCGACCTCGAAGCCGTCGAGCACGAACGCGGTCTCGCCGCCCGACGCCGGCCCGGCCACGGTGATGCGCACGACGTGCTCGCGGGTGGGCAGGTCGGCGGCGATCGGCACGAGCGTGCGCGGCTGGGCGGTCGGGCTCGCCAGCTCCGCGAACGAGCGGCCCTGCCGGTCGCGGGGCAGGCGGTTCGCCTCGCGCCCGTCGAGCGTCACGTAGATCGTCGGCGCCTCGGGGCCCTTGCGCGTCAGGATGGCGAGGTCGGAGCCGCGGAACGAGATCGTCGCGCTGTCGCCGGCGCTGTGGGCCACGCGCCAGAGGCCGCCGCTCGCGTCGGACGTGGCGATCTGCTCCCAGTCGCCCTGGTAGGTCACGGCCGGGTTCGATTCCTGGTACGAGCCCGCGCCGACCGTGCCGATCCCCTCGGTCGCCTTCTTGATCAGGTTGTAAACCGGCCGCGGCGTGAAGCCCACGTCCACCATGCGGAAGTAGTAGTCGGCCCGCTCCGGCGGGATCTGGCCGGCCTGCCGGAAGTACCAGACGCAGAAGACGCCCGCCCAGGGCCACTGCGCGCGCGCCGTCTTGATCGCCTTGACCGTCCACTCTGCCTGCTGCGCTTCCGGCACGCGCTGCCAGATCAGCTTCTCCTGGGGGAACGTGTCGGGCGCGGCGTTCCAGCCGACCTCGTTGAACCAGACCGGCTTCGCCTCGTCGCCGTTGCGCACCATGATCTCGCGCACGAGCTGGACGCGCTGGAAGTTGAGCACGTTCGGGTCGGGCGGGTCGTCGGGCGAACGGTCGAAGCCGTAGCCGTTGGCGAAGAGGATGTCGAACGAGTCTTTCGCGCCGGCTTTGTACATCCGGTCGAGGAAGAGCAGCTCGGAGAGGTTGCGCGGGCCGGTCTCGAGCGTCTGCGCCAGCGGCGCCGAGAGGATGCGGACGTTCGGGTCGACCGCCTTGGCGCGCGCGTAGCCGATCTTGAGGAGCCGCGTGTACGCCTCCGGGTCGATCGCCCGGTTGCCCCACTCGGGGTAGATGTTGGGCTCGTTCCAGAGCTGGTAGTAGTGGATGCGCCCCTTGAAGTGCTCGACGACCGCCTGGACGAAGTCGCCGTAGTCGTCGAAGTTGTCGGGCGGGGCCTGCGGCACCGAGTTGTCCTTGCGGGTCCACGGCGGCGGCCGGTCGAGCCGGGCGATGACCTCGAGGTTGTACTTGCGGGCCGTGTCGACGATGCGGTCGTACTTGTCCCAGGTCGACTTGTTCAGCCGGTCGTCCCAGAAGCGCCCCTTCTTGAGCTCGATGTCCTCCCAGGGGAACTGCTGCTTGACCCAGCCGAGCCGCGCCTCGCGCGCCATCTGGAGCGTCTTGTCGATCTTCCAGGGCTCGGCCTCGTACTCGAGGAAGAAGTTGGCGCCGTAGGGGTTGACGTCGGTGTCGGGCAGCGTGCGCAGCGGTACCGGCGCGGCGTCGACGGCGCCGCCGCCGTGCGGCACCAGGAAGGCGCCCGTCCCGACGAGCACGGCGCCCAGCAGCAGCGGTAGGAGCCAGCGCCGGATCCGCCTGCCGCTCACGCCGCCCATGATCGCACGCCGAGGCCCCTGTGCCGCCCTTGATATAGTGCGGGCCGTGCCCGACGTGCTCGTAGGGGTCGACCTCGGCCTTTCGTTCCTGAAGCTGGCCGCCTTCGACCGCGCGGGCCGCTGCGTCGGCCGCGGCCAGGCCGCTTACCGCACCGAGCGCCCCGCGCCCGGCCTCGCCGAGCAGGACCCCGAGCAGTGGATCGACCTGGCCGGGGGCATCGTCCGCCAGCTCGTCGCCGAGGGCCGCTTCCGCCCCGAGGACGTCGTCGGCATCGCGCCGAGCGCGCGTGGCAGCGGCGCCGTCTTCGTCGACGCCGACGGGTGCGTGCTCGCGCCGCACTGGCTCGACGACCGCCACGCGCCGCAGGCGCGCTACCTGATCGAGCGGTTCGGCCACGAGGCCGACAACCGCGCGCTCGCCTCCAAGACGCTCCACTTCAAGGAGCACCACCCCGAGCTGTTCGCCCGGCTCCGCCACCCGCTCTACGTCCACGATTTCCTGCTCTACCGGATGACCGGCGTCGTCGCGACCGACCCCGCCTCCGGGCCGCGCGCCGAATCCGGCGAGTGGCCGCGGGACGTCTGGGCGTTCGTCGGCGCGACGCCACCGCCGGTGCGGCCGATGACCGAGCTGATCGGGCGCCTCGTGCCCGAGACGGCCGAGCGGCTCGGCCTCCCGGTCGGGATCGCGGTCGCCAACGGCGCGCACGATGGCGCCTGCGCCAACATCGGCGCCTGGGCGATCCGCGTCGGCCAGGTGTGCATGACGATGGGCACCAACGGCGTCGCCCGCTCGATCGGCGATCGCCCGGCGCCGCAGGTGCCCTGGCGCGGCATCTCGGCCTACCACTTCCTGCCTGGGCGCTGGTGCTGCGGCGGCGACGCGACCTTCGCCGGCCACGCCGCCACCTGGCTCGCCGGCGTCGTCGGCGCCGGCCACGACGCGCTCGAGCCGGAGGCACGGCAGGTGCCGCCCGGCGCGAACGGCGTGGTCTTCCTGCCGTTCCTGCACGGTCAGATCGCGCCCGAGCGGCGCGCCGACGCCCGTGCCGCCTTCATCGGTATGTCCGAGGCGACCGGCCGTGCCGAGCTCTACCGTGCCACGCTGGAAGGCGTCGCGTACCTCTACCGCTCGATCGCCGCGCGGCTGGCGGAGCTGGGCTTCGGGGGTGGGGAGTGGCGCGTCAGCGGCGGCGGCGCCAGGAACGCGCTCTGGATGGAGGTCATGGCCGCGCTGCTCGAGCGCCCGCTCCTGATCGTCGAGCCCGAGGAGGGACCGCGCGGCGCGGCCATGTGCGCCGCCGTCGCCCTCGGCTGGTACCCCTCCGTCGAGGCCTGCGCCGACGAGTGGGTGCGCGTCACGCGCATCGCCGAACCGCGGCCGGAGCTGACCGAGGCGTACCTGCCGCTGTACGAGCGGTACCTGCGGCTCGACGAGGCGGTCTACAATGCGAGGTAATACCTCGTTCGAAGAAGGTATTACCTGTGCGTGAGTACCAGTCGACGATGACGACCAAAGGCCAGGTGACGATCCCGGCCGAGGTACGCCGGCTGCTCGGGTTCAAGCCGCACGACAAGGTGGCGTTCGTCGTGGACGACGGGCAGGTCCGCCTCGAACGTGCCTTGGGCGTCATCGAGCGCACCGCTGGCATCTTCAAAGGTGCCCTCCCGCCGATGACCGACGACGAGGAAGACGAGATGATCGAGCAGGCGATCGTCGAGGACGTGATGGAGCGATACAACCGTTGGCGCTGATCGACACGAACGTCCTGTTACGCCATTTGCTGCAGGATCACGCCGACCACTCGCCCCGAGCGACGGCGCTTCTCCAACGTGTCGAGAGGGGTGAGCTTCGGGTCGACATGACCGCGACGGTTGTGTTCGAGACCGTCTTCGTCCTCGATCGTCGGGCGCGTCTTCCCCGTGCCGCGATCCGAGACGCGGTGCTCCCGATCGTCGAGCTGCCGGCGGTGCTGCTGCCCGGTAAGCAGTTGGTCCGCGAGGCGTTCGAATTCTACGTCCGGCTGAACATCCCCTTCGCCGACGCGTACCACGCGGCCGTCGGGCGCGCGCTCGATCCTCCGCGGGTCATCGCCTTCGACCGGCACTTCAACCGCGTCCCCGGCCTGGTGCGGATCGAGCCTTGACCCAGGACGTCTACGGCCGACTCGGCGTCCAGCGGGTGGTCAACGCCGCCGGCCGGCTGACGATGCTGGGCGGCAGCGCCCTGAGCCGGGAAGTGGCCGAGGCGATGGCCGAGGCCGGGCAGGGCTACGTGCGCCTCGCCGACCTGCACGACCGGGCCGGCGAGCTGATCGCCGGGTGGACGGGCGCCGAGGCGGCCTGCGTGACCACCGGCGCCGCGGCGGGCATCGCCCTCATGGTCGCGGCCTGCACGGCCGGGACCGACCCGGCCGCGGTCGAGCGACTCCCCGACGTGGCGCACGACAAGCGCGACGTGCTGGTCCAGATCGGCCACCTCGTCTCGTTCGGCGCGCCGGTCGCGCAGATGATCCGGCTCGGCGGCGGCCGTCCGGTCGCGGTGGGGTGGGCGAACGGCGTGCGGCGCGACCACCTCGAGTCGGCGATCGGGCCGACGACGGCGGCGTTCCTGTACGTCCAGTCGCACCACACGGTCCACCACGGCATGCTCCCGCTCGAGACCTGCCTCGAGCTCTGCCGCGCCCACGGCGTGCCGTTCCTGCTCGACGCCGCCGCCGAGGAGGACCTGCGGCGCTACGTCGCGATGGGCGTCGACGCGGTCGCCTACTCGGGCGGCAAAGCGTTCGGCGGGCCGACCTCCGGCTTCGTGGCCGGGCGGCGGGAGCTGATCGCCGGCTGCCGGGCGCAGGAGCGCGGCATCGGCCGGCCGATGAAGGTCGGCAAGGAGGCGATCGTCGGCCTCCTGGTGGCGCTCGAGCGCTACGCCGCGCGCGACGACGAGGTGGCGCGCGCCGAGCACGACCGGCAGCTCAAAATCGTCGAGCGGCTCGCGCGCGAGCTGCGGGACGTGCCCGGCATCCGCGTCGAGACGATCCACGACGAGGCCGGCCGCCGGATCGTCCGCGCGGCCGTGCACGTCGACCCGTCGAGCGGCCGCACCGCCGCCGACCTGGCCACGTTCATGGCCGACGGCACGACGCCCGTCTACCTGCGCGGCCACCACGCCCCAGAGGGCTACGTCGCCGTCGACCCCCGCCCCATCGACGCGCGCGACGTGCCGCTGATCGTCGAGCGCATCCGCGAGTTCGTGAAGTGAGCTGGCGCAGGAGGTAAGGGCTCTTTGAACGTCGACCTCGCGATCCTGAACGGCACCGTCGTCGACCCCGACCTGAACGGCACGTACGCCGCCGACGTGGGCATCGCCGACGGCAAGATCGTCGCGATCGCTCGCGAGCGCGGCCAGCTCCAGGCCAAAGAGGCGATCGACGCCAGGGGCATGTACGTCACACCCGGCCTCGTGGACAGCCACGTCCACGTCTACCAGCACGTCTCGGCCGGCTCGCTCGACCCCGACGACGTCGGCGTCCGCCAGGGCGTGGTGGCGGTCGCCGACGCCGGCTCGTTCGGCCCGGGCAACGCGGCCGGCTTCCGTGAGTACGTCGTCAAGCGGGCGACCACCCACGTCTACGGCTTCTGCAACATCTCCCGCAACGGCAACTCGACCAACCCCGGCGAGGGCGAGGTGCTCGGCTTCCTCAGGCCCGAGCAGACCGCCCGCACCGTCGCCGCCAACCGCGAGTGGTGCGTCGGGGTCAAGGTGCGCGCCTCGAACACCGCGGCCGGCGCGCTCGGCATCACCTCGACCCGGCTCGCCAAGGTCGCCGCGCGCGAGGCCGGCGTGCCGCTGATGGTGCACGTCGGCAACGGCCCGCCGACGCTCGAGGAGGTCGCCGCGCTGCTGACGGCCGGCGACCTGATGACCCACTGCTTCCACGGCAAGATCGGCGGCGCCGTCACGCGCCAGGGCGAGATGCTGCCGGCGGTCGCCGCGGCGGTCGAACGCGGCGTGCTGCTCGACGTCGGCCACGGATCCGGCTCGTTCGCCTGGGCGACCGCCGAGCGCGCCGTCCAGCTCGGCTACAAGCCGCACGTCATCTCGACCGACCTGCACCGCGGCTGCGTGAACGGCCCGTGCTACTCGCTCGTCAAGACGATGTCGAAGTTCCTGCACCTGGGGATGTCGCTGGTCGAGGTCGTGCGCGCCAGCTCGCCGACCCCCGCCCGCGCGCTCGGCCTGGGCGGCAAGTACGGCAAGATCGTCGAGGGCTTCCCCGCCAACCTCTCGGTCGTCGAGCTGGTCGACCGCACCGAGACGATGTGGGACGTCGAGAAGCAGTCGCGCGAGGTGACGGGCGTCCTCGAGGCGCGCTACGCCGTCGTCGACGGCAAAGCCCACCGGGCGCTCCCCGACGCGACCGCGCCGAAGCGCGAGCCCGTCCGGGCTTGAGCTCCCGCTACGCCGACGCCTCGACGGATGACCGAGGCTCGGCGTGATGCCCCCTCAGCCCTCGGCGGTGCCGTCCTCGGCGTGTTGGCGGGCCCGGCGGCTGGCGGGGTCGAGCGTGAGCACCTCGCGGGCGCGCTCGGCGAGGAGCTGGTAGGCGGTCTCGAGCTCGCGGCGCAGCTCCGCGCCGCCCAGCGCGCGCGGCGGCTGGCCCAGCCGTTTCAGGACC
>DASRFH010000093.1:0-15457 GCA_035651675.1 Chloroflexota bacterium | reverse complement strand
GGCATCGCTGCCATCGCGGTCCGCGTCCGGGTCGACGACCGGGCCGCGCAGGTCGTTGGCGACCTTCACCCAGCCCTCGTGCTTCAGCGGGTGGCCGTACCAGCCCTTCACGTCCGATTCGATCGAGAAGACCGGCATCGGCCCCGGCGCGTAGCGCGCGGGATCGGGCGGTCGGAAGAACGCCATGTATTCGCGCGTGACGCGGATCGCCGCGCCGATCGCGGGGACGAAGCGGCCAATCCAGACGCCAGTGGCGACGACGACCCTATCGAACGAGGCGTCTCCATCAGCCCCCACTCCCTGAGCGTGGGCTGCCCCGTCTCCCCGCGGGCGAGCGAAGCGCAGCCGCACGCCGGCGCCGGTCTCCTCGACGGCCTCGACCTTCGCGCCCTCGCGGATCGCGACGCCCTCCGCCCGCGCGAGCCACGCGACCGCCTCGACCGCCCGGGCGCTGGCCAGGTAGCCGCCCCACGCGTCGTGCAGGACGACGTCGCCGTCGTGGAAGGCGAACTGCGGGAACCGCTCGCGCGCCTCCGCCAGCTCGACCAGCCGAACCTCGTCGCGCGTGCCCTCGAACATCCGCCAGGCGTCGTAGGTGCGCGTGCCGGGCTGGAAGTTGCGGACGACGTAGATGTAGCCGACCGGCTGGTAGAAGTCCGTGCCGGTCTGCGCCTGCCAGGCGCGCCACCGCGGCTCGGCGCGCTCGACGAGCTCGACGTAGTCGGCGCGGTCGCCGTACACGCGCCGGATCGTCTTGGACGTGTCGGTCGAGGCCGCCTTCTCGAACGGGACCGGACCCTGGTCGAAGGCGGTCACCTCGTGGCCGCGCTGCCGCAGCTCGAGCGCCGCGGCGAGACCGAAGATGCCGCAGCCGACGACGCCGACCTTCACGTCGAAGCCACCGGGAGGAGCACGTGCGAAGGGTACCGCCCTTCGTGGAACACCCGCTGCCGCGCGACGACCATCCGCGTGCCGGTTGCCACGTCCTCGCCGGTGTTGAGGTTGCGGGCGAAGCGCGGGAAGTTGCTCGACGAGACGTCGAGCCGCAGCCGATGCCCCTTGGCGAACACGCGGCTGGTGTCGTACAGCTTGATCCGCAGCTCGACCACCTCGTCTGGCTCGAGCGGCTCCTGGCGGTCGAAGCCGTTCCGGTAGCGCGCGCGCAGGATACCCTCGGTCACGGGCAGCGCGTACCCGCCGGGGTACACGTCGCACAGCCTGGCGGTGAAGTCGGTATCGCGCGCCGAGGAGGCGGCGTACAGCACGAGCTCGACGGGCCCGGTCAGCTCGACGTCGCGCTCGAGCGGCGCGCTCGTGTAGACGAGGACGTCGTCGCGCCTTTCGACCGGCCGCTGGTCGTAAGGCCCGGGCAGGATCGGCTCCTCGGCCCGCGTCGCCCAGCTCCCGGTCGAGTTGTTGCCCCCGAGGCTCGGTACAGGGCACTCGGGGTCGTAGTCGTAGCGGTCGGGCGGCTCGGCGCCGGGCGGCTCGGGCGAGAGCGACCCATCGCCGTGGAGCGAGCTCGCGCGGCCGCCGGAGTGCAGGTACCAGGGCTCGCGGCGCGTGCGCGCGGGAGGCCATTCGTGCTCGCCGCGCCACTCGTTCGCGCCCATCACGAAGAGCTGGATCGGCGGACCGTCGAGCATGCCGGTGTCCACGCCCTTCAGCCAGTGATCGAACCAGCGCAGCTCGACCAGCTCCATCCGCACGTCGGCGGCCGGGCCGAAGTCGATCTCGCCCAGGCGGCTGCCCTCCGGGGGCGCGTGCGACCACGGCCCCATCACGACGCGCTGGTGCGGCTTGCCCGCCGCGACCATACCGTTCCACATCCGGAACGTGGCCGATGGGTACGCGTCGTACCAGCCGCACTGCTGGAGAATCGGGACTTCGATCAGCTCGTACTTGCCGCGCGGACCGAACCGACGCCAGAAGGGGCCGTCGGTCGGGTTCTGGAGCCACTCGCGCCAGTAAGGCACCTTCCGCCCGATCGCGAGCTCGTCGAGCTCGATCAGCGGCAAATGGCGGACGACGTCGCGCTTGAAGAACAGCTCTCCGCTCAGCGAGGCCGTCGCGTAGTTCGTCTCCCAGCAGACGGCGGCGAGCAGTGAGAGCATGAGCTGGAACGCGCCGCCGACGTAGTGGTAGTCGGCGAAGTAGTCGTCGACGATGACGTGCGGCGCCATGGCGGCAAGGTGCGGACTGCCGAGCGGCGCCATCTCCCACTGGACGAGCCCGCCGTACGAGCGGCCCCACGTTCCGACCCTGCCGTTCGACCACGGCTGCCCGGCAATCCATGCGAGCGTGTCGTGGCCGTCCTCGGCCTCGTGCCGGTAGGCGTCGAAGACGCCCCCCGATTGGTAGCAGCCGCGCACGTCCTGGCAGACGACGGCGTAGCCGCGGCGCGCCCACCAGAGCGCCCAGCGCACCCACCGCTCCGCGTTCGACTCGTACGGCGTGCGGTGCAGGATCGTCGGGAACGGCCCGTTCGCCTTCGGCAGGTAGAGGTCGCACGAGAGCCTGACGCCGTCCCGGACCGGCGTCTTGAGGTCGTGGAAGAAGCGCACGTCGTGGACGGGCTCGGAGAGGCCGTCTACGCGGTCGGTCAGCACCCCTGCCACACCCCGCCGTTCTCCGCTGGGGCGACGGCGCCCGAAAGCGAGGTGAGGGCGTCGGATGGGGGAGAGTGCTGGGCTCCGCCATACTCCCCCTGGCCCGCGCCCTCGTGCCCGCCCTCCCCCAGCCGGGCAAGTCCGTAGTCGCGCATCGCACCCTCCCTCGTGACCTTTCCGTCGAGCAAGTCCTCCCGGATCGCCGCCGGATCGCGCTGGCGCGGATCGCCGAAGCCGCCGCCGCCGGCCATTTCGTGGCGGAAGACGTCGCCCTTCTTCATCGGGATCGCGCGCATCGGCAGCGTCGGCAGCAGCTGGTCGTTCAGGTAGTTGGCCGATGGGGCGCCAGGACGGCCGCCCTGAAGGCCGTGAGGTGGGTGATCGCGGCGGTCGGAGCGGACGGTCAGCTCGGCCTCGTCGGCGAGCAGGCGGTACTCGCGCACCAGCCCCAGGCCGCCGCGGAAGCGGCCCGCCCCGCCCGAGTCGGGCCGCAGCGCGTACCGGACGACCTCGAGCGGGTTTTCGGCCTCGATCAGCTCGATCGGCTGGTTGGACTGGTTGGCGCAGAGGTTGGCGACGCCCTCGAGCCCGTCCCGATCCGGCCGACCGCCCCAGGCGCCCATGATCGTCTCGACGTAGACGAACCGCCGCCCACCGTGCCAGCCGCCGATGCTCGGCAGCGTCGCGCCGCCCTCGTTCGCCGCCGGGACCCGGTCGGGGAGCGCCTGGGCGAGCGCGCCGAGGAGGCAGTCGGCCATCCGGTAGCCGACGATGCCGCGCGTCGCGCACGCCGCCGGCTCGGTCGGGTTGACGATCGTGCCGGGCGGCGCGACCACCTCGATCGGGCGCATGTACCCCTCGTTGTTCAGGCCGAGCCCACGGCCGACGACCGAGCGCAGCACCAGGTACGTCGCCGAGCGGGTGAACGGCACGGGCGCGTTGATGCCGGCCTTGACCTGCGGGCTGCTGCCGGTCCAGTCCACGACGACACGGTCGCCCATCACCGTCACGGCGACGCGCAAGGGAATCGGCTCGGGCTCGTCGCCGAGGCCGTCGAGGTAGTCCTCGAAGCGGTACGCGCCGTCGGGCACGGCCGCGATCGCGGCGCGCATGCGAGCCTCGGCGTGGTCGAGCAGCGCCGCGAAGTACCCTTGCAGCTCCGCCGTACCATGCGCTGCCAGGAGCTCGTGGTACGCCCGCTCGGCGGCGAGGCACGCGGCGACCTGGGCGCGCAGGTCGCCGAGCACCTTGTCCGGCACGCGCACGTTCTGGGCGATGAGCGCGAACAGCGTCTCGTTCGGGGCACCGCCGTCGAACAGCTTCAGCAGCGGGATGCGGAGCCCTTCCTGGAAGATCTCAGTCGAGTGGATCGAGTTCGAGCCGGGCGTCAGGCCCCCCACATCCGTGTGGTGGGCGAGCGCGGCGGCGTACCCCTCGACGCTGCCCTCCCAGAAGAGCGGGCGGATCACGTAGATGTCGGGCAAGTGCATGCCGCCGTGCCCGTACGGCTCGTTGAAGCAGAACACGTCGCCCGGCCCCATCCGGCCGCCGTACGCCGCGACGAGGTGGCGCATCGCGTCGGGGAACGAGCCGAGATGGAGCGGCGTGGTCAGCCCTTGCGCCAGCATCCGACCCTCGCGATCGAAGACGGCGGTCGAGTAGTCGAGCGAGTCGCGCACGATCGGCGAGTAGGCGCTGCGCATCAGCGTGATCGCCATCTGGTCGGCGATCGAGTCCAGGGCGTTGGCGACCACCTCGAAGGTGACCGGGTCAGGTCTGAACGACAACGTTACCCCACTCATCCAGCCGGGCGCGTGCGCCGGGCGGCACGACGCACGTGCAGTCGTACTCCTCGAGGATGAACGGCCCCTCCGGCGGGAGGTCGCGACGGCTGACGACGGGCGTCGAGACGAGGCCGTGGTCGCGGCCGAAGTAGGCCGGACGCGCCGTGACGCGGCCCCTCTCCCAGGGTGCGGAGGGCCGGCTGCGCGGCAGCTCGCTTGCTTCCCGCGCCGTGGCGACGATCCGGAGGTTCACGAGGTCGACGGGGTCGCGCTCCGCCCGGTGCCCATAGACGCGCAGGTGCTCGCGCGCGAACGCCTCGACCAGCTGACCCACGTCGATCGGGCCGTCCGGCACCGGCACGGTCAGCTCGTACGCCTGGCCCGCGTAGCGCAGGTCCGCCGAGCGGCGCAGGGTCGCGCCGGCCGGCGCCCTCGCCGCCAGCGCCGCGAGCTCGCGCTCGACCTCCTCCGCCCCCAGGCCATCCGTCCGGCGAAACACCGTCCTCGTCCAGTGCTGCTCGACACTCGCGGCCAGCAGCCCCAACGCGCTGAACACGCCGGCCGCTACCGGCACGACCACGCGGCCGATGGTGAGCGCGCGCGCCAGCTCGACGGCGCAGAGCGGACCGTTCCCGCCGAACGCCAGCAGGCTGAACGCGCGGGGGTCGCGACCTCGGAACGTCGAGACTGCCTTGACCGCCCGCACCATCGTAGCGGCGGCGACGCGGTGGACGCCGAGCGCTGCCTCGAGCACGTCGAGCCCGAGCGGCCGTGCGATCCGTTCGTCGAGCGCTCGGCGCGCCGCCGCGGCGTCGATCGGTACGCTCCCCCCGGCCAGCGCCGCCTGGTTGAGGTAGCCGAGCACGACGTGCGCGTCGGTGACCGTCGGATCCGCGCCACCGCGTCCGTAGCAGACCGGCCCCGGATCGGCGCCGGCACTCCGTGGGCCGATCAGCAGCCGCCCACCCTCGCCGATCCAGGCGATCGAACCGCCGCCCGCCCCGATCTCGGAGACGTCGACGAGCGGCAGCTTGAGCGCGTAGCCACCACCCTTGACCAGCTGGCTCGACAGGTTGATCCCGGCGCCGACCTCGTACTCCGACGTGCGAGCCGGCTGGCCGTCCTCGACGAGCGCCGCCTTGGCGGTCGTGCCCCCCATGTCGAGCGTGATCAGGCTGCGCTCGCCAGCCTGGGCCCCGAGCCGCGCCGCGGCCGTGACGCCCGCCGCCGGCCCCGACTCGACGATGTAGGCCGGCCGCTCGCAAGCCTCGGCCGCCGTCATCGCGCCGCCGTTCGACTGCATCACGAGCAGCGGGGCGCGCACGCCAATCTCCGCCAGCCGTGCCCCGATCCGTCGTAGGTAGCGCGCGATGAGCGGCCCGACGTAGGCGTTCACGACGGTCGTGCTCGTCCGCTCGTATTCGCGGATCTCCGGCAGCACGTCGCAGGAACAGCTCACGTACAGGTCGGGCAGCACCTCGGCCGCTAGCTCGGCCACACGACGCTCGTGTGTCGGGTTCGCGTAGGAGTGCAGGAGGCAGATCGCCAGCGACTCGACCTCCGCCCGTTTCACCGCCTCCAGGGCGCACCGCAGCGACGCCTCGTCGAGCGGGCGCCACACCTCGCCGCGCGGCCCGACGCGCTCCTCGACCTCGAAACGCCAGCGCCGCGGCACGAGCGGCGCCGGCTTCTCCCAGAACAAGTCGTAGAGTGCCGGCACGCGGATGCGCCGCAGCTCCAGAACGTCCCGGAAGCCGGCTGTTGTGATGAGCGCCGTCCGCGCGCCGCGCCCCTCCAGCACCGCGTTCGTCGCGACGGTCGTGCCATGCACCACCTCGGCGATGGCGCTCGGCGCGACGCCGGTATCGGCGAGGATGGAGCGCAGCCCGTCGACGATGCCGTCGGCGTAGTCGGGCGGCGTCGAGAGCGCCTTGCGCGTCGCCAGCGTGACGCCGTCGCCCACGAGCACGAGGTCGGTGAAGGTGCCGCCGATGTCGACGCCAACGCGGTAGGTTGCCGAGGTGGGCATCGTGGATGCTCAGTCTACGCCCGGACGGCCCACGTGTTCGGCGGAACGCCCCGAGCCGCGGGCGAGCCGACGGACGTCCCGGCCACAAGCGCGACGGGATGGCGTCGTCGACGGCGCGGTGGATGTACGCTGGGAGACGGCTGCCGGTCGTGCTGGAGGCGCTCGCCGCGCACCGCGCCCGGACGGCCAGATCGCGTTGAGGTGGGAGGGCCGCGAATGCTGTACGAGGCCGACGTCGTCGTGATCGGGGCGGGCGCGCTCGGGTCGAGCGTCGCGTTCCACCTTGCGGCGCGGGGCGATCGACGCGTCGCGATCGTCGAGAAGTTCGAGGCCGCGTCGCAGACCTCGCCGCGCGCGGCCGGGTTGACGCAGCAGATCTCGCTGACCGAGGCGCGGGCGCGGATCGGCGTGCGCGCCTGCGAGAAGATCGCGCGTTTCGCCGAGGAGACCGGCGAGCCGATGGCCTTCACCGTTTCTGGCAGCCTGAAGCTGGCGCGGACCGACGAGCACGCCGCCCAGCTCGGCGCCGAGCTGGCCCATGCCAGGGAGTGGGGCGTGCGCCTGGCGTCGGTCGAGCCGGCCGAGCTGCCGAGGTTGTGCCCGTGGGTCTCGCCGCGCGGTGTGCTCGCCGCGACCTACAACCCCGACGACCTCTACCTCGAGCCGGTGCAGATCCCGCGCGGCTACGCGCGCGCGGCGGTCAAGCGGGGCGCGGCGCTCTTCGAGCGCACCGCCGTGAACGGGCTGCTGGTCGAGCGCGGGTGCGCGGCCGGCGTGGCGACGGCGCGCGGCGAGGTGCGCGCGCCGGTCGTCGTCGACGCGGCCGGCGCCTGGTCGCGCGCCGTCGCGGCCGGCTCGGCCGCGCCGCTTGGCGTTGTGCCGACCCGCCACCAGCTCCTGATCACCGAGCCGCTGGCAGAGGTGCGGCCAGAGCACCCGATCGTTCGGGTGATCGACCCGAACGTCTACGTTCGTCCCGACAGGGGTGGACTGATGCTCGGCGGGTACGAGCCCGACCCGCGGACGTACGTGAGCGAGCGCCTGGGCGACGACTTCCAGATCCGCGACCTGGAGCTCGACCTCGCCGTGCTCCGCCGCCTCGCCGACGCCGTGCGCGAGCAACTCCCCATCTTCCAGGACGTCCTGGCCCGCGGCGCCATCCAGGAGCACCGTGGCGGCTTGCCGACGATGTCGCCCGACGGCGCGTTCCTCGTCGGACCGGTCGACGCCGTGCCGGGCCTGTACGTCTCGACCGGCTGCAACGTCGGCGGGTTGTCGACGGCGCCGGCCCTCGGCGAAGCGCTCGCCGAGTTGATCTGCACCGGCCGGTCGGCGCTCGACCTGAGCCCATTCAAGCCCGACCGCTTCGACGTGGAGCTGGTCTCGAGCGAACGGCTGGAGGCCGAGTGCCGGCGGCAGTACGCGTTCAAGTACTGGGCGAAACTGGGCGTCGCCGCGGCCGAGCGCTAGCAGCCGAGCGCGTGGTTCAGCACGCGGCAAGCCTCATCCATCCGACGCGGCGACAGCCTCGTCACGAGCCGTCGGAACGCCGGCCGGGCGAGTGTGTGGATGTTGTCGAAGTTCACCACACAGTCAGTCGGAACGCCGTCCTCGGTGGCCGACAGATCGAGCTCGGAGGTCAGGTAGCGTTTGGTGCGGGTCAGCGCCGCGACGACGACCGAGCCGATACGGTCGGCGACCGGATCGCGGGTCAGGACCAGCACCGGGCGATCGCCGCCCGGCGTCGCCGCGAACCAGATTTCACCGCGCCGCATCGACCCAGTCGGACCAGTCCTCGGCCGGCCCCCAGTCCGCGATCTGGCTGAGGGCGCGCCCGTCCTCATCTGGCGGCGTCCGCTGCCACCGCTCCACGTCGAGCTCGCTGTTCAGCCGAAGGAGGTGGCGCCGGAGCGCCTCGCGCAGCAGGGCTGAACGGCCCACGCCCAACCGAGCTGCCCAGCGCCGCACCTCCAGCGCCTCATCATCGTCGACACGGAAACTGAGCATTGTCATACGCAAAGTGTAAAGCGTATGACGCTCGGTTACACATCCACCCCGCGGACTTCCCGCGCCCGCCGGCTGCTGACCTTTCCATCCCGGACGTCCTGGCGCACCAGCGAGGGATCGCGCGCGCGGGGTGGACCGTACCCGCCGCCGCATGTGCGGTAGCTGACGGCGTCGCCGGGTGCGAGCTCGATCGGGGACGCTCTCAACCTGTCGCCTTCCCGGCGGGAGAGGAGACGCCGCCGAAGCGGTCGAGCCGGAACAGTGAGAGGTCGTGGCGCGTGCTGCCGTCGACGGCCAGGTCAGCGAGTATCTCGCCCACCACGCTGGCGAACTTGAATCCGTGCCCGGAGCACGGCGAGGCGACGACGACCTGCGGCAGGTCGGGTAGTCGGTCGATCACGAAGTGCTCGTCGGGCGTGTTGGTGAAGATGCAGGTCTTGAGTGCCATCGTCGGCCCGGCGCCGTCGGGAAAGTAGCGCTCGGCGAAGGCGCGCAGCACCGCCTCGTCCTGCGCGTTCGGCTCGCGGTCCATCGCGTCCGGATCGACGGTCTGGTGCAGGTGGTGGTAGAGGCCGAACTTGAACCCGGGCACGGCGAAGACCGGGAAGCCGTAGAACCGCCCCTCGTCCACCAGCAAGTTGAAGACCGGGAAGCGCTCCGGGCGGAAGAGGTCGAGCCTACGCGGCTGCAGCCAGGCGAGCACCTGCCGCTCCGGCACCGCCAGTGGGGCCAGCCGCGGCAGCAGCTTGCCGATCCAGGCGCCCGCGCTGATCACCAATCGGCCCGCCTCGTACTCATCCCGCTCGGTACGGACGCGCACGCCGTCGCCGCGCGGCTCCCAGCCGAGCACCCCCTCGCGGGCGCGCACCTCGGCGCCGAGCGCCTGCGCGCCGACGACGTGCGCGACCACGCAGCGCTCCGGGAGCAGGAACCCGCCGTCCGGCTGGAGCACGGCGACGTGGCCCCGCGGCAGGTGGTAGCCGGGGAAGCGGCGGCCGATCTCCGCCGCGTCGAGCAGCTCGTACGGCAGCCCGTGCAGGTCGCACGAGCGGCGCGAGCCCTCCGGGATCTCGCTGCCGGCCGGGCCCGCGTCGAGGGAGCCGGTCACGTGCAGCAGCGCCTCGCCGGCTTCCTTCTCCAGCTCGCGCCAGAGCTCGTAGGCACGCTTGAGCAGCGGCACGTAGCTCGGGTGCTCGTAGTAGGCGAGCCGGATGATGCGCGTGACGCCGTGCGACGAGCCCTGCTCGTGCGGCACGTCGAACCGCTCGAGCCCGAGCACGCGCTGGCCGCGGCGCGCCAGGTGGTAGAGCGCGGCCGAGCCCATCCCGCCGACGCCGACCACGATCGCGTCGTACTGCGCCGCCATCCGCGGCCAAGATACCCGAACCGCGGGCGGCTACGCGCCGCCGCCGCGGCGCGGACGCGCGGGCAGCCGCCGTCGAGCTGCTCCGCGAGCGGGTCTGGCAGTCGTCCGCCGTGCTCGCGCTCGGCCGCGCAGGGGCGCTCGGCGCGGCCGACGACGTGCCGCCCTACGGGCCCACCGGGATGCTCGCCTTCGTTGCGGGCGCGGCGCCCGCGCCGCTGCCACGGCTCGGGCAGTCAGCGAAGGCAGTGGTCGAGCGCCCGCACGAGCGCGTCGACGTCCTCCCGCGTGTTGTACGCCTGGACCGAGACGCGCACGAACTGCCGGCCGCGCCAGGTGACGATCGGCACCTCGATCCGGTGCTCGTCGTAGAGGCGCGCCTTGAGCGCGGCGGGGTCGCACGGCGGCAGCGGGATCGTCGCCATCTGCGCGTACCAGGTCGGCGAGTCCACGCAGACCGGCTCCAGGCCCGGGAACAGCTCGCCGATCGTCTGGCGGGCGTAGCGCGCGAGCTCGTGGCAGCGGGCGCGGACGAGCGGCCAATCGTGCGCCCGCTGGAACGCGATGGCGGCCGGCACGGAGAGGTAGCCGGAGATGTCGAGCGTGCCGACGCGGCCCTGCTCGTCGAGGAAGCGCGACGGACCCGGGTCGCGCGGCTCGTAGCCCCAGCTCACCACCAGCGGCTCGAGCACGTCCTGCGCGTCGCGCCGCGCGTAGAGGAAGCCGGCGCCCTTCGGCGAGCAGAGCCACTTGTGGCAGTTGCCGCCGTAGAAGTCGACGCCGAGCCCGTGCAGGTCGACGTCGACCTGGCCGGGCGCGTGCGCGCCGTCGACGACGGTCACCAGGCCAGCCGCCTTCGCGCGCGCGACGACCTGGGCGACGGGCAGGATCACCGCGGTCGGCGAGGTGATGTGGCTGAGGAAGACGACCTTCGTCCGCGGCGTCAGGCCGGCGAAGAGCGCATCCACGGCCTCCTCGACCGCGTCGAGCGGGCGCGGAAGCTCCTGGACCACGAGCCGCGCACCGGTCTTCTTGCCGACGAAGCGCCAGGCGCGCTCGAGCGCGCCGTACTCATGGTCGGTGGTCAGCACCTCGTCGCCCTCGCCGAGCGGGAGCGACCGGATCGCGACGTTCAGCGCGTGCGTGACGTTCGGGAAGTACGCGACCTCGTCGGCGTCGGCGCCCAGGTACTCGGCGAGGGCGGCGCGCGCCTCGGCGATCAGCCCCGGCCCGCGCCGTCCGAGGAACGCGACCGGCTGCCGTTCGACCTCGCGCTGCCACGCCTGGTAGCGTTCGAACACCACCTCCGGGCAGGCGCCGTACGAGCCATGGTTGAGGTAGACCACGTCGGGGTCGAGCAGGAACTCGTCGCGGAGCGTCGCCGTCTTCACATGTGCCATGGCGGCGCATCGTACCCGTTCTGGGCGTAGCATGCGATCGCCCAATCAGCCGCTGCCGTCCCGAGGAGCGAAGCGGGGAAGGATCTCAACCGTGCCGTCGCCGAAGGCGTTCCGACGCAGCCGCCGCCCGCTCGGAGGGGTGCCAGCCGTGCTCGGAACGACGGACCAGCCATAAACAGCAGTCGACCACCGACGAAAGGAGCCACCAAGATGCGCGCCGCCGTCCTGTACGAAGCCCGAACGCCTATGCAGATCGAGGACGTCACGCTCGACGGGCCGAACGACGACGAGGTGCTCGTCCGCGTCGACGCGACCGGCGCCTGCCACTCCGACTACCACGTGATCGACGGGTCGTGGAACGGGCCCAACTACCCCTTGCCGGTGATCCTCGGCCACGAGGCGGCCGGGACCGTCGAGAAGGTCGGCGCCGACGTGCGGCACGTGAAGCCGGGCGACCGCGTCATCATCTCGTTCGCGCCCAACTGCGGCCGCTGCCGCCCGTGCACGATCGGCCAGCCGCACCTGTGCAACGGGCTCCCGGGCGGGCCCGGCCAGTTCTGGGATGGCTCGAAGCGCCACCGCAAAGGCGACACCACACTCAACGCGTTCGGCCGCGGCATGTCGTCGTTCGCCGAGCTCTCGTGCGTGCACCAGTCGGCCGCGATCAAGATCGACCAGGAGATGCCGATGACCGGCGCGGCGCTGATCGGCTGCGCCGTGATGACCGGCGTCGGCGCGGTGCTCAACACGGCCAGGGTCGAGCCCGGCGCGACGATGGCGGTCTTCGCCACCGGCGGCGTCGGACTGAGCATCGTTCAGGGTGGCGTGCTCGCCAACGCCAGCAAGATCATCGCGATCGACTTGCGCGACAACAAGCTCGAGTACGCCAGGTCGGTCGGCGCGACCCACACGATCAACT
Source organism: Chloroflexota bacterium (assembly GCA_035651675.1). Taxonomy (GTDB): domain Bacteria; phylum Chloroflexota; class UBA6077; order FW602-bin22; family FW602-bin22; genus DASRFH01. The sequence goes on along the minus strand of DASRFH010000093.1, from coordinate 3,346 downwards.
CGGCGAAGGTCGACCCGCTGGCGGCGATCAAGGAGATCACCGACGGCCAGGGCGTGGACTACGCGTTCGACGCGATCGGCGACGCGAAGGTGAGCCGCATGTGCTACGAGGCCGTGCGCCGCGGCGGCACCGCCGTGATCGTCGGGATGGCGCCGACCGGGTCGGAGATGCTGATCCCCGGCACGATCGCCGGCGCCGAGAAGACCGTCAAGGGCTGCTTCTACGGCTCGACCCGCCCGGCGGTCGACTTCCCACGCCTGGTCGACTTCTACCTGAACGGCCGCCTCAAGCTCGACCAGATGGTCACCAGGACCTACAAGCTGAACGAGATCAACGAGGCGTTCGACGCACTCGGGCGCGGCGATAACGCGCGCGGCCTCATCCTCCCCAACGCCTGAGCCGGCCTACCCCCAGCTCACCAGATAGCCGAGAAGCACAACCAAGATATAGACTGAGGGCTATTCGGGTATACTTAGCCAGGCTCGCAGGGTATACGAATGTCACGCAAAACTACCGTTGAGGTCGACGATGAGCTGCTCGCCAGGGCCAGCGCCGCCCTCGGCACGCGTGGACTAAAGGCAACTATGCACCGGGCCTTCGAGGAGGTGCTGGCACTCGACGCGCGCCGACGCGCGATCGAACAGCTCGCGACGATGGATGGGCTCGATCTCGATCGACCCGAGGTGATGGCGAGGGCGTGGCGGTAGCTCCACGCTACCTGGTGGACAAGAGCGCGCTTGCGCGTCTCCGACATCCGTCGGTAGCCGCTGTGTTGACGCCGCTCGTCCTGGCGGGAGAGGTGGCGACGTGCGGCGTGATCGAGCTCGAGATCCTGTTCAGCGCGCGCAGCCACGCCGACGTCCTGCGCACGCGCGAGACCCGGGCGCGTGCTTTTCCCCTGGTGCCGGTCGCGCAGCAGGACTTCGACCGGGCTATCGAGGTAATGGTGGAGCTGGCGCGGCGTGGCCTGCACCGTGCGGTGGCCTTGCCCGACCTTCTCATCTCGGCGATCGCCGAGCGCGAGCGGTTGACGGTGCTGCACTACGACGCCGACTACGACCACGTGGCGCTCGTGACGGGGCAGGCCATGCGGTGGGTGGTGCCCCGTGGGAGCGTCCCCTAGTGGCCCACTACGTCCGACCGCCGTGGCTCGTCGCCCGTGTCGTCAACCCGCTCCTGATGCGGCTCGGACTCGTACCGACGCTGGCGGTGCGCGGCCGACGGAGCGGGGTGTGGCGGACGGTGCCGGTGAACGTGCTCGAGCTCGACGGCGCGACCTACCTCGTCGCGCCGCGGGGCGAGACTGAGTGGGTGCGCAACCTGCGGGCGGCCGGCGGCGGCGAGCTGCGCCGCGGCGGCCGGAGCGAGCCGTTCACGGCCGTCGAGCTGACGGACGCCGAGAAGCCGCCGATCCTGCGCGCCTACCTCGACCGCTGGGCCGGCCAGGTGAAGCCGTACATGACCGAGCCGACCAACCCCGCGGACCATCCGGTATTCAGGATCGAATTAGCGCGGGCTTAACAGAGCGGCGGTATAGTCAGGCCACCACGTGGGAGAAGGAAGCATGGCCGAGATCAGGGAGAAGGCCCGGCGCGCCGCCGAGCGGCTGAAGGACGCCCTGGAGGACCTCGCCGAGGAGCTCGCTGCGCGCCTCGGCCGCGAGGCGCAGCCGGTGCTCGTCCCGGTCCCGGTGCGCGGCCGCGGCAACGTCTACGCCGGCGCGCTCGTCCGCCGATCGAGGCCGCGCCGCTAGCCGACACCCTCTACGCGAGGGCGCCCTTCAGCGCGATCTTCATCACGTCCTGGCCGGCGAGCTGGTAGGCGCCCGAGTGGAGCGCCTCGAAGCCCTCGGCCACCCGCTCGAGCGGCAGGATGGGATAGACGAGGTCCTGGAACGGGATGGCGCCGCGCGCCATCACCGCGTGGGCGCGGACGAAGACGTCCGGGCCGCCGCCGCCCCAGACCGCCTCGAGCCGCAGGTTGCGGCGCATCAGCTCCTGGTTCGGGTTGAGCTGCAGCGAGCCGACGTCGACGAAGTGGCCCATCTCGACGTACGTACCGCTGCGCCGCAGGTAGCCGAGCCCCTCGGTGATCGCCGGCAGGAAGCCGGCGCACTCGAAGACGACGTCGGCGCCGGCGTTGTTCGGCGTGTGCTCACGGACGATCCTGGTGCGCTCGGCCGGATCTTTCACCTCGGTGATGTCGACGGTCACGTCTGCGCCGAACGCCCTGGCCCGCTCGAGGCGCCCCTTCGGTCCGCCGACGACGATCAGCCGTCCGGCGCCGGCCGCACGCGCCGCGATCATCGTCATCATCCCGATCGGGCCCGAGCCCTGGACGACGACCGTGTCGCCGAACTTCATCTGCGAGCGCAGCACGCCGTGCACGCCGACCTGGAACGGCTCGCAGAGCACCGCCGCCTGGGCCGGCAGCGGCGTCTTGATGAAGCAGGTGCCGGGCTCGGAGAGGTAGATGTAGTCGCCGAAGCCGCCGCGGAACTTCGGCCCTGGCTGCGCCACGTCGAAGAAGCCGTAGGCGGTGCCGCCCGACGTGCCCGGCGCGAAGGCGATGCGGTCGCCGGGCTTGATCGGCTGGCCGAGGTAGTCGGCCGTGACCCCCTCGCCGAGCTTCTCGACGATCCCGACGTTCTCGTGGCCGAGCTGGATCTCGCCGGTCAGCCGCTGGTACTCCCAGTTGTGCAGGTCGGTGCCGCAGATCCCGCTCAGCTCCTGACGAAGCAGCACCGTCCCCGGCGCTGGCTCCGGCACCTCGTACTCCCGAATCTGGAACTCTTTGCCGACCATCACGACCGCGCGCCCGGTCTTGACCGCCGTCCCGACCCCGCCGCTCCGCGCCCGCTGCGTCTCCATCGCCCTCTCCCAATCTGGTGAGCGTGAGTCTATAAGGACCGACGAACGGCGACGCGCACGTCGAGCGTCTGGCACCGGACGGCCAACCAATCGCGTACGACAGCGGGCGGCCCTCCGCTGGGCGTCGTCCGCGCGGGCAGGTCTTCGCCCCACCCGTCGATCTCGGCACAGCGCACCCCTGCCCCTTCCCCCTGTCCGAAACCCGTGCGGCCGCGTGGGATAATGCACCCCGGAAGGAGGTGGTGCCCGTGGCTATTTCGACGCGCGAGCCCCGCATGGACGTCCGCTTGACCGACGAGCAGCGTCGCGACTTCGAAGAGAAGGGCTACGTCGTCCTGCCCGACTTCTTCGAGCCGGACGAGCTCGGCCGGCTGCTCGCCGCGATCGACGAGGTGCGCGACGCGTACGACCGGGAGTACGGCGTTCCGCCCGACACGCCGTTCGCGGTTCGCAACGCGCTGGCGCGGCACGAGGCG
>DASRFH010000092.1:0-17589 GCA_035651675.1 Chloroflexota bacterium | reverse complement strand
GGAGTGTCGGTCGGGGTCACCGTGGGGGTGTTGGTCGGCGTTGCGGTCGGGGTCGGCGTCGGCGTCGGCGTCTCGGTCGGCGTGGGCGTCGGCGTCGGCGTGTCGGTGGGTGTGTCCGTCGGGGTGTCCGTCGCAGTCGGCGTGGCGGTGGGGGTCGCCGTCGGGGTGTCGGTCGGCGTGTCCGTCGGCGTCGGGGTGGCCGTCGCCGAGTCGGTCGGGGTTGCCGTGGGCGTCTCGGTGGGCGTGTCCGTCGGGGTCGGGGTGGAGGTCGGCGTCGCGGTGGGCGTCGCCGTCGGCGTCTCGGTGGGCGTCGTGGTCGGGGTGTCCGTCGGCGTGTCCGTTGGGGTGGGCGTCGGGGTGTCCGTCGGCGTCGCGGTCGGGGTGTCCGTCGGAGACGCCGTGGGGGTCTCTGTGGGGGTGTCCGTGGGGGTTGGCGTCGACGTGTTTGTCGCCGTCAGGCTCGGCGTGTCGGTCGCCGTCGGCGTCCCGGTGGGCGTGTCGGTCGGCGTGGCGGTCGCGGTCGGCGTCGGACTCTCCGTCGGGCTCGGCGTCGGCGTGCTCGTCGGGCTAGCCGTCGCAGTCGGGGTTGGGGTGTCGGTCGGCGTGTCGGTGGGGGACGGCGTCGCGGTGTCGGTCGGCGTGGGGGTCGCCGTGGGCGTAGCGGTCGGGGTGGCGGACGGGGTCTCCGTCGGCGTCGCCGTCGGGGTCTCCGTCGGCGTCGGGGTGTCCGTGGGCGTGTCGGTGGGGGACGGCGTCGGCGTCGGCGTCTCGGTCGGCGTCTGGCTTGGCGTGTCCGTCGGCGTCGGCGTCTCGGTCGGCGTCTGGCTCGGCGTATCCGTCGGCGTGGCGGTGTCGGTCGGCGTCGCCGTCGCCGTCGCGGTGTCGCTGGGCGTCGGCGTCGGGGTGTCCGTGGGCGTGGCAGTGGGCGTGTCGGTCGGCGTCGGGGTGTCGGTGGGCGTGTCGGTCCGCGTCGCCGTCGGGGTGGCCGTCGCCGAGTCGGTCGGGGTCGCCGTGGGAGTGTCGGTCGGGGTCGCCGTGGGCGTCTCGGTGGGCGTCGCCGTCGGCGTCTCGGTCGAGGTCGGCGTCGGGGTGTCGGTCGGGGTCGGGGTGGGCGTGTCCGTCGGCGTCGGGCTCGGCGTGTCGGTTGGTGTCGCCGTGGCCGTCGCGGTGTCCGTCGGCGTCTCGGTCGGCGTCTCCGTGGCGGTCGGCGTCGCCGTGGCCGTCGGGGTAGCCGTGGGCGTGTCGGTAGGTGTCTCTGTGGGGGTCGGGGTCGGCGTGTCGGTCGGCGTCGGGGTCGGCGTGGCGGTGGGCGTGTCCGTCGGCGTGGCGGTGGGCGTGTCCGTCGGCGTGTCTGTCGGAGTTGCGGTCGGCGTGTCGGTGGGCGTCTCGGTGGGCGTCGGCGTCGGCGTATCCGTCGGGGTCGGCGTCGGTGTCTCCGTCGGCGTGTCGGTCGCGGTTGCGGTCGGCGTCGGGGTGGCCGTCGGGGTGTCCGTCGGCGTGTCGGTTGGGGTGTCGGTGGGCGTGTCGGTCGGTGTGGCCGTCGGCGTCTCGGTGGGCGTGTCGGTCGGCGTGGCCGTCGGACTCGGCGTCGGCGTATCCGTCGGGGTTTCCGTCGGCGTGTCGGTGGGCGTCTCGGTCGGCGTGTCGGTCGCGGTTTCCGTCGGCGTCGGCGTGTCCGTCGGCGTGTCGGTCGCGGTTGCGGTCGGCGTCGGGGTGTCCGTCGGGGTGGCCGTCGGCGTGTCTGTCGGCGTCGCAGTGGGCGTGTCCGTCGGCGTCTCGGTCGGGGTGTCGGTCGGCGTGGCCGTCGGACTCGGCGTCGGCGTGTCGGTCGGGGTCTCGGTCGGGGTGTCGGTGGGCGTCTCGGTCGGGGTGTCGGTGGGCGTCTCGGTCGGCGTCGGCGTGTCGGTCGGAGTCTCTGTCGGGGTCGGCGTCCCGGTCGGCGTTTCGGTCGGCGTCGCCGTCGGCGTGTCCGTGGGCGTCTCAGTGGGCGTGGTGGTCGGGGTGTCCGTCGCCGTCTCGGTCGGGGTGTCGGTGGGGGTCTCGGTGGGCGTGTCCGTCGCCGTCTCGGTCGGCGTCGGCGTCCCGGTCGGCGTCGGCGTCGGCGTGTCGGTCGGCGATGGCGTGTCGGTCGGCGTCTCGGTCGGCGTTTCGGTGGGGGTGTCCGTCGCCGTCTCGGTCGGCGTGGGGGTGACCGTTTCGGTCGGGGTCTCCGTCGCCGTCTCGGTCGGGGTCTCGGTCGGGGTCTCCGTCGGCGTTTCCGTGGGCGTGTCCGTCGGGGTGACGGTCGCCGTCTCGGTCGGGGTGTCGGTGGGCGTTTCTGTGGGCGTCTCGGTCGGCGTTTCCGTGGGTGTGTCGGTGGGGATCTGCGTCGGCGTGTCCGTCGCGGTGGGGGTATCGGTCGGCGTCTCGGTGGCGGTCGGCGGGACCGTGCCCGTCGGGCTCGCCGTCGACGAGGGCACGGGCGTCGGCGTGTCGGTCGGCGCCACGGTCACGGTCGGCGTGACGGTGGCGGTGTCGGTAGGTGTGACGGTGGCGGTGTCGGTGGGTGTGACGGTGGCGGTGTCGGTGGGTGTGACGGTCGGGGTGTTCGTGCCGGTGGGCGTGGGGGTGCTGGTCGGCGAGTCGGTGGGCGTCGCGGTGCTGGTCGGGGTGTCGGTCGAGCTGGGGGTCGGACTCGGCGAGGGGCTAGGCGTCGGGCTGTTGGTCGCGCTCGGCGTCGGGGTCGGGCTCGGGCTGGGCGTGGCGCTGCTCGACGGCGTCGGCGTGGCGCTGGGCGTCGCCGTGCTGCTCGGCGTCGGCGTGGCGGTGCCGGTGGTGGTCGGCGTGCCGGTGATCGTCGCCGTGAACGTGGGCGGCGTGAAGAACGTCGACGTCGGCGGCGGCGTGCTCGTCGCGGTCTCGAGCCCGCTGGGCGTTACCTGCACGGCGATCCGCTGGACGGCGTGCACGCGCCTGGTCGCGTCCTCGATCTGGACGTTGGCGTAGTAGCGGCCCGGCAGGATGCGCGAGGGGGCGTAGATCCGGATGGGGATCTGCTGCGCCGAGAACGCTGGCACGTCGCCGAGCTGTGTCGGCCCGCGCGGCGAGACGATGACCTCGCGCGAATAGAGCGTGACCTTCGGCGACCGCACGTCCGACGAGGTGTGGAAGGCCAGGTCGACGTCGACCGAGCTGCCTGACGTGATCCGGAGCAGCGGCGGAACGTTGTCGAAGATGATCCGCGCCCGCCCGGTCGCGCCCTGGGCTGACGCGGGCAGCGGCGAAACCAGGTTTAGCAGCGCGACCGCCGCGAACCAAAGGCGAACCAGCCCGCTTAACCGCCGAATCTCCCCGCCACTCCACCCGCCGCGCGGCGAATTGCGCTACCGCGCGCTGCCCGAGAACACCGCTTCCCGAAGCGACGGGAGCAGGCTATCGACCGATGAGGCCGGCTTCAATGATTCGGGTCACAACTGTAACGAAAGTGCCACAAAATCGTGACGCGACGGCTCGGTCCTGGTCGATTCAGCCCTTCTTGCACTGGCCAGGCGCCCCGACGCAGGCCGTGGGCGACGCGGTCGGCGTTACCGCCGTCGCCGTTGGCGGGGCCGGTGTCCCCGTCGGCGCGACCGCGGTCGCCGTCGGCGGGGCGGACGTGGCCGTGGGCGCCAGGGGCGTTCCAGTGGCGGGCGGCGTCGACGTGCCGATCGGGAGCGCCGTGGGTGTCTCGGTGGGCACCGCGCTTGTCGCCGTCGTCGTCGGAACGAACGGCGTCGCCGTCGCCAGCGTGGGACAGCTCAGCGGGTTGGCCGGCACGCTGCGGATCTCCATCGTCGCGCTGCTGCGCAGCGTCAGCGCGGAGCTGCCGATCAGGCTGCCGACGAGCGGGGTGATCGGCGTGTAGGTCGATTGAACGGCGACCGTGATCGGCTGGCCGAGATCGACCGAGCCTCGCGTGATGGTGACGTCGGCGGCGCCCAGGTTCGCCAACGAGCTGCGTTGCGCCGCGACCGTCTGGATGCAGGCGCTGTTGGTCGGATCCACAGATGCGAAGCGCGCGCCGTCGCGCGCCGCGTTGGCGAGCGCGTTTTTGATGTAGATGGCTCGACCGACGTCGAGCGTCCCGAACACGAGCAGCACGAGGAGAGGCAGGACGAGCGCGAGCTCGAGCATCGCCGTCCCGCGCTCGCCGCCGCGCCCCACTCGCCGCCGCACCATCACTGCACGACCATCGAGGCACTCGCCTGGATCGGGAACGTGCTCGTGCCGAGGACGGCCGTCGTGACCGCCTGGAAGTTGTAGCGGACCGTCACCTTGACGGTCGATCCGGATGCCCCGCCCCCGGCGACCGTGGTCGTCACGCCGCCGGGCAGTGTGCCGCTGACCTCGGCGCTCGCCGCGCCGACGGCGCCGGCCGGGCACGCGTCCCCGAGCGAGGCGCACATGGCCCCTTCACGGGCGGCGTTGGCGATGGTCGTGTAGCTGAAGTAGAGCCGTCCGAAGTCGATTGCACCCATGACCAGGAGGACGAGCAGCGGCAGCAGGAGCGTGAGCTCGACGAGGGCCTGTCCACGCGCCGTCCGCCGCACTCCAGGACCTCCCGTCGACCTGGACGGTAACGGTGCACCCCACACACCGCCAGTGGGAAGCTGGAGGTCCTTTCGGTGGGAAGGCCATCCGGTTCCAGTCCTATTGGGTGAGTCGGCCACGGGTGATCGCCCCGGCGATCTTCGTGAAAAGCTGCGGTAGATCCTCAGTCTTTTTGATCGGGAAGTAGTGGTCGCAGCTGCCGGGCGCCGACGACGAGATGTCCCGCAGTAGCGTGTCGATGGCCGTGGCCGTCCCTGGCATCGCACCGCTCGGGCACGGGTGCGGCGAGGCCGTGTCGGCCAGCCGGCTGGCGCACCAGTACTGCGAGTTGTAGGGGGTGCAGAAGAAGCCGACGGTGTAGATCTCGACGTCGTCGGCTGTGCCAGCGACGCCGTCGGGCCCAAGCTTGAGCTGGTTGGCCAGCGTCACGACCTGCGTGTCCCAGGCGCTCGGGCTGCCGGCCGGGTTCCCCTGGCTCGGCCAGAGCTCGTCGAACCCGTCGGTGATCATCACAAGCACCTTGTGGGCGTTACCCTCGCCCAAGTCGTTGTTCCGCCCGCCGTTGGCGGTGCTCCACGCGTAATAGCCGCCCCCGTTGACGACCGAGATGGCGTTCGGCAGCTTGGTGCCCGTGTAGTGGGGCGACGGTGCCGACTGGACGACGTTGCCGTTGTAGCGGAGTCCCGCCGGCGCGGCCATCGGGCCGGTCGTCGTCTTCACGGAGTCGTACTTCCACGAGATCAGCGGGCAAGCGTACTGGACGGCCGCGGCCGGGCAGCTGCCACCCCCTGAGCCATCGGCGATCTTGATCAACGTGGCGCTGTCTTGCGTCAGGTTGCTGAGCACCGACTTGTCGTCGTCGCAGGGGGAGACGTAGTCGCTCGGCCCGGGGCCAAGCTCGATGAACACATCCGACGGATCGCGCAACCGGTTCCACCGGCACATGACGCCGGCGAAGCGCGCGATCCCAACCTTCGGCCCGCGCGGATTGCCGTTGACCAAGTTCACCTGGTTGATGAACTGGACGACCGCCCGGCGGAGCTGGCCGAGGTCGTCGGTGCCGGAAAGCTCCATCGAGCCCGTCAGGTCGAGGCTGAGCATCACGTCGACCATGCGCTGGTCGGCCTTGGCGGTGGCCTGGCCCGCGATCGTCGTCGAGTTGATGCCGATCACCCTGACGAAGTAGGTCGGCGCGACCTTGCTGACCTGCACTTGGACAGTGTCCGTCGTGCCACCCGTCGCCGTGAACGTCGTCGAGATCGTCGCGCCTGAGGCGGCGCTGTACCCCATCGAGCTCAGGTAGCTGGTGACGGCGGTCCGCGCGGCGGCCGTACCGGGGTTCGCGCCATCCACGAGCGCGCGGGCACCAGCCAGGCTGGCGGCGTCGACCGCGTTCTGCAGCTTGGTCCGCTCGACGAGCAACGCCCCGTAGTCGACGGCGAAGCCAGCCATCGCCACCAGCGCGACCTGGACCAGTGCGAACAGCACGAGGATCTGTCCGGCCTCCCGCTTCCCCACCATCAGCCTCCTCCACTCATCCCGGCTCGACCGCGAAATACAGCGTGTAGGGCGGTAGGCGCGTCGGGAACGTGATCGACATCGCCCCAGTTCCCCACCGCACCGGCAGGAACAGCGCACCGGACGCGTCGTAGGTCAGCGTCAGCGCGAGCTGGCTGCCAACCGATCGGCCGGGGCACTTCCCGCCCACCAACGCCGAACAACTCGGGCTGATCGAGACGGTCAGGCTGCTCGGGTCCATTCCCGAGGGGAGCCGCGACTTGATCGCCGCGACCGCCGTCGAGTCGGTCGTGTTCGCGTGCACCGAGAGCCAGCGCGAGATGTCTCGTGCGCTGTTGATGGTGCTCAGGTAAGAGTAGTAGACGAAGGCGAGCTGGAAGCAGGCGAGAAGGAAGAAGACGAAGAGCGGCAGGATCATCGCCAGCTCGACCAGCGACTGGCCGCGCTCACCCCGACGTCGGATCATTCGATCATTTCCGAGACGGAGTAGGCAGGCAGCCGGGTCGGGAGGCGGACCGTCAAGCCGCTCCAACCGAACGTCGTCGGGAGGAAGAGCTTCGAGGTGACGTCGTACTGGATCGTGACCGTGACGATGTTGCCCGACTGGCGGCTCATGCAATGGCCGCCACTGAGCGACGGACACGACGGCGCGCTCGTGACGCTGACGAACCCAGCCGGATCGAGCGTCGGGGTGACGAGCCCCAACGCATGACTGCGCAGCGCCGCGTCATCCGTATCGGGGTTGATCGCCAGCCAACGCGCCGTGTCGCGCGCGATGTTCCGAACGCCGTAGTACTGCGTGATGATGAGCGCCAGTTGGAACGAGACGAGCAGCGTGAAGATGAAGATCGGCATCGCCAGCGCGAACTCGACCACCGCGGTCCCGCGTTCCGACTGTCGCACGCCGGCGACTCTAGGGACGTCCAGCCGCGCGAGCAACGGGCGATTTAGCCCAGCATCGACGCCCCGATTGGTCTAGAAACGGGTCCCGCCCCGTTCGGCCGCCAAACTCGTCGCGGCCGCTCACGCGGGAGGCCGCGCTTGGCACACACAGTCCGGACGTCGTTTCGAGGACCGAGGCCGCGTGCGGCCCGCCGGCGGGAAGGCGTGGTCCCAGCGTTCTCCGTCCCTCTTTCCCATTGCGCCTCCCTGCTCGCGACGGTACCGTCGACGCCGATGCGGACGAGGTTGGCTTGGGACCGTGACGGCGAGCGCGGCCAAGTGCTGGTCATCGCCGCGCTCCTGATGACGGCGCTGGTGGGCTTCCTCGCCCTGGTCGTCGACGTCGGCAACGCCTACGCCCAGCGCCGGTACATGCAGAACGCCGCCGACGCGGCCGCGCTGGCCGCGGCCCGCCTGATGGCGAACAGCATGCAGACCGGCACGACCGACGCCGCGGTCAGCGCCACGATCAACAACTACCTGGCGCTGAACGGCAACGGCACGTTCGTGCCGAACGCTGGACTGGGGGCGAGCTCCGGCGCGTGGTACCTGGACGGCAGCGGCAACCGCGTCCGCGCCGTCGGCTCGGGCTACAACCCACCGGCCGTGCCGGTCGGCGGCAGCCCGGCGGTCTGGGGCGTCGAGGTCGTGGCGCAGAAGCAGTTCGCCACCTTCTTCGCCGGGATCCTCGGCCACCCGACGCTGACCGTGCGCGCGGGCGCGACCGGCACGTTCGCCGGCGAGGCGTCGCAGCAGATCCAGCCGCCAGGCGGCGCGCCGGTCCTGCCGATCATCTTCTCGCTCGACACCTACAACCAGTCGCTGGCGACCTGCGGCGGCTACGGCGGCACCCACATCGTCTTCTCGCTCGACATCACCAACCCGTTTTCCTGCGGTGGCGGCAGCGGCACGGGCGGCTTCAACTGGGGTCCGCTCAACATCACCGGCGCGAACTCGAACGCCGTGATCAAGTCGCTGCTCGACCCGAGCTCGGGGGTCACGTCGATGTTGGCGATCGGCGATCCCATTCAAGTGTCGCCGGGCGAGCGGGCGGTCGACTACGGTGACCTGGACGCGAACTTCCAGGGCCAGGACGTGGTCGTCCCGCTCATCGCTAGCACCTCCGGCTGCCCGAACTGCTCGAAGCCGCTGGCCGCCTTCGCCTGGTTCCACGTCTACCACGCCGACGGCCACGGCGCGGTCAAGACGATCGAGGGCTGGTGGGTCGACCCGCGCGGCAAACCGCCCTTCCCAGGACGCCAGGTCGGCTCCTCGTCCATCATCACGGGCCCGGTGACCTTCGGGATCACGCGCTGACCAGGGCGCGGTCGTCTACCGGAACGTCCGCCGCAGGAAGGCGAGGGCGTCCGGCAGCTCGTTCTCCAGGTCGACACGTGCCTCGATCGTGACCCGGCCGTCGTAGCCGAGCGCGCGGAGCGTCGCGGCGAACGGGCCGAGGTCGTAGCCGCCGCCGAACGACGGCGCTCGACCGTTCGAGTCGGCGACGTGCACGTGGTAGATCCGGCCGGCGCAGGCGCGGAGGGCGGCGAGGTAGTCGTCCTCCTCCTTCATCATGTGCAGGTTGTCGGCCACGATGCCGACCGCCGGGCTGCCGACCTGCTCGGCCAGCAGCCGGCACTCGCCGATCCGGTGGATGAAGTTCACGGCGGTCCGCGGCAGCGCCTCGAGCGCGATGCGGATGCCGGCACGCTCGCACAGCTCCGCGACGACCCCGACCCGCTCGCGCATCTGAGCCCAGGCCCGCTCGCGCGGGAAGCCCTCCGGGATCTGCCGCGTCGGGCCGCTGCCCCACACGACGACCTCCGCGCCCACGAGCCGCAGCCGCTCGACCGCCACACGCGCGTATTCCCGCAGCCGATCCAGCTCCGCGTCGGGCCCAACCACCATCACCGGCGGCGTCAGGAAGACGTTCGCCGCCTCGACCGGTAGGTCGAGCTTGCCCAGGGCGGCGAGCCGTTCGCGGAAGGTCTGCTCGTCGATCGTTAGCGGCGAGAGCGCGTCAGAGACGCGGAGCTCGACGTAGTCGAGGCCGATCGCCCGCGCCCGTGGCACCAGGCCGGGCAAATCGGCCCAGTTGACGTTCACCCCGAAGCGCACGGTGGTATGGTACCCGCCCGTCAGCCAGCCTCAACCCACGCCGCCCTTCTTCGAAGCGCGGCGTATCCTACCGGGGGGAAAATGGACGGTCGCATCGCGGTTCTGAAGGGCGCAAAGGGTCCGTGGGAGTTCCAGCGTTGGGCGCTGCCCGACCCAGAGCCTGGCGCCATCCTCGTCAAGATCACCTACGCCAACGTCTGCGGGAGCGACCTCCACATCTGGCGCGGCGAATCGCCCATCCCGGACGGCGGACGGCCGATGGGCCACGAGATGACCGGCCGCATCGTCGCGCTCGGGCCAGGCGTCGAGACCGACTCGACCGGCCAGCCGCTCGGGGAAGGCGACCGCATCATCTACAACTACTTCTTCCCGTGCGGCCGCTGCCCGGCCTGCCTGCGCGACCAGCCCGAGTGCTGCCCCAACAAGCGTCGGCCGGGCAACTACCGCACCGAGAACTTCCCGCACTTCGTCTCGGCGTTCTCCGAGTACTACTACTTGCTGCCCGGCCACGTCTGCGTCAAGGTGCCGGAGGACATGCCCGACGCGCTCGTGGCGCCGATCAACTGCGCGCTCTGCCAGGTGATCCAGGCGCTCGACGCGGGCGGGTTCCGCCAGGGCGACTCGATCGTCGTCCAAGGCGCCGGCGGGCTCGGGCTGAACATGATCGCCGCGGCGAGGGACATGGGCGCCGGCAAGGTGATCGCGGTGGACGCCATCCCCGGCCGGTTGAAGCTCGCCCAAGAGTTCGGCGCCGACGCGGTGATCGACATCCGCGAGCTGCGCACGGCGGAGGACCGCATCGCCGCGGTCAAGGAGCTGACCAACGGCTACGGCGCCCAGTTCGCAGCCGACGTCGCCGGCGTGAAGGGCGTGATCGCCGAGGGCTTACAGATGCTCGGCTCGGGCGGGACGTACCTCGAGGTGGGCTCGATCGTGCCAGGCTTCGATTTCCAGCTCGACCCGCGGTGGTCGTGCCAGCAATCGCTGCGCTACATCGCGTTCTCGCAGTACGACCCACGGATCGTGCCGCGGGCGCTCGACTTCATGGTCCGCACCCGCGGGCGCGTGCCGTGGGACAAGGTGGTCTCGCACACCTTCCCGTTCGAGGCGGTGCAGGAGGCCTTCCAGCAGGCCGACTGGCAGGCGCGCGACCCCGAGCAGGCGACGATCACCCGGGCGGCCGTGACCCCCTGACGCCCACCTGGTAGGATTGGCTCGATGCAGACGGCGACGATCACCACGCCGCCCGCGCCCGGACCGTACCGGTTCACGGTCGACGAATACCTCAGGATGGCCGAGCTCGGCCTGCTCCACCCCGACGTCCGCACCGAGCTCGTCGACGGGCAAGTAATCGTTATGTCGCCCAAGAACCAGCCACACATCTGGACCAAGAACGCCATCCATGAAGAGCTGTACGACGCCCTGGGTCGGCACCCGCGCTGGCAGGTGATCGACCAGGATGCCATCGTGGTCTCGGAGGCCAACGCGCCGGAGCCGGATCTGGCCGTCGTGCCGCGGCGGCCCCGAGCCGACGTGCTCTGGCGCGCGGCCGAAGCGCAGCTCATCGTGGAGGTCTCCGATACGACGCTCGCCGACGACCTTGGCCGAAAGCGACTGCTCTACGCCGGGGCGGGCGTGCCGAACTATTGGGTCGCCGACGTGAACCTGCGGCAGGTCCACAGATTCGCCGAGCCGCGCGACGGGGACTACGCGGTCCACGAGGTGCTCGACACCGACGACCGAATTCGGGTGCCTGGCGCCCCGGACGATCGGGCGACGGTCTCGGTCGGGGCCTTCTTCCCTACCCGTCCCGCTTCGCGATGACGTACAGCGCCGCGTCGTAGAGGGCGGCGCCGAGGGCCATAAGGCCGAGCGCGCCCAGGCGGCGGTTGCCGGCGCCCCGCAGGAAGGCCCAGCCGATCGCGAGCGCATCCCCGCCGTCGCAGAGCGCGCGGATCAGCAGCCACGGCGCGAGGCGGCCGAAGTGGCGCGCGGCGGAGATCAGGCCGATCCCCATCACGACGTCGCGGACCGAGATCGACCGGTAGACGACCGACTCCGCCGGGTGACCCGACACCGGTAGACCGAAGAGCCGCCCGAAGCGGCCGGGCGCGACGATGGCCGGCAGGCTGAAGACGACCAGCCCCGCGCCGAGGAGCTGCGTGCCGAGCCACAGCACGCCGTTGGCGGCGCCCCGCGTCCGCTCTGTCACATCCACCCTCGGTGCCGTCTTCGAAGACGCGCCGTGGCCCGCCCGGGCGTCCGTCGACGTCATAGCTCCCACCACCTCATTATGGCCGGTAGGTCGACGGCGACGACGTCGGGCTGTTCGCCGGGCGGTAGGCCGGCGGCGTCGCGGCGGGTGTGACCGCCCGTCTCGACCAGCACGGCGACCATCCCGGCCCGCCGCGCGCCGAGCACGTCGGAGTCGATGCGGTCGCCGAGGTGGACCGCCGTGTCCGGCGTCGCGCCCATAGCGTGGACGGCCTGCAGCATCATCTCTGGCCCAGGCTTGCCGATGTTGGTCGGCTCGACGCCGCTGGCGACCCGGATCGCCGCGGCGATCGCGCCGACGCCCGGGATCGCGCCGGTCTCGCTCGGGATGGTCGGGTCGAGGTTCGCGGCGACGAAGCGCGCGCCGCGGCGGACCGCGTCCGAGACGCGGCGGAGCTTGTCGTAGCTCAGCTCCCGGTCGAGGCCGACCGCTGCCCACTGGCAGAGCTGCTCGTCGTCGGTGACCTCGCAGCCGGCCGCGGTGAGCGTCGCGACCAGGTCGGCGTCGCCGAGTGCGAAGACGAGGGGCCGGCCGTGCTCCTGGTGGGACGCGATGTAGGCCGCCATCGCCTGGGCGGCCGTCGAGACGTTCGTGTCGCGGACCGGCAGCCCGATCGCGCGGTAGAAGGCGGCGGCGACCGACGGCGTCTGCCGGCTGTTGTTAGTGACGATCGTCCACGGGATGCCGCGCGCGTCGAGCGCGTCGATCAGATCGACCGCGCCCGGCAGCACGCCGCGGCCGCGGTGCAGCACGCCGTCGGCGTCGAACGTCACGGCCCTGGGACGGAACCGCTCGAGGTTGGGCGTGAGGAACAGAAGCGGTGAGTCAGGCACGCGCGATTCTACCGGACGGGCTCTCTCGTCCCCTGGGAAGGGGGCTTCCGGCCGGCACGCCGGTGCCGACCGACGCCGCGGCTCCTCGTCCCCCTGGGAAGGGGGCTACCATCGCGCGTCCCTCCTGGTGCCATTATCCTTGGACCGTGGCCTCACCCATCGCGGTCATCCTGGCCGGCGGCGCGAATCGGCGCTTCTGGCCGCTGACCCAGAAGTCGCTGCTCCGCTTCGGCGATACGACGCTCCTCGACCGCCACCTCGCCGCCCTGCGCGCGGCCGGCGTCGAGGACGTGGTGGTGGTCGGCAACCCTGCCAACGAACCGGTCCTCGGCGAAGTACCTGGCATCCGGGTGGTGGTGCAGCCCTCGCCCGAGGGGATGGGCGACGCCGTCCTGCGCTGCGAGCCGCTGATCGGCGACCGGCCGGTGCTGGTCAGCCAGGTGCATGACCTGGTCGACCCGGCGCTCTTCCCCCGGCTGTTGGGGCGGCTCGACCACTCGGACGCGGACGGCTTCGTCGTCGGCGTGCGGCTCGCGGGCTACTTCCCCGGCGGCTACCTGAGCGTCGACGGCGACCGGGCGCTGCACGTCGTCGAAAAGCCGCCGCCCGGCGGCGAGCCGAGCGATCTGGTGAAGATCGTCGCGGACGTCGTCCGCCGCCCAGCCGCGCTGTTCGAGGCGCTGCGCGCGGTCGCGCCGAACCCGGCCGACCAGTACGAACGCGCGTGGGCGCGTCTGATGGCGAGCGGCCGGGTCGAGGTCGTGCCGTACGACGGGCCGTGGGTGCCGATCAAGTACCCGTGGGACGTCCTGCGCGCGGCCGCTTTGTTGTTGACCAACGTTCCCAGGGGTGTGACGAAAGGTGAGGGCATCTTCGTCCACCCGACGGCGTCTGTCATGGGCGACGTGGTTCTGGGCGATGGCGTCAAGCTGTTCGCGGGTGCGACCGTCGCCGGCCCGGCGATCGTCGGCTCCGGCACGATCGTCGGCAACGGCGCGCTCGTCCGCGACTCGATCGTCGGCCGCGGCTGCGTGGTCGGCTTCGCGACCGAGGTCGCCCGCTCCTACCTCGGCGAAGGCGTCGAGCTGCACACCAACTACGTCGGCGACTCGGTGCTCGGCGACGACGTCTCGTTCGGCTCGGGGACGGTGACGGCGAACCTGCGGCTGGACGAGCGCAACGGCGTCGTCGTCGTCGAGGGTCAGCCGATCGACACCGGTATGCCCAAGCTCGGGGCGATGATCGGCTCGCACGTTCGGACGGGCATCAACGTCTGCCTGAAGGAGGGCGTGCGGATCGGCTCGAACTGCGCCATCGGCCCCGGGCTGCTGCTCGACCGCGACCTGCCCGACAACCAGTACGTCAAGCTCAAGCAGGAGCTCGACGTCCGACCGAACCGCATCCAGATCGACGGGTCCTCGCGCGCCGCGTTCCGGGCCGCCGTCCGCGCCAAGCATTGAGCTGGGCTTCATCCCGAGCAGCGCTCCTCCTTCTCTTCTGTCGTCCCAAGGAGCGCGGCGGAGGGCGAATCCCGACCGTCGCGCGGACGACGGGCGGTTCGTTCTCGCCGGCATGGCCGAGGCTTCTCGCTTCGCCAGACATGACGCGAGAGCTGCGCTTGGAGTGACCGATGCCTGGTAACCTCCTCGTCCTCCAGAGCGGCGGCTGCACGGCCGTCATGAACGCCAGCCTGGCCGGCGTCGTCGGGGCGGGCGCGACGTCCCCGAAGGTCGACCGCGTGCTCGGCTCGCACCAGGGCATCCTGGGTGTGCTGCGCGGCGAGGTGTTCGACCTGACCGAGCAGGCGCCGCCGCTCGACCAGCTCCGCCGCACGCCGGCGGCGCTGCTCGGCTCGGCGCGCCACAAGCTGAGCGACGCCGAGCTGGGCCAGGCGCTCGACACGCTGCGGAAGCTGGACGTCCGCTACTTCCACGTGATCGGCGGCAACGACTCGGCCGACACCGGCCACCGGCTTGCCGAGGCCGCCGCGGCGGTCGGCTACGAGCTGAACGTGGTCACCGTGCCAAAGACGGTCGACAACGACCTGCCGGAGACCGACCACACGCCCGGCTACGGCTCGGCTGCCCGCTTCGTCGCCCAGACGACCATGGACGCCGGGCGCGACACGGAGTCGATCGCGACGGTCGACCCGGTCAAGATCCTCGAGGTCTACGGCCGCGACGCCGGCTGGCTCGCCGCCGCCGCCGGCCTGGCGCGCCATGACGAGGAGGACGCGCCGCACCTCATATACACGCCTGAGCGCCCGTTCGCGCTCGACGGCTTCCTCGACGACGTCCAGCGCACCTACGACCGTTTCGGGCGCGCGGTCGTCGTCGTCTCCGAGGCGCTCAGGGACGCGCGCGGCGAGTACCTGCGGGCCGATAGCAGCACGCTCTACGTCGATTCGTTCGGCCACCGCCAGCTCGGCGGCGTCGCGGCGATCCTCTGCGAGGCGGTCGCGCAGCGTTTGAACCTGAAGGCGCGCTACGACAAGCCGGGCACGATCCAGCGCATGCTGACCGCCTGCTACTCGGAGAGCGATCTGGCCGAGGCCGAGATGGCGGGCGCCCACGCCGTCGACCTCGCGACGCGAGGGGTGACGGGCCAGATGGTTACGCTGGTCCGGGAATGCGACGCGCCGTACCGGTGTGGCGTCGGCCAGGCGCCGCTCGAGCGCGTGGCAAACCAGGTACGCTACCTGCCCGACGGCTACCTCGACGGGCACGCGGTCACGCCTGCCTTCCGCCGCTACGCGGAGCCGCTCGTCGGTCCCCTTCCGCGCTACCCGCGGCTCACCAAGCGCTGGTTGACCCCCTCCCCCGGTGGGAGAGGGCCGGGGTGAGGGACCATCTCCGGCGGGGTGCCCGGCTCCGCCGAAGCCGCTCGGCACATTGAGCCCTCACCCTAACCCTCTCCCATCGGGAGAGGGGACGACCTTCCAGGCCCTCAGCGTTCCCGGCGACCCCCTGCGGCACCCGAACGAGGACGCCTGGGCGGCGAACCCGGCGCGCGGCGCCTTCGCGGTGTGCGACGGCGTGACGGCCAGCTTCCTGGCCGACGGATCGTACCCGCCGTGGGCGGGCGGCGGGAAGGCCGCCTGGCTGGCGGCCGCGGCGCTGGCCGCCGCGCCGCCTGGGCCGCCGAGGGGGGCGCTCGCGGCCGCGCTCGCGACGGCCGATCGCCTCGTCGGCTCGCTCAACGCCGCGCGCGACGACGGCCCGATCGATTTCCGCGAGCACGACACCTTCAACACCACCGCCGTCGCCGCGATCGTCGAGGCCGGCCGCGCGACGATCGCGATGCTCGGCGACGCGGCAGCGCTGCTCCAGCCCTCCTCGGGCGCGGCCCGGCTGCTGACGCGCTTCCAGACGACGGCGGCCGAGCGGCTGCGGGACGAGATCCTGCGCGAAGGCGGGATGTCGGAGGCTGAACGCGTCGCGCTCTTCCGGCGCGAGCTGCGCAACCGCGTCGAGCCATGGCACGGTCACGCTGGCATCGGCTTCGGCGTGCTCGACGGCACCGGCCGCTTCGGCCCGCTCGTCGAGTGGGTAGAGGTCGAGCTCGCGCCGGGCGACCGGCTCTACCTCGCGAGCGACGCAACCGGTTGGGCGCTCAATGCCCTGGCCGAGGCCGGTCAGCCGCTGCCGACGGCGCCGGCCGAAGTGCTTGCCTACGCGCGGCGGTGGGAGCACGACACGAACGCCCGCTACCGCGACGACTTGACCGTCCTGATCGTGGAGCCGGACGCGACCCGCCACGCGCGCCCGCGCTAACTACACTAACTGGTTTCCGGTGCAAAACCCGGGCGATAAGCCGGTTTCGCGATGTGCCGATACGAGTACCACAAGATCTTGTGTGCTTCGGAGCACGGTGCCCACAACCTACAGTGGGTGCGGCTCCAGAGTCTGGTGGCAACGGAGTTTTGCACCGGAAACTAACGAATGGCGCTAGAACGCCGGCCCGGTGTTCGCCGGCCCGGCCTCGGGTGTCGTTCCGGGCGGAGCGAGGAACCTCGGCCGGCGCGCCGTGCGCCGGCGCCCCCGGAGCCGAGGACGGCGCGCCGGCCGAGATTCCTCGTCGTCCCTCCTCGGGGTGACATCACCGGGCCGGCGTTCTAGCGGCTCCGGCGCAGCCCGCCCGCCCGCCGTCCGGCCCGCCGAGCGGGACAAACTTCTCCCGGCTCGCCGCGAACGACGAGCCGTTGAGCGCAGACCCAGCGCGCCGGCAGTGTGGCGCGCGTTACGAACGCTTTTCCGGCACGCGACTTGCTGTAACAAAAGCCCGGGGCGAGGCCTGGCTTGAAGACGGCCCCCAGGATTCGTGAACGATGCCGAACGAAAAGGCGGGCGGTGCCACGATCCTCCTGATCGAGGACGACGACGCCATCGCCGAATCGGTGGCCGAGGTGCTCGAGTCGGCTGGCTACCGCACCGTCCGCGCGGACAGCGGCCTGGCGGCCAAAGCGGCGCTCGAGCGGGCGCGGCCGGACCTCATCATCCTTGACCTGATCCTGCCGGACGTCGACGGGCTGCTCCTCTGTTCGGAGCTCAAGAGCCTCGCCGACGTGCCCATCATCGTCGCGAGCGCGACGGGGCGGAAGCGCGACACCGTCCTGAGCCTCAAGCTCGGCGCCGACGACTTCGTCTCCAAGCCGTTCGACATCTTCGAGCTCCAGGCGCGCGTCGAGGCGCAGCTCCGCCGCGCCCGCCAGCGCGCTGACCAGGGGGCGCCGCACGCCGACCAGATCGAGCTCGGCCCCTTGATCGTCGACCGGTCGCGCCGTCGCGTCACGCTCGGCGGGGCCGAGCTGCGGCTGACGCCGATCGAGTTCCGCCTGCTCTCGGTGCTGGCCAGCCGGCCGGACGAGGTCTTCTCGCGCGAGAACCTCGCGCAGCTCGTCTGGGGCTACCGCGACGCCAGCGTCGGGCGCACGGTCGACGTCCATATCCGCCGGCTCCGCGTGAAGCTGTCGAGCGGGCCGGTGCCGCCGCCGCCGATCATCTCGGTGCGTGGCTTCGGCTACAAGATCTCGGCCGAGGAGGCGGACGACCCCACAGACGCGACGCCAGCGGTCGCCTCGTAGGCCCCCTGGCGGGGCAAGGCGCCTCCTACTTGTAGGGCTCGGGGGAGATCGTCTGGCCGCGGACGACGGTGGTCGGCGAGGCGAACCACTCCTTCGGCAGGTCGCGCCAGGCCGGGAAGTGCGGCGCCTGCGTGTGCGCCTGGAACGCCGCGTCGTCGTCGTAGACCTCGTAGAAGTAGATCCGATTTGGGTCGGCGTCGTCCTGGATCACGTCGAACCGCCGGCACCCTGGCTCGTCGTTCTGGGAGCCG
>DASRFH010000091.1:0-4602 GCA_035651675.1 Chloroflexota bacterium | reverse complement strand
CCGCCGGGCTGCTGCGCCTGGCCCCAGCCGCCGGTGACGAAGATCGCCGTGAAGAGCAGCAGCCCGAGTCGCTTCAGCATCGGAGACGGTCACCTCCTGGCAGGCGGCGTGCCTGCAGATCGTAGGCTACCGCTTCCCGCTCGGGGCGAAGTGTCGCGTCGCCGCCCTACCGGTAGCTGAGCCCCGGCGGAACTTCGCGCACGCTGTAGGGGCCGGACGAGGCGCGGTTGTACTGCCAGACGATCTGCCCGCCGTTGCTCACCTCGATGATCCGGTCCTTGCCGTAGTCGGCGATCAGGGTCGTCCCGGTGCGCGTCCGGACGGCATCGCGCGGCAGGTAGAGCGCCCCGTCGGCGAAGGCGTCCAGACCGTACGACCAGACGGCCTGGCCGGACGGGTTGAGCTCGACCACCCGCGCGCCGAGGACCTGCGAGGTCGTGACCAGGCGGTCGCCGTTGTCGAGCTCCTGGACCGCGTAAACCGGCATGGCCACACCGTTGGCGCCGGTGACCTGGGTCTGGGCAACGGTCGTGCCCGCCGGGCTGACCTCGACCAGCCCGACGCCGGAGTCGGCCACCGCCAGGAGGGTGTCGCCGTTGGCCAACCGGATGGCGTCGGCGACCTTCCCGACGCAGTAGGGCTGTCCGTTGGCGAAGGTGCACCGGTCGTAGCGGTACGACCAGGCGATGCTCTTGTCCGGCGTGAGCTCGAAGACGCGCGAATATGGACTGTCGTCGGTCGCGATCAGCGTGTTGCCGTTGGCGAGCCGGTGCGCCGAAACCGGCGCACCCACGACCGGGTAGGTGGCGACGAGCTGCTTGTCCTTGGTGAACTCAGCGACGCGCGAGTTGCCCGCATCCACGACCAGCGTGTTGCCGTTGTCGAGTCGCTCGGCGCGCAGGGGGTCACTCAGACCGGTGAGCTGCCAGACGATCTTGCCATCGCGCCGCACCTCGGTGACGTCGTTGGCGGTGGCGTTGGCGATCAGGACCGTCGTGTCGTCGAGGTAGCCTGTGCGCACCATCTCCGGAACGAAGGCGCGGAAGCGGCCATCCGCGACCAGGGATAGGTCGTCGATCACGGCCTCGTCGAGGGAGGCTCCGCCGGGATCCTGGCTGCTGGCCACGATACGGACCTCGATGCTGATCGACCTGCCCCGGGCCTGGGCGGCGAGCGTCGCGCCGAGCGAGGTACCGTCGAACTGGTACCACTGCCCGAGGGTCTTTCCGCTCGAGGAGATCGCCGTGCTGGTCAGCGTCTGCCCGGTCCCGACGTCGACGACCAGGAGTTGCAGCGGATCCTGAGAGGAGACAGGGAACAGGTACCAAAACTTGACCGCCACGAGGCTGGCGTCGAACGGGATCAGGATCGGCGGCGACCTGATGCCCCCGCCGTTGGGGCCGAAGTGGGCGGCTTTGACGCCGGAGTGGACGGGAGCGCTCACGTAGCCGAAGGTGCCGATTGGCACGAAGCCGTAGCCGCCGTTTTCGAAGCCGCCGTCGACGACGAGCTCGCGTTGCGGGATCTGCGTGGGCGTAGCGGTCGGCGTGGGCGTCACCGTACTGGTCGCGGTCGCGACGGTGGTCGCCGCCGCGGTCGCGCTCGCCCCGCTGCCGACCGTCGGCGTGCGCGTCGCCGTCGCGGTGGGCGTGCGCGTCGCCGTCGGCGTCGCCGTCGGCGCGATGCCGGTGACCGTGAACGTGGCGCTGGCCTGGTTACTGGAGGTCGCGCCCAGTGCGTACACGTTGTAGGTCTGGCCGGCCACGACCGCCGAGCCCAACGCATCGACGGTTGGCACGGCGAAATTCACGCTGAACGCTCCGTCGTTATCAGCCGTCGCGTCGGCGACGTCGGTGCCGTAGAAGTTACCGAAGATGATCCGGACGGTCTCACCCGGCTGGTAGCCGGTGCCGGCGGCGTTGACCTGGGTCCCCGTGAGCCCCGAGGTCGGCGTGAGGATGACCGCCGCCGCGCCGACCGGCGCGGCGGAGAGCAAGGCCCCGACGACCAAAACGCCGAGCGCCATGAGGGCGAGGACGCCCTTGAACAACTTTCGATGACTCATGCAGGTCTCCGTGCCGTCGCGCATGCGTCGTCGACTGTCGTCGCGTCGGGGAAATACCTAGCCCTTTTTGGCGTGTTTCGTCAAATGGGTGATGCGGCAACGGCTGCTCCCGTCGTCTGCGACGCTAGCGCCGCTGGCTGGGCCGCGCTCTGTGGCTCTTTGGGAAGCGCGCGAGCGCTCGGCGCCGATCCAGTGGGTCGTGGTCGGTCGCTCGCGTGCTCGGCGAGACCGCGCCGAGAACCGGATCGCGGCCGGTGGGTCGGGAGGTGGAATCGATCGGGCCCACCTGCTCACCGGCAGGAGACCAGGGCCGCTAGCGCCAGCACGACCAGGCCGAGCGGCGCCCACTCGGCCAGGTAGACGCCGTACGCGGTGGCGAGCCGGGCGAGCGCCGCGCGTCGAAGCGCTGGCGGCCACGCGCGCGCCAGCCGCAGCGCGTACACGGAGGCGGCCCACTCGTTCCGCAGGACGTGGAGCGCGGCGATGGCGTAGGCCGCGCCCATCACCGCGGCCGCGGCGTGCGGGTCGAGCCGGCCGTTCAGCCCGAGCGCCAGCGCGGCCAGGAACGCCGCGACCAGCCCCACCCGGTAGGCGCGCGGCGCGGGCAGGTCGCCGGCCGCGTGGCCGCGCTCGTGCTCGAGGATCATCACGGCGTCGACGTCGCGGCGCGCGAGCATCCCCCGCGCCAGCCGGATCTCCCCCCGGCCGGGCAGCCAGCGGCCGCCGCCGTACGGCCCGGCCGGCTCCTCGCGCACCGGCACCCCGCGGTAGCGCCCGTCGGCCAGGAGCGCCGCCAGGCTCTCGACCCCCGGCGCCGGCGGGCCGACGCGCCGCAGCCGCGGCGCCAGCACGAGCGGCCGGAGCACGACCAGCGCGGCGGCGACGGCGATCAGCGGCAGCCACGGCGCCAGCCAGGACGCGGCGCAACTGGCCAGGGAGGCCACGGCGCAGCTTACCAACTGGCGGGAGGGTCTGGCACCCCATGGCCGTGTTCGTCGGCGCCCCATCCCGCCATAATGGGCGGATGAGGCCACGCGCCACGACGGCCGGCCGGGCCTAGGACGTCGGCTCGGCGATGCCATCCCGGGGAGGAACGACGGGGGGGCTCGGCCGTCGCGCCCCGCCCGGCGACGCGGGGCGCCCGCGCGGGGCGCGACGGCCGGGGTCCCTCGCGCTGCTCGCCACGGCAGGCGATGCCGGGTCGGCGAGTACGGAGCCGGTGTTCTAGCCGTGCAGCCCCAGGCCCCGCCCACCATCCTAGTCGTGGACGACGAAGCGCGCGTCGCCCGGCTGGTGCAGCACGCGCTCGGCCGCCACGGCTTCCGCGTCACGTGGGCGGCCGATGGGCCGAGCGGCATGGCCGCCGTGCGGGAGGATGAGCCAGACCTCGTCCTGCTGGACGTGGTGATGCCGGCGATGAACGGGGTCGAGGTCTGCCGGCGCATCCGCGACTTCTCCGACGTCCCGATCATCATGCTCACGGCGCTCGGCCGCGAGCCGGAGCGCATCGACGGGCTCGAGGCCGGCGCCGACGACTACGTCGTCAAGCCGTTCAGCCCGAACGAGCTGGTTGCGCGCGTGCGCGCCGTGCTGCGCCGTGCCCGGCGGGCCGAGGCCGGCCGCGCCGCTGGCCCGATCGACGACGGCTGGCTGCGCGTCGACTTCGAGCAGCGGCAGGTCTCGCGCGGTGGCGAGCCGGTGCGGCTCTCGCGCACCGAGCTGCGGCTGCTGATGGTGCTGGTGGAGAACGCCGGGCGGGTCGTGCCGCACGCGGAGCTGCTCGCGACGGTGTGGGGCGAGGAGTACAAGGCATCGCACGAGCAGCTCCGCACGTACGTGAAGTACCTGCGGCGCAAGATCGAGCCGGCGCCGGACCAGCCCCGCTACCTGCTGACGCAGCCGGGCGTCGGCTACCTGTTCCGCCGGCCAGCCGGTGGCGCGGCCCGCGGCGCCGGCTGAGCGAGGTCGGGGTGACCGCCAGGGCCGAGAACGCCGGGCTGGTGTGCACCAGGCAGGCCTCGATGTTGTTCACTTGCCAAGCAGCGGCGCCTGGGCGTCACGCCCTCACCCTGGCCCTCTCCCAGGGGGAGAGGGGACGTGGGAGGTGCGCACTCGCACGATCGACTGGACGCGCGCCGCCAACGCCAGGCGGTCCCCGTCGGAGAGGGGACGTGGGCGGGGCCCACGCGCACGATCGGCGGCCTTCAGTGAACCGCGTTGGGGCGAGCCTCGGGCTGCCGTTCCGAGCGGCGCGAGGAGCTTCGGACTGTCGTTCCGAGCGGCGCGAGGAGCCCCGGCCGGCGCGGTCCGTGCGCGCGCCCCCGGGGCCCGAGGACGGCGCGACGGTCGAGATCCCTCGTCGTCCCTCCTCGGGATGCCGGCATTGGGCCGACGGGCGAGGCCGGCGAGCTGCTCCCCGTTCGGGTCGGCCGCGTGGCGAGCGGGCGTACCAGGTCCCCTGGACAGACGGATGGGTCGGTCGCCGCGAAAACGGCTGGGTCAAGCTCGCCACGCTGCGGCGTACCAGGTCCCCTGGA
>DASRFH010000090.1:0-18366 GCA_035651675.1 Chloroflexota bacterium | reverse complement strand
GTGCCCGAGGGCTACCCCGACGCGCAGGCCGCACCGCTGCTCTGCGCCGGACTGATCGGCTACCGCGCGCTGCGGATGGCCGGCGAGGTCGAGCGGCTCGGCCTGTACGGCTTCGGCTCGGCCGCGCACATCGTCCTCCAGGTCGCCCGCCACCAGGGCCGGCGGGTGTTCGCCTTCACGCGGCCGGGCGACGCGGCGAGCCAGCGCTTCGCCCGCTCGCTCGGCGCCGAGTGGGCCGGCGGCACCGACCAGCTCCCTGAGGAGCTCGACGCCGCGATCATCTTCGCGCCGGCCGGCGAGCTGGTGCCGGCCGCGCTCCGCGCGGTCGCCAAAGGCGGCGTGGTCGTCTGCGCCGGCATCCACATGAGCGACATCCCCTCGTTCCCGTACGAGATCCTCTGGGGCGAGCGCGTCGTGCGCTCGGTCGCGAACCTGACCCGCCGGGACGGCGAGGAGTTCCTGGCGCTCGCCCCGCGCGTGCCGGTGCGCACCGAGGTCGACGAGCTGCCGCTCGACCGTGCCAACGAAGCGCTCGATAGGCTGCGCCGCGGCCAGGTGCGGGGCTCGCTCGTGCTGCGCGTCGCCGACGGGTAGCCGCTGGCCGCTCGTGCTGCCCGCGCGTTCGTGGTACGCTGAGCAAGGCTACCGATGCCAGACCTCAAGCGGCTGACGAAGGACGGCATCCCCGCGGCGCTGGCGAAGGCTGAACGGTACAGGCTGCTCGCCCAGCCGTGGGAAGCCGAGAGCATCTACCTCGACGTGCTGGCGGTCGAGCCGCACGACGAGGCGGCGCTGACCGGCCTGGTGCTGGCGCTGACCGACCAGTTCGCGCATGGCGGGCCGGGCCTGGTCCGCCGGGCGCGCGAGCTGCTGCCACGGCTGGCCGACGAGTACGACCGCGCCTACTACGCCGGGATCATCTGCGAGCGATGGGCGAAGGCGCTGCTCGACCAGCACAACCCCGGCACAGGCAGCACCGTCTACGAGCTTCTCCTCGAAGCGAAGGACTGGTACGAGAAGGCCGAGGCGCTGCGGCCGCCCGGCAACGACGATGCGCTGCTCCGCTGGAACGCCTGCGTCCGGCTGGCCGCGCGGCACCCGGAGGTAGCGGCGGCGCCAGCCGAGCGCACGCAGCCGTACGTGGACCACTAGGCCTAGAGGAAGGAATGAGCGCAGCAGAAACCACGCTTCCCACGACCAGGACCCCGCGACTCCCCGTCCATACCGGCTTCCGGCGCCGCGACGCCTGGTGGCTCCAGCCCGCCGCCGTGGTCGTCGTGCTCACCGGCTTCGGCCTCTACTCGCTCTGGGCCGCGCTGCAGAACGCGAACTACTACGCCGAGCCGTACCTTTCGCCGTTCTATTCGCCCTGCATCGCCGCCAACTGCGCGCACGCCACGCTGCCGGTGATCGGCCGCTGGTGGACCATCTCGCCGGCCTTCCTGATCCTCTGGATCCCGCTCGCCTTCCGCGCCACCTGCTACTACTACCGCAAGGCGTACTACCGGTCGTTCTTCTGGTCGCCGCCGGCCTGCGCGATCCCCGACGCGCGCCAGCGCTACGGGGGCGAGACGCGCTTCCCGTGGACGCTCCAGAACCTCCACCGCTACGCTTTTTACCTCTCGGTCGTCGTCGTGCTCTTCCTCTGGTGGGACGCGCTGAGGGCGTTCGTCTTCCCGACCGGCATCGGGATCGGACTGGGCACCATCGTGCTGGTCGCCAACGCCGCGCTGCTCTCGCTCTACACCTTCTCCTGCCACTCCTGCCGCCACCTCTGCGGCGGCTACCTCGATACGTTCAAGCGGGCGCCGACCCGCTACCGCATCTGGCGGGCGGTGAGTCGGCTCAACGAGCGGCACCCGCAGTTCGCCTGGGTCAGCCTCTTCGGCGTCGCCCTCGCCGACCTTTACGTCCGGGCGGTCGCCGCCGGCCTGATCGCCGACCCGCGGATCGTGCTCTGATGGCCGAGCAGCGGTACGAGACGCACGAGTACGACGTCGTCGTCGTCGGCGCGGGTGGCGCCGGGCTGCGCGCCGCGATCGAGGCGTCGGCCCAGGGCGTGCGGACGGCGCTGATCTGCAAGTCGCTCCTCGGCAAAGCGCACACGGTGATGGCGGAGGGCGGCATCGCCGCCGCGCTCGGCAACGTCTGGTCCGAGGACAACTGGCGCGTCCACTTCCGCGACACCATGCGCGGGGGCAAGCTGCTGAACAACTGGCGCATGGCGCAGATCCACGCCCAGGAGGCGCCCGAGCGCGTCCTCGAGCTCGAAGAGTGGGGCGCGTTGTTCGACCGCACGCCCGACGGCCTGATCCTCCAGCGGGATTTCGGCGGTCACCGCTACGCCCGGCTCGCCCACGTCGGCGACCGCACCGGCCTCGAGATGATCCGCACGCTCCAGAACCACGCGGTGCACAAGGGGATCGACGTGTACATGGAGTGCACCATGCACCGCCTGCTGAAAGACGGCGACAAGATCGCCGGCGCCTTCGGCTACTGGCGGGAGAGCGGCAAGTTCGTGCTCTTCCTCGCCAAGGCGGTGGTGCTGGCGACGGGCGGTATCGGCAAGGCGTACAAGATCACCTCGAACTCCTGGGAGTACACCGGCGACGGCATGGCGATGGGCTACCGCGCCGGCGCCGACCTGATGGACATGGAGATGGTCCAGTTCCACCCCACGGGGATGGTCTGGCCGCCCAGCGTCCGGGGGCTGCTCGTCACCGAGGGCGTGCGGGGCGACGGCGGCACGCTGCGCAACTCGACAGGCCGTCGTTTCATGTTCGACTACATCCCCGAGTTCTTCCGGGCTGAGACGGCCGACACCGAGGAGGAGGCGGACGCCTGGTACGAGGACAAGACCAAGCGGCGCACTCCCGACCTGCTGCCGCGCGACGAGGTCGCCCGCGCGATCAACGCCGAGGTGAAAGCCGGGCGCGGCAGCCCGCACGGTGGCGTCTTCCTCGACATCGCCACCCGCCGCAGCCCCGATTACATCAAGCGCCGCCTGCCGTCGATGTACCACCAATTCATGGAGCTGGCGGGCGTCGACATCACCAGGGAGCCGATGGAGGTCGGGCCGACCTGCCACTACCAGATGGGCGGGCTCCGCGTCGACGCCGAGACCACCCAGACGACGGTGCCGGGCCTCTTCGCGGCCGGCGAGGTCGCTGCCGGGCTGCACGGCGCCAACCGGCTGGGCGGGAACTCGCTCTCCGACCTGGTCGTCTTCGGCCGGCGCGCCGGGCTGTACGCCGCCGAGTACGCCAAGAACCGCGCCGGCTCGCCGCGCGTCGACCAGGGCGAGGTCGAAGAGTCGGTGCGCGAGATGCTGGCCCCGTTCGACTGCCAGGGCGGCGAGAACCCGTACAGCATCCACGCCGACCTCGAGGACTGCATGCAGAACCTGGTCGGCATCATCCGCGTCGAGCGCGAGCTGCTCCAGGCGCTGGACGAGCTGGCCAGGCTCCGCGAGCGGCTCGCGCGCGTGAGCGTGATCGGCAACCGGCAGTACAACCCCGGCTGGCACCTCGCGCTCGACCTGCACAACCTGCTGACCGTCTCCGAGGCGATCACGCGCTCGGCGCTCGAGCGCAAGGAGAGCCGGGGCGGCCACGCCCGCGACGACTACCCGGGCACGGACCCGAAGTTCGGCAAGGTGAACGTCATCACGCGGCTGAAGGGCGGCGAAATGGTGGTCTGCCAGGAGCCGCTGCCCGAGATGCCGGAAGAGCTGAGGAAGATCGTGGAGGAGGGCGCCTGATGGCCGCGGCGACCGCGCGCGAGGTGACCATGCGGCTGTGGCGTGGCGAGGGCGGCGCCGGTGCTTTCCAGGAGTACCGGACCGACTACGAGGAGGGCATGGTCGTCCTGGACGTGATCCACCGCATCCAGGCGACCCAGGCGCCCGACCTCGCGGTCCGCTGGAACTGCAAGGCCGGGCGCTGCGGCTCGTGCAGCGCAGAGGTCAACGGCCGGCCGCGGCTCATGTGCATGACGCGCATGTCCAGCTTCGAGCCGGGCGAGCCGATCACGGTCGCGCCGCTGAAGACGTTCCCGCTGATCAAAGACCTGGTGACCGACGTCTCCTTCAACTACGAGAAGGCCAGGCAGGTCCCGGCGTTCAAGCCGAAGCCCAAGGAGGCCGACGGCACCCGGCGCATGTACCAGGAAGAGGTCGACCGGGTGCAGGAGTTCCACAAGTGCATCGAGTGCTTCCTCTGCCAGAACGTCTGCCACGTCCTGCGTGACCACCCCGAGACGATGCCGCGCTTCGCCGGCCCGCGCCTCTTCGTGCGGCTCGCCGCGCTCGAGATGCACCCGCTCGACACCAACGACCGGCTGGAGCTGATCAAGCAGCGCGACGGCCTCGGCTTCTGCAACATCACCAAATGCTGCACCGAGGTCTGCCCCGAGCAGATCCACATCACCGACAACGCGATCATCCCTCTCAAGGAACGGATCGTGACCGAGTACCACGACCCGGTGGTGTGGGCGCTAAGGAAGCTGCGCGGCCGTTAGAGGCTGTACCTCAGCGTCTTCGCGATCGCGTCGCACACGAGGCGGTAGTAGGTGTCGTTCAGCTCCTGGTTGTGGACCCCGC
Source organism: Chloroflexota bacterium (assembly GCA_035651675.1). Classification (GTDB taxonomy): domain Bacteria; phylum Chloroflexota; class UBA6077; order FW602-bin22; family FW602-bin22; genus DASRFH01. The sequence continues at coordinate 13,766 of DASRFH010000090.1, read as the reverse complement.
GGAACGGGAAGTCCGGGTGCTGGCGGCACCACTCGCGCATCTTGGCGACGTCGCCCGTCCGGTAGACGTTGAGGAACTCCTGCTCTTCTGTCGACAGCACAGATTCCGATTGTAGGTTCCGCCGGGCGCGCCTTGGTAGGATCTTGCGGTGTCTGCCCTCGACCCGCTGGCCAGCCGCGCGATCGCCGAGCGCGCGATCGCCAACGTCGAGCGCGCCATCGTCGGCAAGCGGTTCGAGGTCGAGCTCGCGCTCGCCGCGCTGCTCGCCCAGGGCCACGTGCTCATCGAGGACGTGCCGGGCGTCGGCAAGACCGTGCTCGCCAAGGCGATCGCCCACACGTTCGGCGGCCTCTTCAAACGCATCCAGTTCACGCCCGACCTGCTGCCGAGCGACGTCACCGGCGTCTCCATCTTCAACCAGCGCACCGGCCAGTTCGAGTTCCGCCCCGGTCCGATCATGGCCAACGTCGTGCTGGCCGACGAGATCAACCGCGCGACGCCGAAGACCCAGTCGGCGCTGCTCGAAGCGATGGAGGAGCGCCAGGTCTCGGTCGACGGGGTCAGCTACCCGCTCAACCAGCCGTTCCTGGTGATAGCGACGCAGAACCCGGTCGAGTACGAGGGCACCTTCCCGCTCCCCGAGGCGCAGCTCGACCGCTTCCTGATCCGCCTCTCGATCGGCTACCCGCGGCCGCGGGACGAGCTGGCGATCCTGGAGCGCGCGACCGACCCGGCCACACCCGCGAGCGGGTCCTCGCGCCACCCGGTCGACTCGCTGCCGCAGGTCGTCTCGGTCGAGGAGCTGCTGGCGCTCCAGGCGGCGGTGCGCCGGGTGTACGTCGACCCGCTGATGCGCGAGTACGTCGTCGCGGTCGTCGGCGCGACGCGCGGCCACCCCGAGATCGCGCTCGGCGCCAGCCCGCGCGGGTCGCTCGCGCTCTTCCACGTCTGCCAGTCGTGGGCGCTGCTGCACGGGCGCGACTACGTGATCCCGGACGACGTCAAAGCGCTCGCCGAGTCGGCGCTCGCCCACCGGCTCATCCTCTCGCCGGCGGCGCGGCTGAAGAACGTCGGCGCCAACGTCCTCTTGCGCGAGATCCTGGCGCAGCAGCCCATCCCCGGGGCGCGGCCACGGCGCTGACACGCCATCAACGTACCCCCTCTCAGAGGGTTGAGGGTTGAGGGTTGAGGGTTGAGGGACGGTTTGGGCGGGGGTGTGGCTTGCGGGGCCTGTCTGACGGGGTTGAGGGTTGAGGGTTGAGGGACGGTTTGGGCGGTCTGGGCGGGGGTTACCTCGGTGCTGAACGCCTGGCCGATCCTGGCGCTCCTCTTCCTCGCGCTCGGGGCGGCCGTCACCACGGGCGTCCTCCTCCTCTTCAACGTCGCCTACCTCCTGGCGGGCGTGCTGGTGCTCGGCTTCCTCTGGAGCCGCGCCAGCCTCGCCTGGCTCGACCTGCGCGTCGACGTGGCCGGCACCCGGTTCCAGGTTGGCGACCAGCTCGTCCAGCGCGTGACGCTGCGCAACCGCTCGGTGCTGCCGAAGCTGTGGATCGCCGTCGTGGACGAGTCGACCTTGCCCGGCCACGCGCCCGGCCGCGTCGCGGACCTCCCGCCGTACGCGACGCGGAGCTGGACGATCCGCACCGCGCTGCGTGAGCGCGGCCTCTACCGGCTCGGCCCCTTCGCGCTGCGAGGCGCCGACCCGTTCGGCTGTTTCGTCGCCCGCCGGCACGTCGCGACCGCGCGCGAGGTGCTCGTGCTGCCGGCCACCGAGCCGCTGCCCGACCTGCACCTGCCGAGCCGCGACCTGCCCGGCGGGGCACGCACGCGAGCCGCGAGCTTCAGCTCGTCGGCACAGGCCTCGAGCATCCGCGACTACGTGCCCGGCGACCCGGTCAACCGGGTGCACTGGCGGTCGACCGCGCGGCTCGGCCGTCTCATCGTCAAAGAGGTGGAGCACGAGCCGACCGCCGACGTCTGGCTGGCGCTCGACCTCGACGCCGCCGTCCAGGCGGGCAGCGGACCCGTCTCGACCGAGGAGTACGCGGTCACGACGGCCGCTTCGATCGCGCGCCGCTTCCTCGAGGCCGGCCGCGCGGTCGGCCTGGCGATGCAGGGCGACCGCCACCTGCTCCTCCAGCCGGACCGCGGCGAACGGCAGCTCGCCCGGGTGCTGGACGAGCTGGCGCTCGTCCACGCGCGCGGCACGCTGCCGTTCGCCGAGCTGCTGCTCTCCGACGCGATGCGCCCAGACCGCAACGCCGCGCTGGTCGCGATCACGCCGTCGCTCGATCCGGCCTGGCCGGAGGCGCTCCAGCTCGCGACGCAGCGCGGCGCACGGGCGGTCGCGGTGCTTGTCGAGCCGTCGACGTTCGGGGCGACTGCGAGCTCGCTCCACGTGATCTCCCAGCTCGCCGCCGCCGCCGTGCCCACCTACCTGGTCAAGCGCGGCGAGCCGTTGGGCGAGTCGCTGAGGACGCCATGACCGGTAGCGCCGCCTGTCATCGCGAGCGCAGCGCGGGACCTTGGCCGCCGCGGCGGGCGAGATCCCTCCGCGCCGTGCTCGTCGGGATGGCGGGGGGAGGAGCGCTCCGTGGGATGACGCGGTGGACGGCGCTCGCCGAGCTGACGTCAGGTCCCGCGCGGTGAGCGATCCCGCTCGGCTGCGGCCCCGGCCCGCCACCGCGTCCTTCGGAGCCCAGCTCCTGGCGCTCGTTCTCACCGCTCTCCTCGTGCTGTGTCCGGTCCTGTCGGTCGTCGCGGCCGGGTGGGTGACCGGGCTCTCGGCGCTCATCCCATTGACGCTCGGCGGCGTCGTGACGGGCGCGCTGTTCGCGCGGCTACGGCTGCCGCCGCTGCTGCTCCACCTGGCCGGCGTCTTCGCGGGCGAGTTTCTGGCCGTCTGGACGACCGCCTCGACGCTGCCCGGCACGGACCTGGAGGCCCAGCTCACGCTGCTGGCGCGCCGCTTCGCCGACTGGCTGCTCGTCGTGCGCCGCGGCGGCGTGGGCACCGACAATCTGCTGTTCCTGCTCGCGCTGGCCGCTCTCGCCTGGTTCATCGGCTACAGCGCCGCGTTCATGGTCGCCCGCGCCGACGCGCCCTGGTGGGGGATTACGACCGCCGGCGCCGCGCTCTTCGTCAACGTCTCGTACAGCGGCCACCCGGTCCCGTACGTGCCGTTTTTCCTCGTCGCGGCGCTCCTCCTCGTCGTCCAATCGAACGCGGCGAACCAGGAGCACGCCTGGCGCCGCGCCGGGCTTGGCTACCCGCGCTCGCTGCCGTTTTCGGCGCTGCCCGCCGGCCTCGCCGCCGCGCTGCTGCTGGTGGCCGGCGCTATGCTGCTGCCGACCGGGTCGGCCGCGCAGGGCTCAACCGAGCGGCTGCGCGCGCTGACCGACGCCGGCGATGGGCCGCTCGCCGAGGTGAAGGCCGAGCTGAGCCGGCTGTTCGGTGGCGTCCAGGGCAGCTCGACGCAGCTCTCGAGCGCGTTCGGCGCGCAGCTCACGCTCCAGAGCGAGTTCCACCTGAGCCAGGAGGTCGTCGCCGAGGTCGCCGCCGCACGCGGCCGCTACTGGCGCGCCGTGACCTACCAGGAGTACACGGGGCGGGGCTGGCGCGCCGCACCCGACACCACCGCGCTGAGCCTGGCCGCCGACGAGCCGCACCCCTCCGCCTACCAGGCGCGCGCCGAGCTCGAACAGATCGTCACCGTCCGCGCCGCCCGGGGCGACGCGCTGATCGCGGCCGGCCAGCCGACGGCGTTCGGCGTGCCGGCAGCGGTCTCGTACGAGTCCGGAACACCCGGCGATCCACTCGCGCTCGACCTGGCCAGCGCCATCCGCTCGCCCCGCGCGCGCTTCCCGGGCCTCGCCTACCGGGTCGTCTCGGCCGTCTCGACCGCCGACGAGGCACAGCTCCGCGCCGCGGGCGCCGACTACCCGGCCTCGATCCGGCAGCGGTACGGCCAGCCGGTCCAGGTGCCGGGCCGCGTCACCGCCCTCGCCAGGCAGCTCGCCCCGGCGGGCCTGGCGCCGTACGACCGGGCCAAAGCGATCGAAGCGTACCTGCGCACGCTCACCTACCAGACGACGGTGCCGGCGCCGCCGCCCGGCCGCGACGGCGTCGACTTCTTCCTGTTCGATTCGAAGGTCGGCTACTGCGACTACTTCGCGAGCGTGATGGTCGCGATGCTGCGGCAGGTCGGCGTCCCGGCGCGGGTCGCCTCGGGCTACGCGCTCGGCGAGCGCGACCAGGGCACCGGTCGGTGGGTGGTCCGCGACGCCAACGCCCACTCGTGGGCCGAGGTGTACTTCCCGCGCTTCGGCTGGATCGAGTTCGAGCCGAGCCCGATCCGCCCGGTGCCGACGCGTGGCTCCCCCGCCGGCGCGACCGCCGTGCCGACGCCGACGGCCGTGCCGACGCCGGCCAACGCGGCGACCGCCACGCCGGGCCCGCCCGAGCCAACGCCGTCCAACCCGGTCGCGGCCGCCGAGCGGCGCGCCGCCTCGCTGCCCGCCGTCCCGCTCCTCCTCGCCCTCGCCGCGGCCGGCCTGGCGGCGGTGGGCGCCCGCGCCGTTTGGCGCTGGGGCATCGCCGACCTGCCCCCGGCCGAGGCCGCCTACGCGCGCATGGCCCGCCTCGCCACACTCCTGGGCCGCCCGCCGCGCGTTGCCCAGACCCCGCGCGAGTTCGCCGACTCGCTGTCGGCCCTGCTCGGCCCCGCCTCGACCTCCGCGACGACCCTGGCCGACGCCTACGTCGCCAGCCGCTGGTCCCGCGCGGGGGCTGCCATTCCACCAGACCGCCTCGACCTCGCATGGCGCCAGGTTCGCGGCGCCATGCTGCGCGCGCTCCTCCCCTACGCGCGCACCTCGGCCCGTTCGCAGTAGGCGACCAGCTCCTCGTTGTAGGCGAACAGCTCTGGGAAGCCGCCGGTGTCGACGTAGACGACGGTCTCGTCCGGGCCGATGGCACCCTGACGGACCTGGTCCACCAGACCGGCCAGCGCCTTGGCGTTGTAGACGACGTCGACGATCACGCCTTCGGTGAGCGCGAGGAGGCGGAGCGCTTCCAGGGCGGCATCGGTGGGCTTGCCGTACCGGTCGCCGGCGTAGCGGCGGCCGAAGTTGCGCACCGCCTCCGCGGTGATCCGCGTCTCGATGCCGAGCCGCTCGGCGGTCCAGCCGGCGACGCGGGCGACCTGGGCGCGCGTGTCGGCGTCGGCGGCGGGGTTCGGCGAGACGCCGACGATCTTCCACGGCAGGCCGAGCGCCTCGGCGCCGACCATCAGCCCGGCCTGCGTCCCGCCGGTGGACGGCGCGAAGAACCAGTCGGCCCTGGCGCCGGCGGCGTCGAGCTGGTCGAGGATCTCGAGCGCCGCCGCCACGTAGCCGACCGGTCCGGGCGGGGAGGGCGAGCCGCGCAGCACGTACGGCCTGCGGCCCCGCCGGCGGTATTCCTCGGCGGCCTCCTCCATGAACGGCACCAGGCCGAACCGGCCGCCCTCCATCCGCTCGGGCGGGATGAAACGCAGCTCGGCGTCGAGCAGCGTGTCGAGCAGCAGGTTGCCCTGGGGCGTCGTGTCCTCGCCGTGGTCGCCGCCGGCCCGCAGCACCATCACCGGGTGCATGCCGTGCTTGCGAGCCGCCGCGGCGCAGGCCCGCGCGTGGTTCGACTGCGCGACGCCGCCGCCTGAAATGAGCACGTCGCATCCCTGCGCGAGCGCCTCCCCGAGGAAGAACTCGAGCACCCGGGCCTTGTTGCCGCCGCCGGTGATCGGTGTGAGGTCGTCGCGCTTGAGGAAGATGCGCGGCGCGCGCTCGCCGGCGATGGCGCGGGCGAAGCGCGGCACCTCCTCGAGCGGCGTGGCGTACGAGAGCAGGCGGGCGCGGGGCAGCCGGTCGATGCGGGCCTGGAGCTCGGCGCGGTCCATTGGGCCTCCTGCGAGTGGTCCGCTGGGCGAGAGGTCAGCTCTCAGCCATCGGCTGCCGGGCCGACGAGGCGCTGGCCGACGATCGCCGACCGCTCCGCCCGCCATTCTACGCCTGGCTCCGGTCTGCCACGGCTTCCCTATACTCGCCGGCCGTGACCTCCGTGCGACGGCTTGCATTCCTCGGCGCGGGCGCCATGGGCGGGGCGATGGTGCGCGGCGTGCTCGCCGCTGGCGTCGTCGAGCCGGCCGCCGTGGCGGTCTACGACCTGGTCCGCGAACGCAGCGACGATCTTGCCGGCCAGCACGGCGTGCGGGCGGCCGCGTCGGATCGCACCGCGGTCGCCGACGCCGACGTCGTCGTGCTGGCGGTCAAGCCCCAAAGCATCAAGGGGCTGCTGGCGTCGCTGCGCGGCGCGCTCGCGCCCGGTCAGGTCGTCCTCTCGATCGTGGCCGGCGTGCCGCTGGCGACGTTGGCCGCCGGGCTCGACCACGCCGCGGTGGTGCGGGCGATGCCGAACACGCCGGCACAGCTCTGCGCCGGCGTGAGCGCCTGGTTCGCGGCGCCGGCCGTCGACGCGGCCGGCCGGGCACGGGCTGTCGCGGTGCTCGGCGCTCTCGGGCGGGTCGTCGAGGTCGAGGACGAGGGACAGCTCGACATGGCGACGGCCGTCTCGGGCTCGGGGCCAGGCTACGTTTTCCTCTTCCTCGAGGCACTAATCGACGCGGCCGTCCACGTCGGGCTGCCGAGGGCGGTCGCGGCCGAGCTCGCCCGAGAGACGCTCCTCGGCTCGGCGCTGATGGCACGGGAGACGGGCGACCACCCGGCGGGCCTGCGAAATATGGTAACGTCGCCCGGCGGGACGACCGCGGCCGGGCTGGCCGAGCTGGAGGCCGGCGGGCTGCGGGCGGCGGTCGACCGGGCGGTGCAGGCCGCGTACTGGCGGAGCCGGGCGCTCGGAAGCGGCGAGGCGATTCAGGCGGGATCAGGAGTGGGGCGATGATCATCGACTGGCAGCGCGATCCCGACCTCGGCCGCATCTTCACCATCGCCCGGTGGACGCCGCGCCAGGCGAGCGTGGCGCTGCTCGACCGCGCCTGGTGGCGCCGCATCTCGACCAAGATCTCGCCGGCCGCCCAGGCCGAGCTGCGCGAGATGATCCGCAAGCGCGCGTTGGCCGACCGGCCCCAGGTCGCCGAGCGCTGAGGAGCTAGAACGCCGGCCCGCTACTGTCATCCCGAGGAGGGGCGACGAGGGATCTCGGCCGTCGCGCCGTCCCCGGCTCCCCCGTGGCGCCGGCGCACGGCGCGCCGGCCGAGGTTCCTCGCTCCGCCCGGAACGACACCCGAGGCCGGGCCGGCGAATACCGGGCCGGCGTTCTAGCCCTCGCGCGCTGTCACGAGCACTGCGAGGAGGATCAGCGCGCTGCCGGCGAAGAACGGCTGGCCGAGACGCTCGCCGAGCAGCGCCGCGCCGAGCAGCCCACCGACGACCGGCTGGGCGAAGAACAGGATCGCCGGCAGCCCGGCGCCGAGCAGCGCGATCGACTTGTTCCACAGGTAGAAGGCACCGGCCGTCGAGACCACGCCCAGGTACAGGACACCCACCCACGCCGGCGGCGGCACCTCGCCCACCGGGCTCGCGGCGAGCTCGAACGGCACGACCAGCGCGGTGAAGAGCGCCCCGATCGCCGTCGCGTAGGCCGTCGTCACCAGCACGGGGTAGCGGCGCGCCGCGACGCGCCCGAGCGCCGAGTAGAGCGCCCAAGTCAGCGCCGCCACGACGAGCAGCGCGTTCCCCAACGCCGGGTTGGCACCGGCCGCCCGGTCCGGCTCGCCGGTGAGCACCGTCACCAGGACGCCACCGGTCGCCAGCGCCAGCCCGGCGATCCGCGCCGGCGTCAGCCGCTCACCCAGGATCGGCCAGGCGAACAGCACGAGGAACGACGGCGTCGCGCTGGTGATGAGCGCTCCGTTGGCGGCGGTCGAAAGCCTGGTTCCGGCGAACTGGGCGACGATCGAGACGAACAGACCGACGAAGCCGAGCAGCACCATCAGCGGCAGGTCGCGCCGCCGCACGGCCGGCGGACGCGTCAACGCCATCGCGAGCCCGAGCGTCGCCGCGCCGATCACCTCGCGGAGCAGCACCAGCGTCAGCGGCGGGACGTAGCCGAGCACGTACTTGCTGACCACGTACATCCCGCCCCAGATCGCCGCCGCGCCGAGGCCCGCCATGATGCCCTGAGCGCGCTCCACGAGGGCGAATCGTAACGGCCGATCCACGGCGGTGCGGCCCGCGCGACGGCGGAGGCGCGAACGACCGCGGCCCCGCGGTCGCGCTCGCCTGGTGGCACACTTATGGGACGTCGCGGAGGGAGGTCGCAATGGCGCTGGTGGAACGGGTGGGCGAGGCGTTCGAGCTCGGCGAGCAGCTCACCGTCGTGGGTCGGAGGCTAGCGGTCGGGGACGTGGCGCCGGAGTTCGAGCTCGAACACTTCGACGGGAGCGCGATCGCGACCGTGCGCCTGGCCGACTCGGCCGGGTCGCCGCGGCTGCTGAACGTCGTGAACTCGCTGGACACGCCGGTGTGCCACGTCGAGACGCGGCGGTGGGAGGAGCTCCTGCCGCGCATGCCCCAGGGCACACGCGTGTACACGGTGAGCATGGACCTGCCGTTCGCCCAGGCGCGCTGGGCGAACGAGCAGGGCGTGCGGCACCAGGCGCTCTCGGCGCACAAGAGCGAGCGGTTCGGCCAGGACTACGGCGTGCTCGTTAAGGAGTGGCGGCTGCTGCAGCGAGCGGTCTTCGTGATCGACCGGCGGGGCCGCATCGCGCACGCGGAGTACGTGGCCGACCAGATGGCCGAGCCCGACTACGAGGCAGCCCTGGCGGCAGCGGCGACCGCGGCAGGTTAGGGGACAGGACTTTCGGCCGCGCCGGGGTAAGGTACCGACCCCGCCACCAGAGCCTCGAGCGCGGGCGGGGCGATGACGCCGGGCGCGGGGCGGCGCGGCCGTTCAGGCCTTCTCCCAGTTGAAGCGCTGGTTGTTCGGGCGATCCTGAAGCCCGAACAGACCGTCCAGCCACGTGTGGCTGACCGTGTTGGGCCTGTCCGGAACTGCGCGTCCGGAGACTCAGACTGGTGACGTCTCCGCCCCGATCGCCCGCTGGATGCTCCGGTAGCAGCCGCGGAGCTGCTCCTCGAGCTGGCGCCAGGCCGCCTCGGGGTCGGGCGCGGTGTGGCCGGTGATGGTGTCGACCGTGTTGTTGGCGGCGACGCGCAGCTCAGCCGACTCGCGCGCCTGCTCGGGCGTGATGCCGAAGATCGCCGAGTGCAGCTCGACCATCGTCTCGACGAACGCGCGCTTGTCGGGGTTGCCGACCAGGCGGCGGTGGACGTCGTTGTAGCGCAGCTCGAGCGTGGCGACGTGCTCGGGGTCGAAGCGCAGCCCGGAGAACCGGCGCGCGAGCCGGTAGAACTCCGCGTAGAAGCGGCGCACCTTTGCCTCGTCGTGGTCGATCGGCACCCAGGCGATCGAGGCCCGCACGACGTAGTAGGCGGCCAGCAGGGAGACCGGGAACGGGATGTGGAACTGTTCCTGGCAGAGCCTGACAACCAGCCACAACAGCCGCGGCCACGCCCGGTCGTAGTAGGCGCGCCAGCCGTTCGCTTCGAAGTAGGCGACGCGGTCGGGGTCGAAGCGGAAGGCCATCAGTCGGTATCAGCCGGCCGAAAGCGCGCTCGACGGACTGTGATCCGCCTCGGCAGCCCGGCCGCGTCCACCGAGCAAACCTATTCGGCCGAGCTGGTCCGGCGCCAGAAGGGGGCGCGCTCGCGCTGGCGGGCGAGCAGCGCATCGCGCCAGGGTGGAAGCGGGTGGCCGACCGGCTGGGGCGGGCGGGCGGCGTAGCCAGCGGTCGCCTCAAGGTGCTGGAGCACGCGTGGGTGGGTGTAGAAGCCGCGGTAGCAGTGGTTGACGAGCGCGGCGAAGAACGCCGGCCGCGCGGCCTCGACCCGGCGCAGCGCCTCGTCCTGCAGCTCGCCGTCCGATCCAAGGAAGCCGCGCGCCTCGACCTCGACTGCGCGCAGCCCGTCGAGGAACGTGCGGCGCAGGGCGGTGTCCTCGGCCAGTGCGCGCTCGATCGCATCGGCGACGCCGAGGTCGCCCGCACCAGGCAGGTCGTCGTGCGGCGGGACGAGGCGGTTCAGCACCGCGATGAGCAGCGCGCGCGTGTCCGCGTCGAGGACCCGGCGCGGTGGGCCGGACGGCGCGGGCGTGGCGGCCGCGGCGGGTTGTGGGCCGGCGGCGAGGTCGACAGACGGCTGGTCCATCACCGACCCATCGTACCCGTTTTCCCCTCCCCCCGGAAGGATCGCCACCGGCAAGGCGAGAGCGCGAAGCGTCCCTACCGGCAGGCGAAGGGACGAGCTACCGGCCCCTGGTGCGCTTGATGTGGTCGGCTGCGCGCAGCGCGATTGCCTGGATCGTCGAGGTGGGGTTCACGGCCGCGCTCGTCACGAACACGCTGCCGTCCACGACGTAGAGGTTAGGTACGTCGTGGCTGCGGCAGAAGCCATCTACGACCGAGCCCATCGGGTGGTCGCCCATGCGGCACGTGCCGAGCAGGTGCCAGCCGGAGGGGCGCATGGGGTTGAGCGCGAGCACCTGCCTGGCGCCGGCCGCCTCGAGCGCCTCGCGCGCCCGTGCGACGCCGTAGTCGAGGATGCGCTTGGAGTTGTCGGAGAGCCGGTAGCGCACGAGCGGCGCCGGGATGCCATCGGAGTCGGCCAGGTCGGGGTCGATCGCGACCTCGTTGATCGTCTCGGGCAGGTCCTCACCCATCACGCCGACGCTCATCATCCGCCCGAAGCGCTCGTGGAAGACACGGTGGTGGTCGGCGCCCCACGGCACGGGATCGGCGACGAACCCGCCGACCGCGTGGCGGACCGGCCCGGACTCGCGCACGACCTGGAGCTGGAAGCCGCGCACGAAGCCGCGCGAGAGGTCGGTCTCGTAGAACTCGTGGCACATCAGCGCGTTGCCGATCGGGCCGCGCCACGACTCGAACGGCTCGTCGAACACCGCCGAGACCGACGCGAACGGGTGGAACATCAGGTGCTTGCCGACCAGGCCGGAGCGGTTGGCGAGGCCGTCGGGGAAGTGGCGCGAGCGCGAGTTGAGCAAGAGGCGCGGCGTGCCCACGCCGTTGCAGGCGATAACGACGAGCGGCGCGCGCTGCTCGCGCAGCCCCCCGTCCGGGCCGTAATACAGCGCGCCGCGGGCACGGCCCTGCTCGTCGACCGTGATCTCGCGGACGCGGCAGCGGGTGCGCAGCTCGGCGCCCTTCCGGAGCGCCATCGGCCAGTAGGTGACGTCGGCGCTCGACCGCGCGCCGACCGGGCAGCCCAGGTCGCACGGGCCGCAGTAGTTACACGGCTGGCGGCCTGCCTGGCCGAGCTCCTCGCCGAACGGCGCCGAGATGATCGCGCCGTCGGAGACCCACCAGTGCCAGCCGAGCTTCTCGAAGCCGCTGGCGACCCGTTCGCCGAACGACCCGATCGGGAGCGGCGGCGTCTGGCGCGGCGAGCGCGGCGGCTGCGACGGGTCGCCGTTCACGCCGGCGACGCCGATCATGCGGTCGTTCAGGTCGTACCACGGCTCGAGCTCGAAGTAGTCGAACGGCCAGTCGTCGCCGACGCCGTCGAGCGACTTCACGCGGAAGTCGGACGGGTGGTAGCGGGGGAAGTGGGCGCTCCAGTGGATCGTGCTGCCGCCGACCGCGTTGAACATCAGCGGCGTGAACGTCGAGGCGGCGTCGTTAACGGGGTAGTCCTCGGGCCGCTTGCGGACGTTCGGGTCGGCGTTGAAGTCGGTCAGGCGGTGCAGCTCCCAGTCGTCGCGCCAGTGCGGCTGGTCGGCCGGGCGGACCCAGTCGCCCTGCTCGAGGCAGACGACCTTGAACCCGGCGTCGGCCAGGCTCCAGGCCACCGCCGCCCCCGACGCGCCGGCGCCGACGATAAGGACGTCGGGTTCGTCCCAGTGGGCCATCTCGGTCACGGACCCCATCGTAACCGACTTCCGCTCTCGTCGCCTCTCACCACTCGGCGTGAGGGTGTACCTCGTCCGCTCCGCCGTCGGAGCGGCCGAGGGAAGACGCCGCGCGAGACGAGCGACATCCTGTTCCGCTCGCCCGAGCTTCGGCCGCGGATCTCGTTCACGGAGATGACGTCCATCGCCGCACGCCGGCGAGCTTGTCGGCGCCGGCCGGCGAGGCGCGGTTCGTGCTTCGGGGGCGCGCGGGTGAAGCGCTAACGCGCGTTCGTGCCGGCCGGCTGCCTGGTCGCCAGCCAGTCGGGCTTGTGATTGAGTGCCTCGGGGCAGTGCCGGCTGACCGCGGCGAGGAACGAGTCGAGCTCGAACGGCTTCGGCAGGATCTCGGCGACCTGCAGCTCGGCGTCCACGCCGCGGTACGGCGGCCGGCGCGCCGAGAGGACGATGACCGGCACCTTGGCCGCGCCGGGGATCTTCCGCTGCTCGGCCCGGAACGCCCATCCGTTCATGACCGGCATCATCAGGTCCAGCACGATCAGCGTCGGGATCCAGCCCGCACGCAGCGTCTCGAGCGCCACCTGGCCGTTGGGGGCCTCGCGCACGTCGAACCCCAGCACGGTGAGCAGCATCGCGACGACGTCGCGGATGTCCTCGTCGTCTTCGACGACCAGTGCACGCCGCAGCGTCTCGGCCATCGGACCCTCCAACCAGAAGATGCAAGCGTCGGCCGGAAGGGCCACCGACCACGCGTCTGCACGCTTGCACGCCGCGTGCCACGAGGCGCCTGACCAGCCTACCGACCACCCAGTCTGCTGTCAACGACGGATTCCACACGCGGAGCGTTTCCGTCGAAACCTACCGCACGCCGTCGGAGGCGGCTATGGAACGGCCGCGTGGCTCTTTCGTCCTAGCCACGATGCCCCAGGCCGACCACGGCCCATTTCACAGGTGGGCTGGCCCACGCGGTGGTAGGTTCTCTCCAACGGGCCGAGCTGGGCGGGGAGGTGGCGGGTGGAGACTGCCATGCCGGAGGTCGAGGGGCGGGCTCGGCCCGCGCCGACGGGCAGCGGCCGGTCGACTTCCTCGCCCGTCCTGGCGATCGGCGGCGACGTGCGCCGGCTGCGCACGCTGCGGGCGTTCGTGGATGGGCTCGAGCCTTTCCGATGCACCGGGGTATGGTCGGTCGGGCCGGGGCTCAACGCGCTGGTCGGCCGACCATGGAGCGCCGCGATCGTCGTCGACGACCTGCCGACCGTCGGCGCCGAACAGGTGATCGCGACCGCCCGCGCGGTTGGCACCCCGACGCCGGTGGTGGCACTGGTGCTCGGCTTCGACCCGCGCCGCTCGCAGAGGCTCTACGCGGCCGGCGCGGCCGAAGTCGTGACCTTCTCAGGCAGCCCGCTCGCGCCGCTGGCCTGCGCGCTGCGCCGGGTGGTGGAGCGGCGGCGGCTGCTGGCGCGGGTGGCGGAGCTTGAGCGCTCGATCGACGAGCGGCGAGCGCTGGACGCCGAGACCGGCGTCTACCCGCGCTGGCGGTTCGACGAGGAGCTGCGGCTCGAGGCGCACCGGTCGCGCCGGCGGCGTGCCGACCTCGGCCTGCTCGCGGTCGACTTCAAGACCTCGCCGCCGCTCGACCGGGTGCCGCCGGCCGAGCGGGTCGTGGCGCTCCGCAAGGCCGCCCAGCTCGTGCGCAACAGCCTGCGTGAGGGCGACGTCGTCGCGCACGACGGCGACGGGCACTTCCGCGCGCTGCTGGTCGACGCCGGCCCGATGACGACCGA
>DASRFH010000089.1:0-21656 GCA_035651675.1 Chloroflexota bacterium | reverse complement strand
TACTTCAACGCCCGCGGCGGCGTACCGTCCTTCGGCTACCCAGTTAGCCGCACGTTCCGGCTCCAGGGCTTCACCGTCCAGTTCTTCCAGCGCGCGGTGATGCAGCAAGCCCCGGACGGGTCGGCGCGCCTCCTCAACCTGCTCGACCCCGGCCTGATGCCCTTCAACAGCTTCAACGGCGCGGTTGTCCCCGCCTTCGACCCGGCGCTGGTCGCGACCGCCCCACCGCCCGGCTCGCCGAGCTACGGCACCGCCATCTTCGACTACGTGCGTCGCGTCGCCGTGGACACGTGGAACGGCACGCCTGTCCGCTTCGGCGCGACGTTCTTCAACATCTCGCCCGACGCGGCGCTCGAGCTCTGGGGCGTACCTACCTCCAACCCGGCCGCCGACCCGAACAACCCCAACTTCGTCTACCAGCGCTTCCAGCGCGGCATCATGCACTTCGACGCCGGCTGCAGCTGCACCCAGGGCTTGCTGCTGGCCGACTACTTCAAAGCCATCATCACCGGTCAGAACCTCCCGCCGGACGTCGCGGCCGAGGCGAAGGGCAGCCCGTTCTTCGGCCAGTACAACAACGCCAAGCCGCAAGGGATGAACAACCCGACCGCGCTGCCCGGCTCCGACTTGACCAACGCCTTCGAGCCACAGCAGCCTCAGGCCTCACTCCCGCCCAACGATTACCGCTACGGGTTCGCTGCCTTCGCGATCGCGCAAGACCAGCAGCGGATCATGGACTACATCACCGCCGCGAACTTCGGCTGGATCAAGCAGCAGGTCCGCTGGTCCGACAACGAGAACGTCAAGTACCAGATCAAATGGAGCGACCTGGATCCGGTCGTCAACGCGGCGTCCGCCAGCGGCCTGCGCGTGCTGTTCTCGGTCGTCACGTCGCCACGGTGGGCCCGTGGCGACCGTCAGATCGACGGGCCGCCTGACAACAACAACGACCTCGGCGACTTCGTCGCCGCGCTCGCGCAGCGCTACAAGGGCAAGGTCCAGGCGTACGAGATCTGGAACGAGGAGAACTTCAGCCGCGAGTGGGGCGGCCGGCCGATCAACCCCGGCGCCTACGTCGAGATGCTGCGCGTCGCCCACTACCGCATCAAAGCCGTAGATCCGAACGCGATCGTCGTGTCGGGCGCGCTCACGCCAACCGGCGTCAACGACCCCGCGGTGGCGGTCGACGACGCGGCCTACCTCACCTCCCTCTACCAGTACCAGAACGGCGTGTTCAAGACGCTGGCCGACGCGGTCGGCGTGCACACGTCGGGCTACAACAACCCGCCCCAGGATTACGTCGACCTCCACACGTACCTGGCGCCCTGCTACGACGCCAACGGCACGCCGCTCGGCACGACGAGTTGCTTCAAGGACCACCCGTCGTTCTACTTCCGACGGATCGACGACCTGCACCAGATCATGCAGCAGGCCGGCGACAACCGGCCGGTCTGGATCACCGAGTACGAGTGGGGCGCGGCGAACCCGCCGGTGCCGCCTGGCTACGAGTGGACGCTGTCGCTCACCGAGAGCCAGGTCGGCGACTACTACGTCCAGGGAATCCAGTCGATCCAGCAGAGCCGCCCGTGGGTGGCCGAGATCTTCGTCTGGAACCTGAACTGGCGAACGTTCGCGAATCCAAGCCAGAACGAGAGCGCCATCTTTGGCGTCCTCAACGGCGACTGGAGTCCGCGGTCGATCTACACCAAGCTGGCGCAGATGCCGAAGTAGTCCCTGGCAGCGGCGCGCATGCTTCGTCGAAGCACGCGCCGCGGGTGAGAGGCGTCAGCCCTCCCACGGGAACTTTTCGGTGTTCAGCCGCGTCTGGAGGCCGTAGGGTCCGTTGACCCAGGTGCGGG
Source organism: Chloroflexota bacterium (assembly GCA_035651675.1). GTDB lineage: Bacteria > Chloroflexota > UBA6077 > FW602-bin22 > FW602-bin22 > DASRFH01. Next base: position 19,797 of record DASRFH010000089.1, on the reverse strand, counting down.
CTCCATCGGTGAACGCCGTGAAGTTGTCCGCCTTGCGCCAGACCAGCAGCCCGCCGGTCGTGTGCTGGAGGGCGTCGCCGTTGGCCGGGTCGTGCTGCTCGTTCTCCAGGCACCCGCCCACGACGTTCGGGATCAGGTCGTGCAAGGTGGCGAAGCCCGAGGAGAACGCGCACCCGTTCACCGACCTGGCGGCCAGGGCGGCGTCCCTGAACTGCGCCGCCATCTCCTTGGTGATCCGGAGGTACAGATCGCCGTAGCTCCTGCTCGGCTCGATCTGGCTCCCTTCCATCCACTCGTTCCAGGACGTGATGGCGATGAAGGCGGGCTGGGTCGCGATCGCGCCCTGCCAGAGGCCGCGGTAGTAGTCGCCGTTGCGCCGGTCGACCGCGAAACCGGCCGCGCCGCGGCCGAGCAGCGTATCGTCGTAGCCCGGCATCACCGTGGCGACCCACAGCTTGTCGCGGTACGCACGCGTGCGGCCGGCGTAGCTGGCGAGCTGGCTGGACGGGTCGGGTGACCACGCGACCGAGTACGGGTGGATGCCGTCGAACACGTCCAGGTAAGCGAACCGGTCGCCCTCGCCGATCCACAGCGCGTTGCCGCCGACCTGGGACCGGATTGCTCCCCAGGTGCTCACCGGGTACTTCGCGACGCCGTAGAACGAGACGACCGGTCGACCGTTGAGATGGAACCAGGCGGGGCTGGCGAAGTACTGGCTCAGGTAGCTCAACGCCTGAGTGGTATCGTCTGGCCCACTCACGAACGGCGAGCTGAGGTCGAAGTCGACGGTCACCTTGAAGCCCCTCGCCTGCGCGACCGCGAGCAACGTCCTCAGGTTGTCGTCGGTCGGGTTGTGGGGGCCCCACCAGTTGAGCTCGAAGCCGTCGATCCCGGCCGACATCGCCTGGCCGACCTGCCGCTCGATCGCCGCGCGGTCGGCCGACCGGTAGGGCTGCGCGGGCTGGTCGGTCAGCTTACCATTGCCCCAGCTGTTCTCGTCGTACCAGGCGTAGTACTTCGCGAGCACCGGCGCCTCGCCCGAGGCGGTCGCCGGAAGCGCCTGGAGCGCGAAGAAGAGCGCGACGAGGAAGCCTAGAACGTAGGTTCGCTTCATCGGCGGCGTTTCTACGCGCCGCCCGCCGCGCGGGCAATAGGAAGTTGGTTCGGCGATTTGGCTATCCTCGGCTGGTGCTCCTCAGCCGCCGCCGCTTCCTCGCCGCGACGGCCGCGCTCGCGCTCGTCGGCTGCGACCAGGGCGGCACGATCGCGCAGTTCGCCACCTCCGGCGACGTCGCCCGGCCGGGCGGCCGGGGGCTCGCCCAGCCTATCACGATCACGTACCGGCTGCGCCGGCCGGCCGACATCTCGGCGCTGCTGCGCGGCCCAGGCGGCGAGTGGCCGCTGCGGACGGGCGCCCCGCGTGAGCCGGGCCAGGAGTACCAGCTCGTCTTCGACGGGACGGTGCCGAGCGGCGACGACCGAACCGTCCTACGCGACGGCTCCTACCAGCTCCAGCTCGTAGCGGTCGAGGCCGACGGCCGGCGCGACGAGCGGACGGCCGTGCTCGACGTCGAGGGGGCCGACGCCGCACCGCTGGAGGTCGACGGCCCGCGGCTCTCGCTCGGCACGATCACGCCCGACGGCGACGGCGTGGACGACGAGGTGCGCATCGGCTTCTCCCTATCCAAGCCGGCGCTCGTTCAGATCTCGGCCGAGAGCGAAAAGGGCGACCGCGCCGCGATCCTGGCGCCGACACGTCGGGACGCCGGCGACGGGTCGGTCACCTGGGACGGCTCGGCCGGCGGGCGCGTCTTCGGCGGCAAAAGGCTGCCGGACGGCACGTACGCGATCACGCTGCAGGCGAGCGACGACGCCGGCAACGTACGCGTCCGTCGGGCACCTCTGCGCATCAGCAACGGCGGGATCGAGCGGGTCGAGATCGCCGACGTGTCGATCGGGCCGACCCAGCTCAAGCTCGGCGAGACTTTGCGGCTGCGGATCAAGGTCGTCAACAGCGGCGAGACGACCATCCGGACGATGGGCCCACCGCCCGACCGCCCGTACCGCACGAGCGAGTCGTTCAGCACGATCAAGGATCCGACGTCGGGCCAGCCGTACCAGCTCGCGAGCGGCGCCTGGCGTGTCGGCCTCGGCTGGCAGGACGCGCCGCAGGAGCTGCCCCTCCGGTGGGGACTCCTGCCCGACCCGAGCGGCACCATCCCGCCCGGCGGGTCCGCCGTCGTCGAAGCCAGCGTCGTGCTCGACCCGACGCCCGAGTTCATGTCCGGCGATGGCAAGCCGAAGCCGGTCCGTTTCTGGGTCGGCGCTATCCGCGAGGGCGTCGGCCTCGCCACCGGCCGCACCGGCGACCAGGTCGTGACGATCTCACCTGGTTAGGGCACCAGCTCCAGCGCTGCACAATGGCGCGGCTTGATGAAGCTGAAGCGCCGCCGATCGAGCGTCAAGATGCGCGTGATCCGCAGCCGCTCGGCGATGGCCACCACCGACGCGTCGACCAGGCCGATCTCGGCTTCGGCGTACTGCTCGATGAGCTCGATGGCACGGCCCAGGTCGTCGGCGGTGAAGTCGACGAGCTCGAACGTCCCCGCAACACCGCGGAGCATCACGAGCTCAGCGCGGACACCATGTCGCGCCACGACGAGGTAGTCCGCCTCGGGAAGCACAGTGACAGGTACGAGCATCTCGTCTCTGTCGCGCTCGAGGAACGAGAGGACGCGCCGATGACCTGGATCTCTCCGGTCGAGGACGGCGACGATCGCGCCCGCATCGACGAGTGTCGGCACCGTTAGTCGGTGATCCCGTGCCGCTTCTTGATGTAGTTGAGGATGATCTCGCGCTTCCGCTCGCGGATCGTGGGGTCACCGCTATCGACGACCCCCGCCCACGACAGGTCCCGCTTCTTCGGGCGGTGGTTGGCGACGTACTCGGCCAATGCCTCACGCACGATGTGCGTGAGCGTCTTGCCCTCGCGTCGGGCGATGCTCTTCGCCTCGAGCAGCAGGGCCTCGTCCGCCAGCACCGTCGTCCGCTTCATCGAGTATGAATATTACCGCATACGCACCGGCTCGTCGACGTGCCACTCGGCGTGGATGAGCTGCCGGCGCTTCCGCCGCACCTTGATGCGACGGTACCAGAAGACACCCCCGATCAGCAGTGGGATCGCGACCAGGCCGAACCAGACGACGCTGGTCAGCGTCAGGAACGCGACGGCGTGGAAGCTCGGCTGCATCGACAGGACGAACAACGCGGTCCCGAGCTTGAACGCGATCAGCGTGCCGAAGATCGTGAAGGCGGCGACCTTGTGGTCCCGGCTCATATCGTCAGCATACACCTGGCCAGCCGGACGCAACCTGACGTTGACGCGCGGGGCCGGCTCTCCTAGCCTCGCGCCGTGCCGATTCAAACGACCTGGCGGGAGCCCACGCCGATCGACGTGCCCCTCGAGCTGGTCGAGCTGGTCGGCCACCGGCTGGGCGCCGAGCTGCTCGTCCGCCGCGGGTTCGCGAACCGCGACGCCGCGCTCGCCTTCGTCGACCCGTGGAATCGTGGCCCGACCGGAGGCTCGGAGCTGCCCGGCCTCGACGCCGCCGTCGGTCGGCTGCGCCGCGCGGTCGAGCGGCGGGAGAAGGTGCTCGTCTGGGGCGACTTCGACGTCGACGGCCAGACGTCCACCGCCGTGTTCGTCCTCGCCCTCCGGCGGCTCGGGCTCGACCCTGCCTGGCACGTGCCGCACCGCGCGACCGACTCGCACGGCCTGAACGACGGATGCCTCGAGCACGCCGCCCGCGTCGGCGCGTCGCTCGTCGTCACTTGCGATTGCGGCATCGGCGACGACGCGCAGCTCCGCGCGCTCGCCCAGGGTGGCGTCGACGTCGTCGTCACCGACCACCACGCGCTCCCGCCCCGGCTGCACGGGGTGCCGTACCCGGCGCACGCGCTCGTCTGGCCAGGCGGCCTGCCCGAGGAGCACCCGATCCGCCCGCTCACCGGCGTGGGCGTCGCCTACATGACCGCCGCCGAGCTGCTGCGCAGCTTCGGCGAGGGGGGCGACGACCTCCTCGACCTGGTCGCGCTCGGCACGATCGCCGACGTCGCCCGGTTGGTCGGCGAGAACCGCTACCTCGTCCAACGCGGCCTGCCCGCGCTCAACGCCGGTAGGCGGCCCGGCATCAAGGCGCTCCTGACGCTGGCGGGGCGGCTCGGCGCGCCGCCGATGGACGCGGGCGTGGCCGGCTGGATCATCGCGCCGCCGCTCAACGCCTTCGGCCGCCTCGGCAAGGCGCAGCCGGCCGTCGAGCTGCTGATGGCGGATGATGAGGCGGCGGTCCAACCGATCGCCGAGGATGCCCACGCGCTGAACCAGCAGCGCCAGGGCTATTGCGAGCGCATCGTCGAGCAAGCGACCGAGCTCGTCGAGGCATGCCTCGACGGGCGAGGGGAGCCGAGGGCGAACGGCCCGTACGTCGTCTCGGACAGCGCGATCGTCGCGGCCGACCCCGCCTGGCACCTCGGCGTCGTCGGACTGGCAGCCGGCCGTCTCGCGCAGAGCTACCTGCGGCCGGTCGCCCTGGCGACCCGCGCGGGCGACGGCGAGGGGCGCGTATCGGTGCGCTCGGCGGCGTGGTGCGACCTGAACGACGTCATCGCCGAGCTCGCGGCCGACCCGGCGATCGGCTTCCGCGGCGGCTCGCACTCGATGGCGGCCGGTGGGTCGCTGCCGTGGGAGCACGTGGGCGCCTTCGCCGAGGCGTTCGACCGCGCCGTGTCGCGGCAGCGCCCGCCCGGCGCGCTCGTGCGCGAGGTGACGCTCGACGCGGTGATCGGCCTCGGCGACGTGACGCTCCCGGCCGTCCGTTCCGTGGCGCGGCTGGCGCCGTTCGGGAACGGTAACCCCGCGCCGTGCTTCCTGCTGCGCGACGTGCGGATCGCGGAGGCGCCGCGCCAGATGGGCGGCAGCCAGCGACACCTGCGCATCGCCCTCGCCGACGACGAGGGGCACCGCGCCTGGGCGGTGTGGTGGGATGGTGCCCCACGGTCGCTCCCAGCCGGACGCCTGGACCTGGCGCTCTGCCTGGAGGAGAACGAGTACGAAGGGCGGCCGGAGCCGCGGCTCGTCGTCCAGCACTTGCGCCCGATGGTCCGGCCGACGATCGCGATCAGGTAGGGCTCGGCCGGCCCGCTGGCACGCGCCTTGCCTCCCTTGCTCGGGGTCGATCGACCCGAGCAAGGGAGGCGCTGTGGCCAAGTGGTTCTTCATCGGGTTCGCGGCGGCGGCGGCCGCCGCGGCGTACATGTTCTGGTTCCGCCGCTCGAACGAGGTGGGCGAAAGGTTCGACTCGTTGGCGTCGAAGGCGCGCGACTACACGTCTTCGGCGCTCGACCGCGCGAGCCAGATCAAGGAAAGCGCCGTGTCGATGGCGAGCGATCAAGCGGACCGGGCACGCGACACGGTGAACGCCTAACGAGGTAGAGGCGGTGCGATGAACCTGGAGCCCGGCGGGATCATCGCGTGGCTTATCGTCGGGGCGATCGCCGGCTGGCTGGCAGGCCAGGTGATGACCGGCGCCGGCTTCGGCTTGCTGGCCGACGTCGTCGTCGGCATCGTCGGCGCGGTCATCGGTGGCTTCGTGCTGTCGCTGTTCGGCATCGCCGGGACGGTCGGTTTCGTCGGCTCGATCGTCGTCGCCTTCATCGGCGCCGTGATCCTGGTCGCCATCCTGCGTGCGCTCGCCCCACGCCGCACGACCTATTGACCGCGATAAACTGGGACGCATGGCAGGACGGGACGTCGAGTTCGCAAGCAACGGCGGCCGCGGTAGCGGATACCTGAGCACCCCACCAGCGGGCAGAGGCCCCGGGGTGGTCGTCGTCCAGGAGTGGTGGGGCCTCGTACCGCACATCCGCGACGTCGCAGATCGTTTCGCGGCCGAGGGCTACGTCGCTCTTGCGCCCGACCTGTTCCACGGGCGGACGACGCGCGAGCCGGACGAAGCGGCCAAGCTGCTGATGGCGCTGGACGTCGACCAGGCCGCGAAGGACCTGCGCGGCGCGATCGAGTACCTCCTCGGCGAGGGCGGGGCCACGGGCAGCAAGGTGGCGGTGATCGGCTTCTGCATGGGCGGCGCGCTGGCCGTGTACGCCGGGACAATCGCGCCGGACAAGGTCGGGGCGATCGCCGACTTCTACGGCGGCCACCCCAAGGTGCAGCCCGACCTGGCGAAGCTGCAAGCGCCCGTGCTGGGCATCTTCGCCGGGAAGGACGGCTTCCTCAACGCCGAGTTCGTGCGGAACTTCGAGCGGCAGCTCACCTCACTCGGCAAGCAGCACGAGATCCACGTCTACCCGGAGGCGGACCACGCTTTCTTCAACGACCACCGGCCCGAGGTCTACCGACCGGACGACGCGGCGGACGCCTGGCGACGAACGCTCGCGTTCTTCAAACGGCACGTGGGGTGATCCTGGGGGGCCGCGGCCTTCTCAGGACGCACACCACGGGCTGTCGGTTCCTATAATCGGCGGGTAGAAGCGCGGCTGGGGGCTTGGCAATGGCGGCTGGTGTTGGCACGACGTCTCTCGGGCCGGGATCGCCGCAGCCCGTCCAGTACGGGTACCGACAGCCGTCGCTGGGCAAGCCCTCGGTCAGCTACGAGCCGCGCGCCGGGCGGATCGAGTCGACGGTCGCGCACGGCAAGGCCGGCGCGGCGCTGTCGGCCACGTTCCAGCCGCGGCCGCCCATCCACCCGCCGGGGACGCACGGCGTGGGCGACCACGGCGCGTTCGTCGACGTCCGCGCTTAGCGTACGTTCGACCCCTTCCCACCGGGCCGCGGGCCGGAACGACGTTTCGAATTCCGCGCCAGTTGCAGCGTGCCGTGTTCGGTGGCGCTGTTGGTGGCACTGCTCACCGCGCTCGCCGCGATCTGGATCCCGCGGCTGCTGAGCGCCGGCGCGTAACCGTGCTTTGCCGAGCAACGTCGTCGCTCCGACTAGAACCAGGGGTCAGCGCGCCGACCGCGAAGGCGCGGCGCAGCTCGCGCTCGGGGACTCGAACGGTCGGGCGAGCACTGGCCGATGGTCCACGCCGCGTCAAGGCCACCTCGACGCCGCGCTCATCGCGGATGAGCGGGAGAAGAGAGGGCCCGCCGGAAGGGCGCGCCCCGGATGACGACGCCGTCCGTTAGCGGCTGGCTCGGCGGCGTGCACGTCGGCGACTCGTCGCCGGTGCGCGTCGTCGCGGTGCTCAACGTGAGCCCGGATTCCTTCTACGGCGGCTCGGTCGCAAGCGACCTCGACGACCTGGCACGGCGCGCCGAGGCCGCCCAGCGCGAAGGAGCGGACCTCGTCGACGTCGGCGCCATGAGCACGCGGCCGCTGCGCCACACGGCGATCCCGGCCGAGGTCGAGGCGGACCGGCTCACGGCGGCCGTGGCGCGGGTCCGCTCCGCAACCGACCTACCGGTCTCGGCCGACACCCAGCGCGCCCTCCCCGCCGCCGCGGCGATCGACGCCGGCGCCCGCGTCGTGAACGACGTCTCCGGCCTGCACGACGACCCGAGGCTCGCCCGGCTCGTGGCTGAGCGCGGCGTCGACCTTGTCGTGATGGCGCGCGCGCTCCCGCCCGGCCGCGGCGCGCCCGTCGCGCGCGCCGCGCGGCGCCTTCGGGCTTCGCTCCGCCGCGCCACCGCCGCAGGCATCCCCATCGAGCGGGTCACGGTCGACCCGGGTATCGGCTTCACGACGGCCGCCGAGGTTTCGGCGACCGACTGGAACCTCGCGCTGCTGCGCGACCTCGCTCGCCTGCGTCGGCTCGGTCGGCCGATCCTGGTCGGCGTGTCGCGCAAGGGCTTCATCGGGCGGCTCCTCGGCCAGCCCGACCCCGCCGACCGGCTGGTCGGCTCGCTCGCCGCGGCGGCCGTCGCCGTCTTCAACGGCGCCCACGTAGTCCGCGCGCACGACGTCGCCGCGACCCGCCAGGCCGTGCGGATCGCCGAGGCCATCCGCGCCGGTCGAAGCCCTCTGCCTCAGTAAGCGGCGGGCGGCCCGGAGCGTCGTCGCTCGCGGGGGCGACGAATCGCGATCGGCGGTTCGAGGTGCTGGAACACGACCGCGACCAGGCTGCCACCATCGCCCCACGCCGGGGGCTACGCGTTCGGGGCGAGCAGTCGCTCCCCGTACAGGTCCAGCGCGTTCCGCGCCATCACGCGCTCGCGCACGCCCGCCGGCAGCTCCTCGACCATCGCGAACGGGTCGCCGTACTCCTGGTTGGGGTAGTTCCCGCCGAACAGCAGCGTCCGCTCGCCCTGGATCATCTCGACGATCGGCTCCAGGTCCGGCAGCTTCTCCAGCGGGTAGGTCGTCGAGCGGAAGTTGCCGAGCACGAACGTGCTCGGCGGCTCGGTCAGCCACGGCACCTCGCCATGCTGCGCCTTCCAGTTCTTGTCGAACCGCCACATCAGGTGCGGCAGCCACCCGATCCCGCCTTCGTACAGCACCACCTTCAGTTCGGGGAACTTCTGGAACACGCCCTCGCTGACCATGCTGACGATGTGGCCCATGTACGAGAGCGGCAGCGCGCCGTACCACTCGACGTACGTCGTCGGGTGGCCGGCCCCGGTCGGCTTGTTCGAGATCCCGGCGCCCTCGCCGCCGACGTGCAGCGCCAGCGGCAGCCCGTGCCGCACGCACGCCTCGTAGATCGGGTGGTACTGGCGCCGACCGAACGGCGACTCGGCCGCGCTGCACATCAGCACCTGGACCATGCCCGGGTCGTCGCCCAGCCGGTCGATCTCGGCGGCTGCCTGGATCGGGTCCTGCTGCGCGACCAGGATCGACCCCTTGAAGCACGCGTGCGGCCGGACCCAGACGTCGAGCGTCCAATCGTTGATCGCCCGGGCCAGCGCGGCCGAGAGGTCCACGTACGGCTGCACGCCGAGCGAGAGGTGGTTGCCCACGAGGACGGCCCGGTCGATCCCGCGCGGCTCGACGTACTCGGCGCGCACCTGGGCCGGGTCGGCAGCGCTCGGCATCTTCGGGGCGCCGACCATCTTGTAGCCGTGGCGCGCGGTCGGCGGCCCGCCCGGCCGCGTCACCCGCCAGCGAAGCCCCCCGTCGACGTACGGCGCGACAGCCTTCCAGTCGATCTGGTGGTGCAGGTCGACGTCGACGACCTTCATCCCACTCCCTCTGAGAGCGCGCCTCCTCCTTTCACGTGCTCGGCTCGAGCAGCCGCTCGCCGTAGCAGGCGAGCACGTTGTCCACGCAGATCTTCCGCCGCGTCTCCGGCGACAGCCCGTGCAGCACCGTCAGCGGGTTGTCGAAGTCCCAATGCGGGTAGTCCGAGGCGAACAGGATCTTGTCCTCGCCGACCATCCGCAGCATCTGCTCGAAGTGGCGCGGGTCCTTCGGTTCCTCGATCGGCTGCGTCGAGAAGTAGAAGTGGTCGCGCAAGTACTCGCTCGGCAGCTTCCTCAGGTACGGCACCTCGCGCTTGAGCGCCGGGTAGATGCGGTCGAGCCGCCCGGCCACGTAAGGCGCCCAGCCGAACCCGCCCTCGATGAGCGCGAACTTCAGCGACGGGAACTCCTCGAACACGCCCTCGACGATCAGGCTGATCGTCTGCGCCATGAACGCCTGCGAATGGTCGGTGTGGTGCTCCAGGAAGCTGCCGTACCAGCCGACCGAGGTCTGCGGACCGGTGTTGCCGACGTCGGCCGTCGGGTGGACGCCGATCGGCAGGCCGTGCTCGACGGCCGCGCGGTAGATCGGCCAGTAGATCCGCTGGCCGAACGGGATCTGCCCCAGCCCGGGGAGAAGCACCTGCACCACGCCCGGGTCGCCGCCCAGGCGGTGTACCTCGCGCGCGGCCGACTCGGGGTCCTGGGCGGCCAGGATGATCGACGCCTTGAAGCACGGGTAGGGGCGCACCCAGCGGTCGAGCTGCCAATCGTTGTAGGCGGAGGCGAAGGCCGTCAGGAAGCGCACGTCGCGCTGGGCGTTCAGGGCGTACATCGTCCCGGTCAGGATGCCGAGGTCGATGCGGTACTTCTTGATGAGCTGCTCGACCACCCAGTCCGGGTCGCCAGCGCAGAGCCCGTCTGCCTCGTTGACCGAGTCGTCCATCCGGCCCGAGCCGACGTGGGCGACGCCGCGCGCCGCGAACGACGGGCCGCCGTCCTCGAGCCAGGCGTGCCACTTGCTGGCCAGGTACGGCCGCAACGTCGCCGCGCCCGGCAGGTCGTGGTGGATGTCGGTGTCGACGATCCGCAGCTTCGCCGCCCGCTCGGCGAGGGAGTCGGTTCCCGGTGCGCTCGCAACCGCCATTCAGCTTCCTCCTGGCCGCGGTGTCATTCCGGGCGCGACGACGGGTCTCGGCCGTCCCCGGACCGTGGCACGAAACCCGGACGCCAGGGCCTCGTTTCCCTCGCCACTGCCGCTCCTCGGGATGACGGTTCGCCCACGGCCGATCCTACCGACCTGCTCGACTCCGGTCAATCGGGGCAGCGAAGATCGGGAAGGCCGCCCGCTGGTTGCCGCGCATCAGCGGCTCGACCAGCGCCAGCGCGTCGTCCGGCCGCAGCCAGCCCTCGTCCACAAGCTCGGATAGCGCCTGGCAAAGCCCCTGCCGGGCGACCGCGGCGTGGCCCACGACGTTCTCCACGTTGGCGTAGTCCCCGCCGAACGTGAACAGCTTGTTCGACGGCGCGGCGGTCAGGAGCTCCTTGACGAACCGCACGCAGGCGCGCGGCGCGATGATCCAGGCCCAGCAGAGGTCGACGTAGACGTTCCGGTAGTGCTTGGCGAGCGCGACGTACTCGTCCTGGTAGGGGTAGCCGATGTGCATCAGGACGAACCGGGCGTTCGGGAAGTCGCGCAGGAGCCCGCAGACGTCGCCCGCGTTCTGCCGCACGCGCTCGAGCGGCATTCGGTCGACGCCGGCGTAGTAGCCGCAGTGCAGCTTGACCGGCAAGTGGTACTCGTCGGCGCGCGCCACGCAGTAGCGCACCAGGTGGTCCTCGAGCGCCTTACGCTCGGCCGGCGCCAGCGCGTCGCCCCGTGCCATGCGGGCGAAGAGCGGCGCGGCGTCCTCCGCCGGGACCGGCGCGTAGTCGAGCCGCCGCTGGTAGGCAGCCTGCGACTTCACGGCGTCGGCGCGTGGCCCGTAGGTCGCGAACGCCCAATCGATCACCTGGTGCCAGCCGTCGAGCGTGGTGGCGTTCGCCACGCCAGCGCGCCGGCCGAGCTCGGCCACCGCGTCCGGCTCGACGCCGGTCGAGAAGACGACGATGCTGAGGTCCTGCTGCAGGAGATCCGGTTGCTCGGACTCGCAGAACGTCGCCTCCATCGAGTTCACCTGCGCGACCTCGACGCCGGCCGGACCGTTCAGGAGGCGGCGGTAGAAGCCCGGCTTGGCGTGGGCGCGCATCGCGTCGGACACTTCGACGAACGCCTCCCCGTCGAGCACCTCGACGCCCCACAGGATGCGCATCGTCTCGGCCACCGCCCGCAGGTAACCGGTGTGGCGGCCTCGCTCCCAGTACGGCGCGAGGATCGGCCACTTGTCGCGCGGCTCGACCTCGGCGGAGAAGAACCGGCTCGCCTCCTCGGCGCGCATCCCCGCCGACCAGAGGTCGTCCTTCGCGTAGTGGGCGAACAGCAGCGCCGCGTCGTCACACGGCAGCATCCGGTGCGCGCCGGGCCCGGCGAGGCGGGTCCGCTCCTCGATCAGGTGCTCGTGCGTGTCGACGAATCGTGTCCCGTCGATCCGCCGACGCAGCTCGTCGCGGAGGCTCACCGCTTGAGGCCGACAGTCAGGCCGTCCGGGGTCGGGATCGTCACGGCGTCGAACGAGCGCGCCATGAGCTCGTGGAACCGCTGCATGGCCCGCTGGTCGCGCGCCTGGCCGTCGCTCGTGGTTTCGCCGACCAGGTACGAGAAGAGGTAGGTGTTGTCGGCGATCACCAGGCCACCGGATCTGAGGTTCCGCAGCGCCCATTCGGCGTAGCCGGGGTAGCTCGGCTTGTCCGCGTCGACGAACACGGCGTCGAACGGCCCGTACCGCTCGATCGTCGGCAGCACCTCGAGGCCAGCGCCGAGCAGCTGGGTGACGCGGTCGGCCAGCCCGGCGCGCTCGAAGACACCCCTGGCGACCTCGAAGTGGGTGGGGCTGGACTCGATCGTCCAGAGGCGGCCGTCCGCGGGCAGCGCTTTCAGGATCCACTGCCCCGAGTAGCCGGCGAGCGTGCCGATCTCGACCACCTTCCGCGCGCCGGCGATGCGGAGCAGGACCTCGATGATGCGCCCATCGGTCGGCGCGACCTGGATCGCCGGCATCCCCGCCCGCTCGATGGCGTCGAGCGCGGCACGCATCCCCGGCGTCTCGCGCGCGGTCAGCCCCTGGAGGTACTCCTCGATCGCGGGGGTCCAGTAGGTCGTTCCGGCCCTGGAGCTCGGGTCGGCCACCTACTCGACCGCGATGTCGACGCGCCCGCGCCGGCGGTCGGACTTATCTCCCTCGTCCATCCGCTCGATCGCCGCGTCGATCAGGCTGCGGACCGCCAGGAGCTGCTCCCGTCGGGCGGCGCGCATGTGCGACTTGAAGTCCTCCGGGATCCAGTTGAAGAAGTTCGGTATCCGGATGACGAGCTCGTCGCGCTTAGTCTTTTCGTCCATTCGACGTTCTCCCCTCGGCCGGCTGCCCCGCGGCGGCCGCCCGCGCCCCACTGGGGGCATGCTCCCTTGCTCCGACAAGGGTATCGCGCTCGAAGCGAATCCGCAGGACGCCTTCTTCCAGCTTGGCGCCGCGCGGCTGGAGACCGACGACGGCCCGGGGGAGCAGCAGCGTGCGCCGGTGCGGGCCGACGCGGACGAACAGCTCGTCGCCGAGCTGCCGCAGCGTGACCTCGCCCTTCGCCGCGGTCGGCAGCGGCAACACGAGGCGGTAGCCATCGCCGTCGCGCTCGATCGTGTGTGGCTGGCCGCGGAAGTACACGGTGGTCGGATCCTCGTCGCCCGGGTAGAGCGCCTCCGCCATCCGCGCCAGGGCGTCGAGCCCGACCACCTGGTCGTCGAACAGCGGGATCTGCCGCATCGGCAGCGGGCTGAACGCCTCTTCCGCCTCCTCGATGTAGCGCGCCTGCGTCTCCTTCCAGTGGTCGAAGTAGCCGTCGCGGACGCGGTCGGGGATCACCCGGTTGCAGACGGCCAGGTCGCATGGGTACTGGAACAGGTTCAGGTACAGGTAGGTCCGCTGCGTCTCCTTGACGACCATCCGCTCGGGGTTGAAGACGAGCCGGATCGACGTCAGGTCGGGGTCGACCAGCATGCCGTGCAGCCGCTCGAGCTGGCCGAACAGCCGCTCGATCGTCGCGTAGACCGCGTCGCTCGGCAATGGGATGTCGATCAGGTTGCGCAGCAGCGGCCGCGCCACGCCCATCGCCTTCCGCTGGATCGGGAAGAGCCGCTCCATCCACCAGTTCAGCACGTCGGGGAACGAGAGCAGCCGCAGCGTCTCGCCGGTCGGGGCGGCGTCGACGACGATCACGTCGTAGTCGCCCGAGTCGTGGTGCTGGTTGATCCAGAGCAGGTTCGCCAGCTCATCCATGCCCGGCAGGACGGCCAGCTCGTCGGCGACGACCTTGTCCACGCCACGCCAGGCCATCAGCGCCTCGAGCCACTCCTTCACGGTGCCCCAGTGGGTCTCGAGGTTGTGGTAGACGTCGGTCTCCTGGGCCCACAGCTTGGGCGCGACCGGCGTCGGCTCGGGGCCGAGCGGCACGTCGAGGCTATCGGCGAGCGAATGGGCGAGGTCGGTGCTGACGGCGATAGTTCGGTAGCCGAGCTTCGCGCAGCGGAGCGCGGTCGCGGCCGCCGCGCTGGTCTTGCCGACGCCGCCCTTGCCGGTGAAGACGATGATGCGCATGGGTCCCCTGGCAGGGTGCGGCGCGTTTTCGCCGAAAACGCGCCGCGGGTCGCGTAGTTGCCAGTCTAACGCGCTATGCTGGACACCAACACTTAACTGGAGAAAGCGCACCCATGGCAGTCGCGGGACGCGTCGACGTCGATCGCTTCTATGAGCAGGGCTACCTGATCGTCGAGGACGTGCTCGACCCGGCCGAGGACCTCGACCCGGTCGTCCGGGAGTACGAGGGCGTGCTCGACCAGCTGTGCGACCGCTGGGTCGCCGACGGCACGATCAGGTCCGCGCACCGCGACCTGCCGTTCGCGCAGCGCTTCGCGGTCGTCCTGAACGAGGCCGGACCGGAAGCAAAGATGATGTCGTACTTCGACATCGCCCTGCCGTTCAGCGGCGTGACCGAGCAGACGCCGATCCACCTCGGCCCGGCTGTGTTCAGCCTGCTCACCAACCCGAAGCTGCTCGACGTGGTCGAGCAGTTCGTCGGGCCGGAGATCTACTCGAACCCGATCCAGCACACCCGCATCAAGCCGCCGGAGCGCGACGTGCCGGAGGCGCTCCGCGGCAACTCGCTGCTCGCCAGAACCGACTGGCACCAGGACCGCGGCGTCCACCTGCCCGAGGCCGACGAGACGCAGATGCTGACCGTCTGGCTGCCGATCACCGACGCGACGGTCGAGAACGGCTGCCTCCAGGCTATCCCGTACAGCCACCGCGAGGGGCTGGTCACCCACTGCACGACCAACGGCAACCACATCCCGGACGTGCTGCTCGGCGGCGAGCCGGTGCCGCTGCCGGTCAGGCGCGGCGGGGTGCTGCTTTTCCATCACTTCACCAAGCACGCCTCGCTGACCAACGTCTCCGACGGCATCCGTTGGTCGTTCGACTTGCGCTACCAGCCGATCGGCCAGCCGACCGGGCGCCCGGCCTTCCCCGGCTTCGTCGCCCGCAGCCGCAAGCACCCCGAGAGCGCCCTGACCGACTGGCGCGAGTGGGCGAACCTGTGGTACGCGGCCCGCTCCCGCCTGGCGCAGCAGGAGGCAGGCAAGTTCAACCGCTGGACGAACGAAGAGCCCGTGTGCGCCTAGCGTGCGCTACGAGACGTCGAGCGGCGTACGGTGGCGTCGGACGGGAAGCGACGCCAGCAGCGCGAGCAGAAGAAGCCACGGGAGGCAGAGCCAGTCCGGCGGCTCGTCGAAGCGCTTGCGCACCAACAAATCGTGCGTCGCAGCCGCGTGAACGAGCAAGAACGGACGAACTCGCGATCGTGTTTCCTTGAGAGGTTCTTGACCTGCTAACGTCTGGCCAATGCGCGCGCTCGTGAGGTGGCTAGCCGCAGCGACGGCGGTCGGGATGTTCCTCGTCTTAGTGATGGGCGCAACGGTGACCAACACCGGCTCGGCCGAGGGCTGCGGCCGGTCGTGGCCGCTCTGCAACGGCCGCTTCATCCCCGAGTTCGCGGTCGCGACGGCGATCGAGTTCTCGCACCGCGCGGTCACCGGCGTCGAGGGCTTCCTCGTGCTCGGCACGGCCGTCGGCGCGTGGGTCTTCTGGCGGAGGCGGCGCGAGGTTCGGGTGCTGGTACCGCTGATGCTGGTCACGCTGGTCGGCCAGGCCGGGATGGGCGCCTGGGCGGTGATGTCGCCGCAGAGCCCGGCGGTCCTCGCGACGCACTTCGGCATCTCGCTGCTCTGCCTCGCCTCGACGGCGCTGCTCGCCACGTTCGTCTGGCAGCAGGACCGCCTCGACGCCTGGCGCGCGACGGCGCCCGCTACGCAGACGTACCGCTTCGCCGTGGTGGCGCTGACGCTCTTCCAGATGATCGTCGTCTACGTCGGCGCGTTCGTGCGGCACACGAACGCGGAGCTCGCCTGCATCGACTGGCCGCTCTGCAACGGGCACGTGGTGCCGGGGCTGAGCGGCCCGGTCGGCGCGGTGTTCGCGCACCGGCTCCTCGCGCTGGCGAGCGTCGTCGGCCTCGGCTGGCTGCTCTGGCGAACCGCGCCGCTCCGCCGCGAGCGCCCCGACCTCTACGTCGGCGCGCTCGCCGCGTTCGCGGCGGTGGTCGTGCAATCTTTGATCGGCGCGGCGATCGTGTGGTCGCGGATGCAGTTGTTCAGCGCGCTCGGGCACGCGGCCGGCGTCTCGCTGCTCTTCGTCGCGCTCTGCTACCTGTGGATGCACGCGCTGCCGGCTCAGGCGGCGCCGGCGACCCAGTACCATCCCGGGGCCAAACCTTCGAGGAGCGCCCCGCGTGAACTGGGACAAAGTCCTACGGCTAGCTGAGCTCGACACGCCGACCGTCGCGAACGGTCTGGAGCTGCTCGGCCACCTCGACCCGACGATCGGCTACACCGGGCCGGACGTCCGCGCGCTGATGCCCGAGATGGGCGTGCGTGTCGGCATCGCCGTCACCTCCCGGATGGATACGACGACCGCCGGGATGGACAATCCACCCAGCCTGTTCAAGGACTGGATCAGGTTGATGGTCGAGCAGGCGCGGTCGGGCGGCGGCGCGCCGCTGCCGGTCTTCGCGGTGATGGAGTCGGTCGGTCCCCGGCCGCGCTACACGGTCACGATCGGCGACGGGATGGGCACGATCATGAAGCTCGCCGGCGCGACCGCGTTCCTGAGCAACGGCGCCATCCGCGACATCGACGGCGTGCGCGGGATCGGGCTGCCGTGCTGGGCGGCGGGGCTGTCCCCGATGCACGGGAAGCTGCGCTGGCTCGACGTCGGCAGTCCAGTCGTCGTCGACGGCGCGACCATCCGCACGGGCGACGTCGTCCACGCCGACGTGAACGGCGCGCTCGTCATCCCGGCGGCCGTCGCCGACCGGGTCTACGACAAGGCGGTCGAGGTGCGCGAGCGGGAGAGTAGGATGTTCGCGCGTTACAACGCACCGGACTTCACGATCGACAAGTGGTTGGAAAGCTGAGGAGGGTGACAGATGCAAGGTAACGACGCGATCGCCGAGATCCTCAAAAGGGAAGGGGTCGAGTACCTGTTCTCGTACCCGAACAACGCGATCATCGACTCGGCCGCCAAGATCGGCATCCGGCCGATCATCGCCCGCTCCGAGAAGACGCTCATCAACATGGCCGACGGCTACGCTCGCGCCACGAATGGCGCGAAGCCGACGGTGATCGTCGTACAGGCTGGGCCCGGCATCGAGAACGCCTTCGGCGGTATGGCCCAGGCGCACGGCGACCGCATCCCGCTGTTGATGATCCCGGGCGGCCCGGACCAGCGCCGGGCCGGCGGTGAGTTCGACCCCCTGCCGCCGTTCTCCCACGTCACCAAGTGGACGGCGCGCGTCAACTTCGTGGACCGCATCCCCGAGCTGTTCCGCCGCGCGTTCACCCAGCTCCGGTCGAGCCCGAGCGGCCCGATCCTCGTCGAGGTGCCGCGCGACGTCGGCGCGGCGGAGCTGCCGAAGCTCGATTACGCGCCTGGCCGCCGCTACCGCTCGGCTGGCGACCCCGCCGACGTCAGCGCCGCGGCCAGGCTGATCGCCGCCGCCCGCCGCCCCGTCGTCGTCGCCGGCCACGGCGCGCTGTGGGCCGACGCGACCGCCGAGCTGCGCCAGTTCGCCGAGCTGATCGCCGCGCCGGTCTTCACGACGATGGCCGGCAAGAGCGCGTTCCCCGAGACGCACGAGCTCTCGCTCGGCGCGGGTGGCAACACGACGACCGGCTCGGCGGCGCGCTTCCTCGTCAACGCCGACCTCGTCGTCGGCGTCGGCACCGGCTTCGTCGGTAAGAGCAACTTCGTCACGCCGATCCCGCCCGGCAAGCGGATGATCCAGATCACCGACAACCCGGCCGACGTGGACAAGGACTACCCGATCGAGCTTGGCGTGGTCGGCGACGCCAAGCTGGTGCTCGCCGCGCTGCTCGACGAGCTGAAGGGCTTCCAAGCAGGCGGCCGGCGCGACGAGGTGGTCGCCGAGGTGCGGGCCTCGCGCGAAGCGTTCCTGAGGGAATGGCTCCCGCGCCTGACCTCCGACGGCACCCCGATCAACCCGTACCGGGTGATCTGGGAGCTGAACCAGGTCGTCGACAAGGCGAACACGATCGTCACGCACGATTCGGGCAACCCGCGCGACCAGATCCTGCCCTTCTACCAGGCGACCACGCCGCGCGGGTACCTCGGCTGGGGCAAGTCGACGCAGCTCGGCACCGGCTACGGCGTCGCGATGGGCGCCAAGCTCGCCCAGCCGAACAAGCTGAGCGTCAACGTCATGGGCGACCTGGCGTTCGGCACGGCCGGGATGGAGGTCGAGACCGCCGTCCGCGAGCGGATCCCGATTATGACCGTGCTGCTCAACAACGGGGTCATGGGCGGCTACGGCCACCACATGCCGAACGCGAGCGAGCGGTACGGCTCCAACAAGCTGTCCGGCAGCTACGCGAAGGTCGCCGAGGGCCTCGGCGCCTATGCCGAGCGGGTCGAGGGCCCGGGCGACGTCCGCTCCGCCCTCGAACGCGGGATCCGCGCCACCGAGGAGGGCCGGCCGGTCGTCCTCGAGTTCATCACGAAGGAAGAGCCGGTCTACCCAGGGTCGCGGGATCTGCTGGCGAAGGCGGCCAAGGAGTTACAGCCGGCGTAAACGCCCGTGGCGGCGTCGGGGCCGATCGGTCCTCCGGGGCCCCGACGCCGCCAGCTCGGCAACAGTGAGCCGGCGCTTCGCTGACCCCGTCGAAGAGCGACGCCGGGAACGGGCGACGCGGTTCTAGGACGCCACCCGGACGGGCGATGGGGCCGGCGTCAGCTTCCCGAGCAGCCGGCTGGCCTGCCAGGCGGCGGTAAGCACGCGCTCGAGCCGCTCCCGCGCCAGACCCTCGGCCAGCTGGAGGGCGAGCTCACCCTCGACGATGACGACAGTCAGCTTGTTCTGGACCGCCTCGGCGACGTCCCCGACCGCCGCATCCCCGACACCCACCATCCGTCGTTCCTCCACGCGTCCTCCCCCACGCTACGAGCAGCTGGCTTTGCCGGCTCAGGATCGGCGCACCGCCCCGCGGTGAGCCCAGCGGTACCAGAACCGGCCGAAAGGTGGCGAGCACGTCGTCCCACCGGTGGCCCGCCAGCCAGCGCCGAAGCCGCGGCACACCGGTCGCCAGCGAGGCCAGAATGCCATACGGCGTGTTAGAGCGCCGTCAGCGTTTTCCTCAGCCGCTCCAGGCGGATCCGCTCCTTGTGCGGCTCACGCGGGCCATCAACGCCTCGGCTTCCACGCGTTCGATCGACCAAGCCCCAGGCCGGACTGCTGCGCCATATGAAACAGAACTGAAACGGCACGGGCGCCCGCGGGGCGGCATGCTGGCGCACGGCAACGCACGACACGAGGAGGGGCGGTGAACGGGGCAGCGGCGAGCGTGGCGGACCCCGGGGCTTTCCACCTGGCGCGCCCCGTGGCCGTCCGCTGGTCCGTGCGCGCGGCGCCCAGTGTGGACGCCGGTGCGCGGTGCGGGCCCGCGGTGCGGAGCGCGTGCTCGGCGATCCGGTCCTGCCGAACCCTGATGGTCGACCCATCCGCTGGGGCGCTGGTGGTCGTGGGCGAGGAACCGTGGGCGTGAGCGCGTCCTGGGACGGCGGTCCGGAGCGTAGACCGGCGCGCGACGGAGCGCAGACGTTCGGCGCGCTGCTGGCCGAGGCGCGAGGAATCGTCGGCCCCCGGGGCTCGGCGGTTGCTCTGGTCCTGTGGCGCCTGCGCCAGTCCCGGCCCGAGGACGCGGAGGTGCGTGCGGCGGTGGCCGCGGTGTTGGCCATCGGGGACGCGCGGGAACGGTGACCGTCGCGGCCAGACCAGGAGCGTCGGAAGGTGGCGCATGGTGGCGCGGGCGCGCAGTGGTGCCCCCG
>DASRFH010000088.1:0-13893 GCA_035651675.1 Chloroflexota bacterium | reverse complement strand
GGGCGCCGTCCGCCCGAACCAGCCGCCCTGTGCCATCGCCGCGGCCATGCAGCGCGCCGAGGCGGCCTGGCGCGCCGAGCTGGCGCGCACGACCATCGCCGACCTCGACCTGAAGACGCGCCAGCACACGCCGGCCCGCGTCCTCCAGGCGGGCCGGCGCTGGATCCAGGAGGCCGCCACCCGGCGGCGCGACGGCTGAGCCTGATCCTGGCCGTCGAGCACGGAGGCGCCCGGGCGTGCGCGGCATCGCCGCCGGCCCCGTCCCGATCGAGATGGACGAGACCGACGCCGCCCCGTCGGCGGCGGTCGTCTCACGCCCGAGACGGTGGTCGCGCGGTACGACCGGCGTGGCTCGCCCGAGCAGACCGCCGACGCCCTCCCGCTGCTCGGCGTCGGCGGACCGCGGCTCGGCGAGGCCGATCGCGCGCCGCCAGCCGGCGCGTTTCCGGGTGCTGGCACCCTCGCGCCGGTGGTGCCGGCTGGGGCAGCATGTGCCCTTTATGGGGTACTCGATCCTGACCGCCGAGGGGGCCGTCCTGCCGCCGCGCTTCGCCACGCGGCAGGACGCGTTCGTGTACCTCGCGCTCGCCTCGGCGGTCTGGACGCGCCCCGACGTCGAACAGTGGGCGCTGGTCGACGCCGACGAGCCGGCGGGCGAGCTGGTGCTGCCGCCCGGTGAGCTCGCCGCCGCCGCGCGCGCCTGGGTCGAGCAGCAGGCAGCGGCGCGCGCCGCCGCCGCGGCGGCGAGCCAGCCGCGCCGCCCCAACCGGCGCCGGCGCAAAGGAACGCCCCCGCCAGCCCCGTGACACCCGCCGGCGCGCGCCGCCCGGGGCCCGCCCCCGCCGGCCCGTGGTAGGATCGGCCGTGGCGTTCCGCGCCCCCTCGGCAGGCTCCGGGCAGGCCCTGCGCGGCCTGTGCGCCGCCCTCGAGGCGCGCGGCCTGCTGCGGCGCATCCCGACGCCGGTGTCGCCCGAGTTGGAGATCGCCGAGGTGGCCGACCGGGTGGCGCACCGGGGCGGGCCGGCGCTCCTGTTCGAGCGCGTCGAGGGGTACGACGCGCCGGTGCTGGTGGGCGCGTTCGGCTCGGCCGAGCGGGCGGCGCTGGCGTTCGGCGTGGAGAAGCTGGACGACCTGCGGGAACGGCTGCCCGACCTGTTCGGCATCGCGCAAGGCGGCGGCGGGATCGGCGCGGTGCTGCGCGCGGTGGGGGACGTGGCGCAGCTCGGCCGCGTGGCGCCGCGGCGCGTGGCGCGGCGCGGACGGCCGGCGCCCTCGCAGCAGGTGGTCGAGGAGCGGCCGTCGTTCGACGCGCTGCCCGCGCTCCGGGCCTGGCCGGAGGACGCCGGGCGGTCGCTGACGCTGCCGCTCCTCCTGGGGCGCGACGCGGCGCGCGGGCGGCACGTCGGCTCCGGCCGGGTGCAGCTCTACGACGAGCGGACCGCCGGCGTGCCGCTCGCGGCGCTGCCGGCCTCGTTCGCCCACGCGCTGCCGAACGAGCGCGTGCCGCTCGCCATCGTCCTCGGCGCGGACCCGGCGGCGCTGCTCGCCGGGCTGGTGCCGCTGCCGGCCGACCTCGACCCGCTGCTGTTCGCCGGGTTCCTGCGGCGCGCGCCCGTCGAGATGGTGCCGGCGCGCACGGTGGAGCTCGAGGTCCCCACGGCGGCGGAGTACGTGCTGGAGGGCTACCTGCTGCCGGGCGAGCGGCGGGCGTACGGGCCGTTCGGCGAGCGGACCGGGCACTACGGGCCGGTCGAGGAGGCGGCGGTGTTCCACCTCACCGGGCTGACGCGGCGGCGCGACCCGGTCTTCCCGGCGGCGATCCCGGGGCGGGCGGCGCGGGACGAACTGTGGCTCGGCAAGGCGGCCGAGCGCCTGCTGGTGCCGTTCGTGCGGCTGCTGCACCCCGAGGTGGTCGACCTGAGCGCGCCGGTCGAGGGCGGCTTCCAGAACGTGCTGCTGGTGGCGATCCGGCAGAGCTACCCGGGCCAGGCGCACAAGGTGATCGCCGGCCTCTTCGGGCTGATGCCGACGCTGCTGGCCAAGGCGATCGTGGTGGTGGACGCCGACCAGCCGCTCGGCGACCTGGCCGGCTGCGCCCGGCGGGTGGCGCAGAACGTCGACTGGCGGCGCGACGTGCTCGTCGTCGACGGGCCGCTCGACCGGCTGGACCACGCCGCCCCCAGGCGGCAGGTGGGCGCCAAGATCGGGATCGACGCGACGCGCAAGCTCGACGACGAGCGGCACCCGCGCGGGTGGCCGCGCGAGCTGGCGATGGCGCCCGAGGTGCGCGAGCTGGTCGACCGCAAGTGGGCGTCGTACGGCATCCCGCTGTAGCCCCTCCCGGCGGGTGTGGGGTCTTCCAGCGCCGGACCAGGTGGCAGCCGCCCGAGGGGAGCCCCTCCCGGCGGACGTGGGGTTTTCCGTCGTCTCGGTCAAGACGCTGGCGAGCGCAGCCAGCCCCGCCCGGCGGGCGCGGGGGTGTCAGCGTCCGTCTGTCTGGCTCATACGGACGGGAGTCCCCGCCCGGCGGGCGCGGGGGCGTCAGCGCTCGGCGACGTGGAGCGCGACGGTCCCGAGCATGAAGCGGCGGTAGCGGACCTTGCCGAAGCCGGCGCGGTCGAGCATGGCGGCGAGGCGGTCGGCGGAGGGGAAGCGGTCCACCGAGGCGGGGAGGTAGGCGTAGGCGGCGCGGTCGCCGGCGACGAGGCCGCCGACGAGCGGGACGACGCGGTGGAAGTAGAGGCGGAAGAGCGCGGCGAGGAGGGGCGTCTGGAGCGGGGTGAGCTCGAGGATGCCGATCCGGCCGCCGGGGCGCAGCACGCGGCGCGCCTCGCGCAGCGCGGCGGGGACGTCGGGGACGTTGCGCATCACGAAGGCGCTGACGACGCACTCGAACGTGGTGTCGGGGAAGGGGAGGCGGAGGCCGTCGCCCTGGACGAGCGCGGCCGCGCCGCCGGTGCGGGCGAGCTTGGCGGCGGCCGCGTCGAGCATCGCCTCCACCGGGTCGAGGCCGACGGCCAGGCGGACGCCGCGCCGGGCGAGCTCGCGCGTGAGGTCGCCGGTGCCGCAGCCGACGTCGAGGACGCGCGCGCCGGCGGTGGGCGCGACCGCCGCGACCGTCGCCCGCCGCCAGGCGCCGTCGCGGCCGAAGGTCATGAGGCGGTTCATGAGGTCGTAGCGGGCGACGATGCGGGCGAACATCGTCCGGACACGGGTCGGCTCGGGGGTGGCGTCGGTCACGGAAGGAGTATCGCCGGCCCGGGGCCGCGCCCTCAGGCCCGCTTCGGGTCGGAGACGAACACCTCGACGTTCTCGTTGCTGAGCAGCGTCAGCTTGTCGCCGGTCTCCCAGGCGGGCTTGACGGTGTAGTTCCAGTAGAGGTCGGTCGCGGAGTTGGTGCCGGCGCCGGTGTGGACCTTCGCGGTGGCGCCGGGGGCGAGCGAGAAGCCAGGCGGGAAGTTGAAGGAGCGGCCCATCACGTTGCGAAGCACCCACGAGCCCATGTCGGCCGGCCGCTGGTCGTCGTTCTTGACGCACACGTACTCGTCGGTCGTGTCGCCGAGCTTGGAGCAGTCGCGGTCGATCGTGACCTTCGGCGGCCCGGTGCTGCTGCTCACCTTGGCGCCGGCGGCGAGCTGCTGGGTCTGGGGCGTCTGGCCGGGCGCGCCGGCCGAGCTGGCCACGCCCTTGCAGCCGGCCGCGACCAGCGCGACGAGCAGCGCCAGCGCCAGCGCCCTCATCCCTTGACCGCCCCGGCGGCGATGCCGCGCACGAGCATGCGCTGGAAGAGCAGCGCCAACACCAGCGGCGGGATGACCGCCAGCACGCCGCCGGCGTTCATCAGCGTCGGCGAGGTGTTCACGTCGGTCACGAAGCCGGCGATCACGATCGGCATGGTCTTCGAGCTGAGCGTCGAGGTGAACAGCAGCGCGTAGAGGAACTCGCCCCACGACGACATGAACGCGAACATCGCGCAGGCGACCAGCCCGGGGGTCGCGACCGGCAGGAACACGCGCAGCATCATGCTGCCCCAGTTGCAGCCGTCGACGAGCGCGGCGTCCTCGAGCTCCCGCGGGATCGTGCGCAGGTAGCTGGCCATGATCCAGACCGAGTACGGCACGGTGAAGGTCAGGTAGCTGAGGACGAGCGCGGCCAGCGTGTCGAGCAGGCCGAGCGTCTGGAAGATCAGGTAGAGCGAGACCATGATCGCCAGCGCCGGCACCATGCGCGTCGCCAGGTAGGTCATCAGCAGCGCGGCCGAGCCGCGGAAGTCGAGCCGGGCGAAGGCGTAGCCGGCGAGCGAGCCGATCACCAGGTTGAGCAGCGCGACCGAGATCGCCACCAGCGCGCTGTTGAGCAGCGCCCGCGGCGCGGCCTGCGCCGCCCCCGAGCCCACGAACGACACCCCGAACCGCGACGGCTCGACGAACGCAAGGTAGTTGTCGAAGGTGATGTAGTCGGGGATCCAGTGCGGCGGGATCGACATCGACTCCGCCTCGGTCATGAAGCTGGTGAGCACGACCCAGGCGAAGGGCAGCGCGATCCAGAGGATGTAGAAGACGGCGCCGGCGTGGATGGCGAGCGACCGGCCGCTGAGGCGCAGACGGCGGCGGGGCGGCGCGAGCGCGGTCGAGCTCACCGGCCGGCGCCCTCACCGGCCCGTCGGGCACCCTCGCCCAGGCGAGAAGGCACGCCGGGGCTCACGTGCGGATGTCCCCGCGGCCGTAGAGCAGCCGCATGTAGACGACGGCGATCGCGAAGGTGAGCAGCGCGATCGTGTAGGCCCAGGCGTTGCCGCGCCCGACGTCGGTCGAGACGAAGGAGGTCATGTAGGCGGCAAAGCCGAGCGTGGTCGACGCGTTGCCGGGGCCGCCGCCCGTCAGCAGGTAGATGATCTCGAAGATGCGGATGCCGCCCAGCGCCTGGACGATCAGCACGATCAGGATCGGGTGGACCAGCCACGGCAGCGTCACGTAGCGGAAGCGGCCGAAGATGTCGGCGCCGTCGACCTTCGCCGCGTCGTACAGCTCGCCCGGGATCGTCTGCAGCGCCGCCAGCAGCACCAGCACCGAGAACGGCATGGTGTTCCAGACGTTGGCGGTGACGATCGAGAGGTACGAGGTGTCCGGCGCCATCAGCCATGAGCGGTAGGCGGGGATCAGCCCGAGCGAGAAGAGCAGCCCGTTGAGCGCGCCGGCCTGCGGGTGGAAGATCCACTTCCACATCAGCGCGGTCACCACGCCCGGCATCGCCCAGGGCAGCAGCAGGAGCGTGCGCAGGACCGGCTGCTCGGGCGTCTTCTCGTTGGCGACCAGCGCCGCGCCGAGCGCCAGCACCAGCACGCCGACCGTCGACCAGAAGGTGAACAGCAGCGTGACGCCGAGCGACCCCGGGAAGAGGTCGCTGGTGAGCACGTCGACGTAGTTCTGGAGCCAGACGAAGTCGTAGACGTCGGGCCGGCGCAGGTTGTAGCGGTGGAGGCTCAGCCAGAACGCGTCGAGGATGGGGTAGGCGACGAGCGCGAGCAGGAGCAGGATCGCCGGCGCGTTGAGCAGGTAGGCGAACGCGGACGGCGACCGGCCCAGGCGCGCGCCGAGGGAGGCGCGCCTGGCCGGCAGAGCCTGGGTCGAGCGGTCAGCGGTCAGCAATCAGCTATCAGCTCCCGCCGCCGCCCCGCGCGCGTGCCGACCGCCGACCCGCCGACCGCCGACGGCCGACCGCCGATCCCGTCGCCTCACTTCTTGGCTTCCCAGTCCTTCTTGAGCTGGATGGCCTTGTTGGCCGAGGCCTGCAGCGCCTCGCGCGGGGTCTTCTGCTTGAGGAGCGCCTGCTGGATGTTGGCCTGGAGGTCCATGTACCAGTCGGTCCACCACGGGTTCTCGAGCCCGTCGCGGGCGATCGCCAGGCTGTTCTGCTTGTTCATCAGGTCGGGGTCGGCGATGAACTTCTTGGTCTTCTCCTGGACCTCGGGGTCGCTCCAGGGCGACTTGTAGGCCATGCCGAGCGCGCGCAGCAGCCACCAGCGCTTGGCGGTGTAGTACTGGCCGGTCTTGTCCTTGCCGCCCAGGTACTTGATGAGCGCCGTCGAGTCCTTCTTGTTCTTGGCGGTCATCGGGATGCCGTAGTAGCGGTTCCAGGCGGGGACGTTGTGCGGCGAATTGGCGTCCAGGCCGGGGAAGAGGCCGAACTGGATGTTGATCTTGCCCGGGATGGCGGACTTCGAGCGCTCGGGCGCGTTGTCGGCCTCGAGGTCGTAGCGCGAGTGCGCCATGAAGGCGACGGTGCCGTAGCCGGGCTGGGTGCCCTGCGAGCGGATCGCGGTCAGCGCGCCGGAGGGCAGCGGCTCCATGTTCGCCTTGGCGTTGACGATCTGCCAGTCGTTGGCGGCGGCGACCCACCACTCGAGGATCGCGAGCGGGACTTTGTCCTTGTCGGGGTAGGTCGGCGCGCCCTCCTGGTCGAGCAGGTGGCCGCCCGAGGCGAAGGTGTACATCCAGTAGTCCCACATCGCGTCGGACCCCTTGGAGAGGTCCATGAAGATGGGGTACTCGGCGATCTTCTTCTGCTTGATGGTCTCGGCCATCTTGCGCAGCTCGTCGAGGGTGGCCGGCGGCTTGTCGAAGCCGGCGTCGTTGATCATCTTCATGTTGGTGGCGAGGACGTCGAAGTCGGTGTAGTAGGGCAGGCCGTACTTCTTGCCCTTCCACTGCATCTGCTGCGCGTTGTACGGGAACATGTCGGCGTACAGCGCGTTGATCTCGTCGTCCTCGTCGAGCGGGAGCAGGAAGCCCGACTCGACCCACGAGGCGTGGTACTGGTCGCGGACGTAGACCACGTCCATCGGCGTCTTGGCGCGGAAGCTGGTCAGCAGCTTCTCGAGGTAGTCGCCCGAGATCGGCTGGTAGTCGACCTTGTACTGCGGCTGCTGCTGCATGAACCGGTCGAGGTTCTCCTTGACCAGCGGCGGCTCGTAGTCCCAGCCGAGCAGCGTGAGCGTCGTGGTCGGGCCGCCAGCGGCGGCCGGCGCGGCCGCGGCGGGCGTCGCGCCGGCGGCCGGCTTGGTGGCGGCGGCCGCGGCGGGTGCGCTCGTCGCCGCTGGCGCGGCCGTGGGCGGGGCGGCGGGCGCCGCGGTCGCGGCCGGCGCGGTGGTGGCGGCCGGCTTCGGCGCCTCGGTCGGCTTCGCCGGCGCGGGGGTGTTGGTGGGCGGCGCGCCGGCGCCGCAGGCGATCAGGAACGCGCCCGACCCGGCCGCGGCGGTGGTGAACACGAAACGACGACGCGAGACGCGCGACATATACCAGCCTCTCCTTCGGCGAGGATGTGGGATCGCCCGCGCTTTTCTCGTTTTCCCTATTCGGTTGAGCGGCATCCTACGGCCGGGTATACGGGGTGTCAAGCAGGACACGGAGCGCCCGCGGGCGGTCGTGGCGCGCCTCGAGGCTCAGGTCCTGTCGTCGCCGATCCAGCGGACGAAGCGTAGCCGGCGGCCGAGGGCTGGCGGACCGGTACGGCGCGCCGCTCGCCCGCGACGCGGCGTGGGCCGCGCACCTGTTCTGGCGGGTGCTGGGCCACGAGCCCGCCTGAACGGGCCGCGGCCTAACTGGCGGATCGGCGCTGCCGCCAACGCCTACCGCTGGGCGGCCGCGGCGGCTGGCGCCGCCGCCGCCCAGCCGGCGCCAGCCATGGCCCGCTCGGCGGCCTCGACGCCCTGGCGCAGGCACTCGGGCACGCCGGCGCCGCGGTAGCCCGCGCCGGCCAGCACCAGCCCCGGGAGATCGCCCAGCGCCCGCTCGACGGCCGCCAGGCGGTCGAGGTGGCCCACCGCGTACGACGGCAGCGCGCGCGGCCACCGGTAGACGCGCGCGGCGAGCGGCGCCGCGGTCAGGCCGAAGAGATCGCGCAGCTCGCCTCTCACGCCGGCGACGAGCTCGGCGTCGGTCGCCGAGGCCGCGTCCGGCCGCCGCTCGGGCTTGACGTGGCCGCGGACGACCAGCTCGCCGTTGGGGGCGCAGTGCGGCCACTTGCGGGACAGCCAGCTGCACGCCGCGAGCAGCCGCGGCTCGCCGGGCGCGACGACGAAGCCGCTGCCCGGCGGGAGCGCCCGCGCCGCCGTGGCGGGGAACGCCAGCGCGACGACGATGCTCGAGGCGTAGCGCACCGCGGCGAGGTGCGCCGCCGCGGCGAAGCTCAGCGGCTCGAGCAGCCGGGCGGCCTCGTAGGCCGGCACCGCCAGGACCACCCGGTCGGCGACGAGCCGTTCGCCGCCGTCGGTCTCCAGCAGGAAGCCGCCGGCCTCGGGCCGCAGCGCGCGGACCGCGGCCCCGAGCCGGACGTCGACGCCGGCGAGCCCGGCCGCCAGCCGCTCGACCAGGCCGTCGAGGCCACAGCGCAGCGACACGAACGGGCTGGCCGGTGCGCTGCCGTTCGGCGCCGGCGCGTGGCCACCCGCGCGGCGGCCGGCGCGCCAGGCGCCCAGCAGCAGGCTGCGGTCGCGCCGCTCGGCGGCGCGCAGGTGCGGCGCCGTCGCCAGCAGGCTCAGCCGGCGGGCGTCGTCGTTGTAGATCGCGCCGAGCAGGGGGCCGGCGACCCGTTCGGCCACCTCCGGGCCGAAGCGCCGCCGGACGAACGCGTCGACCGACTCGTCCGCCTCGGTTCGGCCGGCCGGGAGCGCCACCTCCAGCGCCGCCCGCAGCTTGCCCAGCGGCGAGAGCAGCCCGCTGGACGCCATCGGCCAGACCGCGCGCGGCACGCCGCCTTCCATGCCGGCCGGGATGGCGTGCAGCCGCCCGCCGAACAGGACGTAGCTTCGCCGGTGCCGGGGGTCGGCGCGGACGACCTGGTCGCCGAGCCCGAGCCCCCGGCAGAGATCGAGCGCGAACGGCGAGCGCAGGAAGAGCGCGTCTGGCCCACACTCGAAGAGCATGCCGTCGACCCGCTCGGTCCGCACCTTGCCGCCCAGCCGGTCGCTCGCCTCCAGGAGCGTGACCTCGACGCCAGAACCGTCCCCCTGGGCGGCGCGCGCGGCCAGCGCGTGGGCGGCCGCCAGCCCCGTCACGCCGCCGCCGACGACCGCGACCCGCCGCGCCATCACGGCGCAACTGCCCGCGCGAGGCGTGCCCGCACCAGCCCGGCCAGCGCGGCGACGAAGTCGGGCGCCGCGTTGGGCGAGTCCGTGCGCTCCAGGTGGACGCCGAGCCGGCGCGCCTGCGCCTGGCACTCGACGTCGACGTCGTAGAGCACCTCGAGGTGGTCGGCCACGAACCCGACCGGGCAGACCAGGAACGCCCGCGCGCCCTCGGCGGCCTGCGCCGCGATGGCCTCCTTGACGTCCGGGCCGAGCCACGGCTCGGGCGTCCGGCCGGCACTCTGCCAGGCGGTCGACCAGCGGCGGATCCCCACCATCCGGGCGACCGCCTCGGCCGTCTCGGCGAGCTGGCGCGGGTAGGGGTCGCCCTCCGCGGCGATCCGGGCGGGGAGGCTGTGGGCGGTGAAGAGCACCGACACGCCCCCTCGCTCGTCGGGCGGGAACCGCTCCAGCGCCTCGCCCACCCGCCGCGCGACGACCGCCAGGAACGCCTGGTCCAGGTGGAAGCCGTCGACCGGCAGGAGTTCGATCCGGGCGCCGGCCGCCTCGACGGCCGCGCGGGCGCGCGCGTGGTAGTCGCCGACGCTGAGGCGCGAGTAGTGGGGCGCGAGCGGCAGGCAGACCGCCCGCTGGATGCCGTCCGCCGCCATGCGGTCGACCGCCTCGGCGATCCGCGGGTGCCAGTGCTTCATCCCGACGTACGCGCGGACGCCCGGGCCGAGCTGGCGCTGCAGCGCGGCCGCCTGCGCCCTGGTGATCCGGTTGAGTGGCGACGTGCCGCCGATGCGCGCGTACCGCGCGCGCAGCTCGGCGAGCTGCTCCGGCGTCGGCGGCCGCCCGCGGCGGACGTCGGCGTAGTAGGCCGCGACGTCGTCGGGCGAGGTCGGCGAGCCGTAGGCCATCAGGAGGACGCCGGTCGGCGGGGCGCTCACGGCCGTCCTTCCTCCACCGCGGCGGCCGCGGCTCGACTGGCGCCCGCGCGCCCGCGGTAGGCCTTCGGCACGTAGGCGCAGGCGGGGTCGGAGGCCAGGTGGTCGCCGGTCAGCGCGAAGGCGCGCGCCCGGCTGCCGCCGCAGACCGCGCGGTACTCGCAGGCGCCGCACTTGCCCTTGAGGCGCGCCGGGTCGCGCAGCTCGCGGAAAAGCGGGGACTCGCGGTAGATCTCGGCGAGCGGCCGCTCCCGCACGTTCCCCGCCGCGAGCGGCAGGAAGCCGGACGGGTGGACTTCGCCGGTGTGGGAGACGAAGCAGAAGCCGTTGCCGTCGTTCACCCCGCGCGTGGCCGAGGCGGTCCGCTCGACGCGGGCCGTGAAGCCCGTCCCGGTGTACTGCCAGCGCGGCGGACCGGCGCCGCCGCCCGGGTGCGCCCGCCGCTCGGCCTCGACGACGACCCGCCGGTAGTGCTGGGCCGCGATCGTGCGGACGTGGAACGGCGCCCGCCGGGAGAGCTCGCGCAGCCAGGCGAAGACCAGCTCGTGCTCCTCCGGGCCGATCATGTCCCGGGCCTGGCCGCGCCCGGTCGGGACCAGGAAGAAGAGCGTCCACACGGCCGCGCCGAGCGTCCCCACCTGGTCGGCGATGCGCGCCAGGTCGCCGACGTTGTGGCGGCTGACGGTCGTGCCGACCTGGACGAGGAAGCCCAGCTCGGCCGCGTCGCGCAGGCGCGCGACCGTGCGGTCGTACGAGCCGCGGACGCCGCGGAAGGCGTCGTGCACCGCGGGCGACGAGCCATCCAGGCTGAGGTGGAGCATGTGGATGCCGGTCGCCTTGATGCGCGCGAGCGCCGGCCGGGTCAGGCGGCCGGTCGCGCTGGGCGAGAGGGCGACGCGCAGGTCGCGGCCGACCGCGTAGCGGAGCAGCTCCTCGAGGTCGTCGCGCATCAGCGGGTCGCCGCCGGTCACGACCAGGATCGGTCGGCCCACGTCGACGACCTGGTCGATCAGGCGGAACGCCTCGTGGGTGGACAGCTCGCGTGGGTCGCGGCGCGGGATCGCCGACGCCCGGCAGTGGACGCAGGCGAGCGCGCAGGCGCGCGTGACCTCCCACGCGACGGTGAATGGCGTCCGGTCGAAGTCG
This sequence comes from Chloroflexota bacterium, assembly GCA_035651675.1. Classification (GTDB taxonomy): domain Bacteria; phylum Chloroflexota; class UBA6077; order FW602-bin22; family FW602-bin22; genus DASRFH01. Next base: position 2,733 of record DASRFH010000088.1, on the reverse strand, counting down.
ACGTCGAGGAAGCTGCCGCCCCGGGCCGGCGCGTAGCGGCCGGGTGGCGGCGCCTCCCCGGCAGAAGCGGGCACGGCCTCACCTCCAGCGGGGACGCGGCATGGGTAGACGCGCCGTCGGCGCCGGCGCATCGGTACTTTCCCCGGATGCGCGGCGTCGCCGGACGGCCGTCGTCCCCGTCACCCCGCCGTCGGCGTCGCCCGGCTCGCCGCCCGCGAGCCCGCGGCTGCCAGGCCCGACGAACGCCACGCTCGCCCGGCGCGCCCCGCCCGAGGCGCTCCCGAACCTGGTGGCGACGCCGACGGACCCGATCCAGGTCCGTTTCAGTCCCCTTTATGGGGATTGGATGAGTGCTTCAATCAACTCGAGCAAGTCTTCGATATTCGAGACTAGCGTGTGTTTCAGTCCCCTTTATGGGGATTGGATGAGTGCTTCGCTCACCGACGTCGGCTACGAGGCCTGGGTGCGGCTGATGTTTCAGTCCCCTTTATGGGGATTGGATGAGTGCTTCGTTTCACGATGGGACGCATGACCAAAGCCCAGTTCAGCAAGGGTTTCAGTCCCCTTTATGGGGATTGGATGAGTGCTTCACGAACTGGCGGGTCGACGGCTGCATCTGGGTACGGCCACCGTTTCAGTCCCCTTTATGGGGATTGGATGAGTGCTTCCGACGTGGACGCCCTGGCCTGGCGGGAACCGCCAGGGCAAGTTTCAGTCCCCTTTATGGGGATTGGATGAGTGCTTCATCGTCCACGTCGAACCCACCACGAGGCTCGTTTGGAACTCGGGTTTCAGTCCCCTTTATGGGGATTGGATGAGTGCTTCTTCCTCAAAGTCGCACAGTACGTGCGTGCGACAGGGCTGACCGTTTCAGTCCCCTTTATGGGGATTGGATGAGTGCTTCCACGACCAGCGACATCAAGCTTTGCCAGGAGGAACACGAGGTTTCAGTCCCCTTTATGGGGATTGGATGAGTGCTTCCGTCAAGAAGGCGCGCGCGTTCCTCGCGCGCCAGCCGGCGTTTCAGTCCCCTTTATGGGGATTGGATGAGTGCTTCTCCAGGGCCGCTTCATCGAATACGTCGACGAGCGGTTGCGCGTTTCAGTCCCCTTTATGGGGATTGGATGAGTGCTTCGGAAACCGCCCTCCGGGGCTGGCTCTCGAGCCGCCCGAGTTTCAGTCCCCTTTATGGGGATTGGATGAGTGCTTCAGCACTCGTTGATGGGCCACGCGCGCCTGGCGCGCGAGTTTCAGTCCCCTTTATGAAGATTGGATGAGTGCTTCCCTCTGGACGCTCGCCGAGGACCTGCCGGAGGTTGGGTTTCAGTCCCCTTTATGGGGATTGGATGAGTGCTTCGTTCCCCTCCGCAGGGTCGTCCCAACGGAGGGAGAAATGGTTTCAGTCCCCTTTATGGGGATTGGATGAGTGCTTCAGTCTGCTGCGGCGGCCTGTATCTCGGCGGGCACAAGCCGACGTTTCAGTCCCCTTTATGGGGATTGGATGAGTGCTTCGGAACCCAGGCCGGCCGGCACGAGATGCCGGTCGACCGGTAGTTTCAGTCCCCTTTATGGGGATTGGATGAGTGCTTCTTGGCGGAAGCGGCTCTCGAGGGGCGCTTCGTGCAGTACGTGGAGTTTCAGTCCCCTTTATGGGGATTGGATGAGTGCTTCCAACGCGCCTCATCGTCCGGCACCTGCTGCCCCATCAGTTGTTTCAGTCCCCTTTATGGGGATTGGATGAGTGCTTCCAGGGCGCGCAAGCGCGCCCTGCTCGGCAAGCCTGCACGTTTCAGTCCCCTTTATGGGGATTGGATGAGTGCTTCACGACGCCTTGCTGGCCGGCATGCGCCCCGTCTACTCAGTTTCAGTCCCCTTTATGGGGATTGGATGAGTGCTTCCTCCGGGCGTGGTTGGCATCCCGCCCGAAGAGGGCGGATGTCGAGTTTCAGTCCCCTTTATGGGGATTGGATGAGTGCTTCACAGGTGTCATGCTGCCGCTGACGTGGGACTCGATGTACCGTTTCAGTCCCCTTTATGGGGATTGGATGAGTGCTTCCGGGCGTGCCCGATGCCGGCCGTGATGCGCCGGCAGAGTTTCAGTCCCCTTTATGGGGATTGGATGAGTGCTTCTTGGCGAACCAGGCGCAGCGTGCCGCCGACCTCGTCCAGGGTTTCAGTCCCCTTTATGGGGATTGGATGAGTGCTTCATGGGCGTGTCTACGTGGCCAGAACGGCGCGCCAGGAACGTAAGTTTCAGTCCCCTTTATGGGGATTGGATGAGTGCTTCGTGCCGCAGCCGCGGCCGGCGGCCTACCCCAGGTCGCCGTTTCAGTCCCCTTTATGGGGATTGGATGAGTGCTTCCACGAACCCGTGGCGCGGCAGGGGGAACGGTGTACACGTTCAGTTTCAGTCCCCTTTATGGGGATTGGATGAGTGCTTCCAATCGCCAGCGCCGACCGACAACCAACAGCCGCAACCATCGGGTTTCAGTCCCCTTTATGGGGATTGGATGAGTGCTTCAGACCGCGACGAGCTGGCGTCGATGGTCCGGCGCGCCCTCGACGCCGTTTCAGTCCCCTTTATGGGGATTGGATGAGTGCTTCCCCTCGCGCAGGCCTCGTTGGAAGGCCGTTTCGTGCAGTACGTCGAGTTTCAGTCCCCTTTATGGGGATTGGATGAGTGCTTCCCAAGTACAGCTACCACCTTTTGGTCTCCGGTACCTGTAGGGTTTC
>DASRFH010000087.1:0-12285 GCA_035651675.1 Chloroflexota bacterium | reverse complement strand
ACGGGGGGGTTGGGGTTCATCGGCTCGAACCTGGCGCGGCGGTTGGTGGAGCTGGGGGCGGAGGTGCTGCTGGTGGACTCGTTGGTGCCGGGGTACGGGGGGAACCTGCACAACGTGGCCGACCTGGGCGGGCGGGTGGTGGTCAACGTCGCGGACGTGCGCAGCGAGTGGTCGATCAACTACCTGGTGCAGGGGCGGGACGTGATCTTCAACCTGGCGGGGCAGGTGAGCCACGTGGACTCGATGAGCGACCCGCGCACGGACCTGGAGATCAACTGCCGGGCGCAGCTGACGCTGCTGGAGGCGTGCCGGCGGCACAACCCGGGGGTCAAGGTGGTGTACGCGTCGACGCGGCAGATCTACGGCAAGCCGCGGTACCTGCCGCTGGACGAGGAGCACCTGGTGGTGCCGACCGACGTCAACGGCATCAACAAGGCGGCGGGGGAGCGCTACCACCTGCTGTACAACGACGTGCACGGGGTGCGCGCGGCGGCGCTGCGGCTGACCAACACCTACGGGCCGCGGATGCTGATGAGCCACGGGCGCCAGGGGTTCCTGCCGTGGTTCGTGCGCCAGGCGATGGACGGGCAGGACGTCACGCTCTACGCGCCGGGGGAGCAGCTGCGCGACTTCACCTACGTGGACGACGCGGTCGACGCGTTCCTGCGGGCCGGGGCGTCGGAGGCGGCCAACGGCGAGGCGTTCAACCTGGGGGGGCTGCGGCCGTACCGCCTGCGGGAGGTGGCCGAGCTGGTGGTGGGGGCCGCCGGGGCGGGCCGGGTGCGGCTGGTGCCGTTCCCGCCGGAGAAGCGGGCGATCGAGGTCGGCTCGGTCCACTCCTCGTACGCCAAGATCGAGCGGGTGCTGGGGTGGCGGCCGACGGTCGGGCTGGAGGAGGGGCTGGCGCGGATGGTCGCCTTCTACCGCCGGCACCGCGACCACTACTGGGAGCGCCCCGGGGGGAGCGGCGAGGCCGCGGGGGGCGCCGGGGCGGCGGGGGACGCACCCGCCGGGGCCCGGGCGTAGCGGTGGGGCGCGTGGCGATCCCGTTCAACCAGCTCAAGACCCAGCACGCGGCGCTGCGCGCCGAGCTGCGCGCCGCCTTCGAGCGCGTGCTCGACTCCGGCTACCTCGTCCTGGGCACGGAGGTGGCGGCGTTCGAGGCGGCGTTCGCGGCCGCCTGCGGCTGCGCGCACGGCGTGGGGGTCGCCAACGGCACCGAGGCGATCCAGCTGGGCCTGACGGCGCTGGGGGTCGAGCCGGGCGACGAGGTGATCACGGTTTCGCACACCGCGGTGCCGACGGTCAGCGCGCTGACCGCGGCGGGCGCCGTGCCGGTGCTGGTGGACGTGGACGAGGCCACGATGACGATGGATCCGGCCCGGCTCGAGGAGCGGGTGACGGCGCGGACCAAGGCGGTCGTGCCGGTGCACCTCTACGGGCACCCGTGCGACATGGACCCCATCCTGGCGGTCGCGCGCCGGCACGGGCTGAAGGTGCTGGAGGACGCGGCGCAGGCGCACGGGGCGCGCTACAAGGGCCGGCCGGTCGGCTCGCTGGGCGACGCGTGCGCCTGGAGCTTCTACCCGACCAAAAACCTGGGCGCGGTCGGCGACGGCGGGATGGTCACCACCAACGACCCGGCGGTGGCCGAGCGGGTGCGCGGGCTGCGCGCCTACGGGCAGACCAGCCGCTACGTGCACGCCAGCAAGGGGATCAACAGCCGGCTCGACGAGCTGCAGGCGGCCTTCCTGCGCGCCAAGCTGCCCCACCTGGCCGGCTGGAACGCGGCGCGGCGGGAGCGGGCCGCCCGCTACGGGGCGCTGCTGCGCGGGGTGCGCGCGCCGACGACCGCGCCTTGGGCCGAGCACGCCTGGCACCTGTACGTCGTGCGCGCCGCGCGGCGCGACGAGCTGCAGGCCGGACTGGCTGCGCGCGGGGTCGGCACCCTGATCCACTACCCGATCCCGGTCCATCGTCAGGCGGCGTACCAGGAGCTGGCCGAGCAGGCACCCTACCTTCCCGTGACCGAGCGGATCGCCGCCCAGATCCTCTCCCTCCCCCTCTACCCGGAGCTGCCGCTCGCCGACGTCGACGCGGTGGCACACGCGGTCAACGAGCTGACGGCGCAGCCCACCACGGTGTGAACCGGGACCAGTACGCCCGGATGCGGTCCGTCGAAGACCGCCACTGGTGGTACGTCGGCACGCGCGCGATCGCCTGGGACGTGCTGAGAGGCGTCGAGCTGCCGCCCAACCCGCGGATCCTGGATGCCGGCTGCGGCACCGGCGGGAACCTGGCGCTCCTCGGTCGGCTCGGTCGCGTCGTGGCCGTAGACTGGTCCGACCTCGCGATCGACCTGGCGGCCGCGCGCGGCAGCGCCGATCTCGCGCGTGCGTCGGTCGTCGCGCTGCCGTTCCGCGACGCCGCGTTCGACCTGGTCACCTCCTTCGAGGTGCTCTACCACCGCGCGGTGCCGGACGACGGGGCCGCGCTGCGGGAGCTGCGGCGGGTGCTCCGACCTGGCGGTTGGCTGCTGCTGCGGCTGCCCGCCTACGAGTGGCTGCGTGGCGCGCACGACGAGGCGGTCCACACCGCGCGCCGGTACACAGCCGGCCAACTGCGCGCGCTGTTGCGGCAGGCCGGGCTCGCGCCGCGGCGCGTAACGTACGTCAACAGCCTGCTGCTGCCGCTGGCCGCGGCGAAGAGGATCGCGGAGCGCGTCATAGGCGCGAGCGGCGACGACTTGGGCGAGATCCCGACGTTGCTCGAAGCGGGGTTTCGGACGGCGATGGCCGCGGAGCGCCTCATCCTGCGGCACCGAGACCTGCCCGTCGGCGTGTCCGTCCTGGCGCTCGCCCGGCGGGACGATTCCTGACAGGCGGCGTCAGCCGAAACCTGACAGCCATTGCCTGCCAAATTCTGACGGCGGAACGGTCGCGGCGTCTTCTATCAAGGCCACGGAATATCGCGCCACTGTACGGAGGATCCTGCTTGGCTCAAAAGACGCTCGCGCCGAACCTGGTCGAAGAGGACAAGAAGGTCGGCGTCTACGTGGCGGTCATCGGCGTGTGCGTCGCGCTCTTCATCAGCTGCACGATCTACGGCCTGACGCTCTACAACGCGGCCTTCTACGCTCGTTAAACCGTTCGTCTCCACATCTCACGCTGCCGGGGCTAGAGGGTAAGCTGGCTCCTGGCGGTCGCGAGGTCGCCGATTTCGGCCCAGGCCGCTTCGAGCTCGCCGCCCAGGGCAGCCTCGGCTTTTTCGCACAAGAACGCCCGGCAGATGTGCGGGCGCCGCTCGGCCGGTAGACGGCAGCCGGCTGCGCCGAGGAACGGACAGCCGGTCGGGGTGTCGTCGTTCGGCGAGGGAGGCTCGACGGCGCCGAGCGCCATCAGCCGGTAGTCGGCCTCCCGCCACAAGAGCGGCACCGTGAGGCTGCAGCAGCCGCCCGTCTCACGCGTGCAGGCGCCACAGACCGGGCCGAGCGGCTGGAAGCGCCGCGAGAGCGCCCGCTGCGCCGCGACCGCGCGGCGGTCGGCGTCGTGGAGCCGGCGGAGCGCGGCCCGGCTGGGCGCGTGCTGGCGGTGCTTCTTGCCGCGCCTCTGCGTGCGCGTTGTCGGCTCGCCGGCGTCGACCGGTTCCCCGAAGACACCCTCGACGGCCAGGCGATGCCGCGCGGCGTGCACCCGGTCGGCCGTGTAGCGCGCAATGTGGCCGCGCACCTGGGCGGTGAGCGCTCGCCACCACCCGTCGATCTCCTCGGTCCGATCGTGTGGCGGCTCGTGCGGTTCGTAGGCGGCAGCCAGGGCCGCCATCAACGCCTCGGCCTGCTCGGTCGGCGTGCCGACCTCGAACGGCGCGCGCGGGCGGCCGCCGATCGCGAGCAGCCACCAGGCGCGCCGCCAGGCCGCGGCCTGGCCATGCCGCGCGACGATGTCTGGGACCACCGCGAGGAATCGCCGCTGGGCCGCGGGGTCGAGTGCGCACCAGGCGGCGTCGGCATCTAGCTCGACGGCGTAGCGCGCGCCGGCCACGGCCGCGCGCTGGAATTGTAGGAACGCGTCGATCGACGCGAACTCGGCGCCCGGGATCTCGGCGAAGCCGGGCAGCGCGAGCGGCGCGAGGGCGGGCACCCCAGAGTCTAGTACCGACTGGCGCGGCTAGAATCGTGTCGCCGTGAACGCGTGGTTCGACCGCCTCCGCGAAGCTCTCGTCGCCGAGCTGGGCGACCCGGGCCTGGACGCCGTGCTACGGCTCGAGCCCGCCGAGGCCGATGCGCTGCTCGACCTGGCGCGCGATGCGGCCCACGGGTCCGGCGCCCGCCAGTACGCTCCGCTCGCAACCTACCTCGCCGGCCGGCTCGTCCAATCCCGCGGCGCGGACGGCGAGGAGCGGCGCGCGCTGTTCGCGGCGCTCGCGCGCGCCGTCGCGACGGCGGGCGCGGCTGGCGGGGGTGCCTCGGGGGACTGATCGCCGCGGCCGCCTGGGCGCTGGCCTGCGCTCTAACGCCGGCGGGAGCGATTCATCCCCTCCTTTAACGGGCCAGCCGGCTTTAATCATCAGCATCAGCCAGGCGTTCCCGGCGGTGCCGGGCGCCACCGCCGAGGTGTGGACGTGGCCGTGTCTTCCACGACGCGCAAACGATTGGTGGGCCTCCGCCACGACGCCCAGGTGGAGCTCGCGCTGCGGCGCCTGGCGCGGTTCGTCCGATTGGAGCGAGAGTACGGCGCGCAGTTGAACCACGCCGGTGTGCGCCTGCTGCGGGCCAGCACGTTCTCCGCCTACTGCGACTGCCGGCGCCTGGGCGTCGCCGCGCAAGCCGCGGCGATCCTTGCCGCGGAGCCGGCGGACGACCCACCGCCGCGGCCGCGCACCGGCGCGGCGGTGGAGATCGCCTCCTAGACGGCTACTGGCCGGGCGTCCGCTGAGGCGGCGGCGGGCCGGCTGGGCGTGGCTGGCTGACGGGCGGCGCCGGCGCACGCGGCGCGCCAGGTGCCAAACCGGCCGGCACCGGGCGTTGCGGCGCCATTGGCGGCCTGCCGATCTGGCCGGGCGCTGCTGCCGGTGCCGGCGGACGCGGCGAAACCTGGCCGGCGGGGACCGGTGGCCGGACCGCCGCCGTCTGCCCGTCCGGCCGCGGCGTCGGCGGAGCGCCCGGCCCGCCCCGAGCGCCGGGCGGACTGAGGATCATGAACATCGCCCGCCCTTCCATCAGGGGCGGGCGCTCGACGACGGCCGTGTTCGCGAGATGCCGGTGAACCTCCTCGAGCACCTGGCGCCCGAGCTGGGGGTGCGCCAGCTCCCGCCCGCGGAAGCGGATGGTCACTTTGACCTTATCGCCTTCGTCGAGGAAGCGCGTGATCGTCTTGACCTTCGCCAGGATGTCGTGCTCGTCGGTCCGCGGCGTCAGCCGGACCTCCTTGAGCTCGACGACCTTCTGGTTCTTACGGGCCTCGCGTTCCTTCTTGGTTTGCTCGTACTTGAACCGCCCGTAATCCATCAAGCGGCAGACCGGCGGAATCGCCGTCGGCGCCACCTCGACCAGATCCAGGCCCCTTTCCTGGGCGATCCTCAGGGCCTCGAATGTTGGGAGCACCCCGAGCTGCTCGCCGTCGTCTCCAATCAGCCGAACTTCGCGAACGCGGATCCGGTCGTTAATACGAAGGTCTTTGACGCTAATGCGGGCACACCTCGATTTTCAGTTTCTACTCTTTGCGATCTTAACAACGGCATGTTGTCAAGTCAACGCGACCAAACAGGCTCCCCCTTCGCTCCGCCGAGCATTTGCCGTGCCCCGACCGGCCTGTTAGCATCCCGGACCCGTTGACAGAAGGCGCCCAGGGGCCAGGCGCCCGGGAGAAGGCGCGTTTGGAACAAGCTGCGCTCGCGGCCGCCGAGCCGAAGTGGATCACGCTCGGGCACCCGAGCTACGTCTGGCGTTTCGGCCAAGATCGGCGGCTCGCGCTGATCGAGCGGCACGTGCCGCTCAACGACAAGGCGATCCTCGACGTGGGCTGCGGCCTCGGCACGTACGTCGAGAAGTTCCGTGGGTTCTCCGAGGACGTGCACGGCGTCGACGTCGACGAGGAACGGGTGGCCGTGGCGAGCGCCTCGCTGCCGAACATCCAGGTCGCGTTCGGCGAGGATCTGCCGTTCCCCGACGCCCGTTTCGACGTCGTCTTCCTGAACGAAGTGATCGAGCACGTCGAAGACGACCGCCGGACCATCGCCGAAGCGGTCCGCGTGCTGCGGCCCGGCGGCCACGTCGTCATCTACGCGCCGAACCGCTGGTTCCCGTTCGAGACGCACGGCGTCTACGTTGGGAAGCGCTTCGTCTTCGGCAACATCCCGTTGGTCGGCTACTTGCCAGATCCCTTGCGCCGCCGCTTCGCCCCGCACGTGCGCGCGTACACGCACCGGGGCATCGAGCGGCTCTTCGACGGGCTCCCGGTGACGATCGACGTCCATAGCTACGTCTACCCCGGTTTCGATAACTTCGCGGCGCGGAACCGGCTCGTCGGCGGGGCGCTGCGCCGGATCTTCTACTTCCTGGAGTCCACGGCGTTCGAGCGGTTCGGCCTGTCACACTTCGTGGTGGCGCGCCGCCGCTAGAACCGGCCTGCCTCCCGCCGCTCGCCTGCCTTGCCCCTTGCCAGGGGCGCCGGTATAGTGTTTCGAGCGGCCCACCCGTCAGCGATGCGCGTCTTGGGGGATTGGTGGAGCCCGAGCTAACGCCGACCAGCCTGGGCGAGCTGCTCTTGCGCGCCCGGATCGCGCGCGGCTACACGCTCGAACAGGTCGAGCAGCACACGCGAATCCGGCGCCGCTTCCTCGAGGCGCTCGAGTCGAACGATCTTGCCGTCCTACCTCCGCCGGTCTTCACCCGCGGGCTGGTGCGCGCCTACGCCGGGTTCCTTGGCGTCGACCAGATCGAAGCCGCGGAGCTCCTGAACAAGGAGGAGGCGCGCGGCGAATCCGTCGGCGTCCGACCGACCGTGAGCAGCTCGGCCGCGCTGCCGGCCGCGCACGCCGGCCTGCCCCTCCGCGGGATCGGCGCGGCGGTAGCGTTGGCGCTGCTCGGCGTGGCGGTCGGCTTGACCTTGCCGCGGTACACGACGGTGCTCAGCCCGGCGACCGCGGTCGCGCAAAGCGGCTCGCCGGCGGCCGAGCCGCTCGCCACGCCGGCGCCGGCGCTCCAGCCCACGCCGCCGCCGCGCCCGACCGTGGCGCCCACGGTCGCACCGACCGCGACGCCGCAGCCGTCGCCGACGCTGCCGCCCGACGCGCAGGCGAGCGCGACGGCGGCCGCCGGGCAGCGCGGCGTAACGATCGACGCCAAGACCTCCGGCCGTGTGTGGGTGCAGGTGGAGGCGGACGGCCAGGTCACCTTCGCGGGCATCTTGCAGCCCGGCGAGCACAAGGTCTGGCGCGCCGAGCGTCGGCTTTCACTGTACGTCGGCGACGCGGGGCTGGTCGACGTCATCTACAACGGCCTGGCAGTGGGCCAGATCGGGCCAAAAGGCGAGGTCGCGAAAAAGGAGTGGCTGGCGTCGCGGTGAGGCCCGATGAGCGGACCGCCCGCGGCAGCGGCGCCCGAACGCCGGCGCCCTCGCCGCCCCTCCGCTAGACTCGAACCCGACGCCACCCAGAGGTCGCCGTGCCCGGCAGAGCTGCCCGACCAGAGCACCCCGCCACCGCCCAACCTCGACCATCGACCTTCTACCTCCAGCAGCTCGGCTGCCCGAAGAACCTCGTCGACGGGGAGCAGATGGCCGAGCTGCTGCGGCAGGCTGGCTACGAGCAGGTGGACGACCCGAGGCGCGCCACCGCGCTGATCGTCAACACCTGCGGCTTCATCAAGGCCGCCGAGGAGGAGTCGCTCGCGGCGCTGCAAGGGCTGGCGGCGCGCAAGAAGCGCGGTCAGCAGCTCATCGCGACCGGCTGCCTCGCCCAGCGCTGGGGTGACCGGCTGGGCGAGGCGGTGCCTGGCATCGACGGCACGCTCGGGGCGATGCGCTGGGCTGAGATCCCGCGGCTGCTCGAGGCCGTGCGGGCTGGCGTCCGCCCGACGTGGATCGGGCCGGAGCAGGTCGCCTCCGCGCCCCCGCGGGCGGCGCGCGGGCCGAGCGCTTACCTGAAGATCGCGGACGGCTGCGACCACACGTGCGCGTTCTGCGCGATCCCGCTGATCAAGGGGCGGCACCGGTCGAAGCCGGTCGAGCGGATCGTCGCCGAGGCGCGGCAGCTGCTCGCGCGCGGCGTCAAGGAGATCGTGCTCGTCTCGCAGGACTCGAGCGGCTACGGCAAGGACTTCGGCATGCGCGACGGACTGGCCCAGATGCTCGACGAGCTGCTCCACGCCGTGCCGGAGATCCCGTGGCTGCGCGTGATGTACGTCTACCCAGGAACCGTGTCGGACCGGCTGATCGAGACGTTCGCGCGGCACCCGCAGATCGTCAAGTACGTCGACATGCCGCTCCAGCACGCGCACCCGGGGGTGCTAGCGCGGATGCGACGGCCGCGCCAGGACTTGCGGGAGCTGATCGGCCGCTTCCGAGCCGCCATGCCGGACGTCGCGCTGCGCACGACGCTGATCGTCGGTTTCCCCGGTGAGACCGACGAAGAGTTCGAAGAGCTGCTCGCGTTCCTGGCGGATGCCCAGATGGACCGCGTCGGCGTCTTCCGGTACTCGGTCGAGCCGGGTACCCGCGCCGCCCTCATGCCCGACCAGGTGCCGGCGAAGGTGAAGGAGCGGCGATACCGGCGCGCGATGAAGCTCTTGCAGCGCATCTCGCTCGAACGCAACCGGGCGCAGGTCGGTCGGACGCTCGACGTGCTGGTCGAGGGCGAGGTCGTCGAGGCCAACGGCGCGCCGTACGGCGCGGTTGGCCGCTCGTACCGCGACGCGCCGGAGGTGGACGGTCTGGTGTTCGTGCGCGAGCGCGTGGCACCGGGGACGATCGTGCCGGTGCGCATCACCGACGCGCTGGCGTACGACCTGGTTGGGACGCTGGCGGCGGTGGACAGGTCGAGCTGACGCCCAGCCAGAACCGGCGGCCCAGGAGCGCGGCCGCGGCGGCCAGCGCGGCGTGGACCGGGAACCGCCAGGCCGGGTCGGCGATCGGGACGAAGGGGCGCGCGCTGCCTTCGAGCAGCAGCCGCAGGCCGACGAGGATTGGCGAATAGCGCGGCACGAAGTAGATCTGTTCGAGGTTGGCTTGCATCCCGTCCATCGCCGCGTCCAGCGGGTCCGTGTAGAGCAGCGCGACGCCGGGAAGCTGCACCAGCACGCTGAGCGCGGCGAGCGCGACGGCGAGCCAGCGCGCCGGGCGGGCGTAGCCGCTCGCCAGCACGAGGAGCGGGACGATCGGGACCAGGAAGCGCGGCCCCCAGGAGATGCCGCCATCCCACCGCGGCCAGGCCGAGAAGAACAGCACCCGCTCCAGCGCAAGCCCGCCGAACAGCAGGCATTCGGCCCGCGCCAGCCGCCAGAAGCTCGGCCAGCCGAACAGCGCTAGCGAGACGATCGGCGCGTAGAAGAGCAAGCCCTTGCCGCTGCTGAGGAGCTGGCCGTAGGTGGCGTTGGCGATCGAGCCCGCCGCGAGGTCGAAGGTGTGGCCGATCTGCTGGAGCGGGCTGGCGAACACGCCGCCGTACCGATGGGCGTGGTACCACGCCGCGAGCGCGAGGAGGGCGCCGCCCGAGACGGCGCCGGCGGTGAGGAGCTTCGTCGCGAGGAAGCGCCGACGGTCGACGCCGGGATAGAGCAGGTACGCGCCGTAGAGCGGCAAGGCGATCACGCTGTCCTCGCGCGTCAGGACGGCGGCGCCGAGCGCCGCGCCGAGAAGCGCGGCGTCGGCTGGCCGGGCGCACGCCCGGAGCCGGTGCGCAGCGAGTGTGGCGGCGACCAGAAACAGAGCGACGAGCGGCTCCGAGAAGAACGTCCGGGCGTACGGCCAGGCCAGCGTGCCGACCGCGAGCACCAGCGCCAGCGCGCCGCCGCGCCGCGCCGGGAAGCCGAGCTCGCGCCCGAGCCGGTAGGTTAGCGCCACGGTCGCGGCGGTGACGAGCGCGTTCGCGAACGACACGGCCCAGCGCGGATCGGCGCCGGCGGCCTTGGCGACCAGGTAGAAGGGGATGGCGAGGAGCGAGGGCGCGAGTCCGTAGATCGCGTACGGCTCGCTCGCGTGGAAGATCTCGTCCCTGACGACGAGCGAGTGCCGCTCGACGAGGCTCTCCGTCACGCGGAACATCATCTCGCCGTCGTACGAGTCGATCCGGCCGAGCGACGTGAGCGAGTAGAGGGCGAGGCAGGCAGCGAAGAGCGTCCACGCGTTCGGCCGCGGGCCAGTACCCTCGGCCGCCCACAGGCGTGGCACCGCCGCTGCGGCGAGCGCGCCGAGCGCGCCGGCCATCAGGGCAACGTAGGCGTAGAGGATCCAGTGCTGGCGGCTGAGGAGCGCGTGGAAGCCCGGCAGCGCCGCGTAGGCGGCGGCGTCGGCGACGAGCGCCGCGCCGATCCCGACGACGAGTGGATGTCGCCTCAAGGAGCCAGTTGGTACACGTCGACCTCGCCCCCGCGAGCGCCCATCATCGGACCTTCGACCCGCTGGACGAGCGTCGCATCGGCGAGTAGCCTCCGGTAGCGCTCGACCTGTTCGCTGTAGCGGGCCGGATCGGCGAAGTAGCGCCCGTACATCAGCTTGCCGAGCACCAGGTACTGGACCTTCTCGCCTCGGTACCAGGCCGGGTCCTGGTCGATCGCGCGCCAGAGCTCTGTGACGCGGTAGCGGTCGCTTGGGAGCGAGGGCGTGTAGCCCTCGCGCACGACGCGCGCCCCGGCCGGCACGTTCGCCACGATCCATTCGAGCGCCACGTCGCGGGCGTCGCCCGAGGCGAGCAGCGCGCTGTACTCGGCCGCGCTGTAGAGCTGGAGGCCAAGGGCGAGGCCGAGCACGGTGGCGGCTGCCGCGGTCGCCGCGCCGCCGCGCGAGATGGCCAGCCGGACGAGCGTCGCGACGCCGTACGCGCCGAGCACCGCCAGGAACGGGTACGTCGGCAGCAGGTACGTGTGGAAGCGCACCTGCCACAGGGACGCCAGCTCGCCGTAGTAGATCAGCGGGAAGACGGCGACGATCGCGGCGAGCACGGGTCGTCGGCGGAGCAGCTCGGCGCCGCCGAGGAGGGCGAGCCACGCCAGCGGTGCGTCCTGGCCGAGGAACAGCCAGCGGAGGTAGGTGAGCGCCACGTCGCCCTCGGCGCCCTCGTGGCCAGTTGCCGCCCAGAGCACGTCGTTCGCGTACCAGTCGCGGTAGAAGCCGGCGAAGTCCAGGACGACGTACGGGGAGGCGAGCAGGAACACGGCGACGCTGCTCAGCCCGGCGACGCCGAGTCGCGGCAGCTCGCGTAGGGAACGCCAGCGCCAGGCGGCGACGTGCGCCGCGACGACGACCACCGCGACGGTCGCAACCGGGTACTTCGCCGACGTGGCGAAGCCGACCGCCGCGCCGGCCGCGGCGTACCAGCCGTAGCTCGGGCGCTCCAGCAGCAGCAGCGCGGCCGCGAGGACGAGCGCGCAGCCGAACGTGGCCGGCACGTCGACCTTAAGCACGTGGCTCATAAGGTTGTGCAGGTACGAGCTGCCGACCAGCGCCGCGGCCGCGACGCCGGCCCAACGGTCGAGCAGGCGCCGGCCGACGACGTAGACGACGACCAGCGTGCCGGCCGCGTACGCGACGTTGAGCAGGCGCCCCAACAGGTACTCGACCCCGGGCGCCTGGAGCGCGGGGATCGCCGGCGCGAGCGCCTGGCGTGCCGCGTACAGCACCAGCAGCGAGTACATCTGCAGCGTCGGGTAGTCCCAGAAGTGTGGGTTCAGGTCGCCGTCGCCGAGCATCCGCACCGCCACGCCGACGAGGAACGGCTCGTCGGGCTGGTACGCGTTCGGCAGACCGTAGGCGATGCCCCACAGGCGGAGGAACACCGCCGCGGCGAGAACGCCGACGAGCGCCGTCCGCGGCGAGAGCGACCGAACGCGCTCGACCGCCGCCTGGATCGACGCGGCGCGCACGCGGGCAATGCTGACGGTCGCCATCTCGCCTCGTCCGGCCGCCGAGCTTAGCACGCGGCCTGGACGACGGCCCTGGGCCGCCTCCCTATAATCCCGGGTCCTCGATCACGGGGGCGGATGGGGCCCGGTGGTCCTCGCGGTCTTCAAAACCGTTGCGCCCGTGCGATCCACGGGTGGGTGGGTTCGACTCCCATACGCTCCCGCCCGAT
>DASRFH010000086.1:0-15846 GCA_035651675.1 Chloroflexota bacterium | reverse complement strand
TACGGCGAGGACGAGCACAGCCAGCGCGCCGCGCTGCTGCCAGGTGCTCGGCCCGAGCGCGAGCGGCGCGACCAGGCCGAGCGCGACCGCGGCGGCGAGCGCCGCGACGAGGTCACCCCTCTCTCTGGTGGAGGACCACGGGGAGGGCGCGGCCCGAGCGCGCACAGCCACCATCTCGGGACGGTTCTAGAGCGTCGGCCTGGTGAATGTCACCCCTCGAGGGAACGGCGGGAAAACACGGCCGCCGAGCCGTCCCCCGCGGCCCGGTCCGCACGCCAGAGCGCCGGCCGGGGTTCCCCACTCCATCCGGAACGACGGCCGCGGCCGGCTCGGCGAACACCGAGCCGGCGCCCAGGCCAATCGGCGTGTCTCAGGCAGCTATCGGCTCGGCGACGAGGTGCCCATCTCCTGCCGGCTGGCTCGCGGGGGACACGGCCAGTCGACGGCGCCGCCAGATCGGCAGCCGCGCCATCTGCCGCCGCGCCCCCAGCAGCGACAGCCCGACGGCCAGCGCGAGCGCCGTCCACAGTTGCGGGCCATTCGCTGTCTGCGAGATCCGCTCGACGCCGGCCGACACGTGGTCGACGCCCGCCGACACAGTCGCGTCGTAGGTCGTCGAGAGCGCATCGGCGATCGCCTGGACCGCCGGCGGGGGCGCCGTCGGCATCGCCACGCGATCGATCTGGTCGGGCTCGGCGAGCGGGTGCCGCGCGGCCGGCGGGATCGCCGGCGGCGCCGCGATGAGCGCCGAATCCTCGGCCCTGGCCGCGGCGATCGCGACGTCCATCGCCGGCTCCGGCGGACTGGCGGCCGGCGGCGCGGCGGCCGGCCGCGGCGGGGCGATCAGCGGCGCCATGCCAGGGCCGGGGCCGAGCGAAAAGGCCGCGAACGGGAAGTCAGAGCGCTTCCAGGCGAGCGCGAGCTGGTCCTCGGTCATCGCGAGTCCATGGCCGGCGCCGCCACTGAACGCCGGATCGTTGTAGTAGAAGTAGCGGCCTTCGTAGCCGGTGATCGCGATGTAGTGGTCGATCGCGCGGCTTGCGCCGCCGTGGCCCGGCAGGCTCGCAAAGTGCACCTGCGGCACCACGACGTTGCCGTTGCGCAGCGCCTGGCGCACCTCGTCGAAGCTCCAGTGGTCGTAGCCGCCGTCGGCGCGCAGCCCCCGCACGACCAGCCCGTAATCGCCCGCGAGGCCGGCCAGCACGTCGATCGCAACGCCTGAGCTGTACCAGCCAGTTGTGCCCTGGATCTGGTTCGCCGCCCGGCGGATGTCGCTCACCGGCACGTTCTTGCCGAAAGCCGCCAGCACCATGTGCAGCGTGCTCGGCCCGCAGTTGCCGGCCTGGTACGGCGAGCCGTCGAACTGGCTGTAATACGGGACTGGCAGCGTGATCCGATCGGCGTGCTGATCGGCCCGTGCGCCTCCTCGCGTCGCGACGGTCGCGCGGTCGCGCGGTGGGCCGAGAAACGAGCCGGCGACCCAGCCGACGGTGCCGTCGTATTCCACGCGGTACCACTCGTCGCTCCCCTGCGACGTTGGGCCCTCGAGCACGTTCACGAAGTCGCCGTCGCCGGCGACCGCGACGACGTCGGCCGTCGGTCGCGGCTCGCTACGCACGTTCAGGCCGTCGGCGCTGATGACCGTCGCCTCGTGCCCCGGCGAGACGCCAGTGGCCGCGTACACGGTCCCCCCGACGAGGGAGGAAACCAGCCCCAACAGGACCATCACGCGCACCAGGATCGGGGTTCGCATGAGCGCCGGCCAGGCTAACAGGGCACCTCGCGAGCGTCAAGTCAGTCGCCCGCGGCCAGCGGCGGAGAAAGCAAAAGCCCGTGCCTTCCGGCACGGACTGGGTGGCTGGCGCGGAGGTCGCTGGCGCGACCCCGAACGGTAGCGCATACGGGATTCGAACCCGTGGTCTCCGCCTTGAGAGGGCGGTGTCCTAGGCCGCTAGACGAATGCGCCTTGGGGAATGCCTATGGCATCCCGGGTGGGCGATACTGGATTCGAACCAGTGACCTCCACGATGTCAACGTGGCGCTCTAACCAACTGAGCTAACCGCCCGGGGCAGAGGCAAAGTATACGGGTCATCTCGAAAACGTGTCAACGAGACTGAGCACGTGCACGTCGTAGGCACCGCGGGCCACGTCGACCACGGGAAGTCCACGCTCGTCCGCGCGCTGACCGGCATCGACCCCGACCGGCTCCGCGAGGAGAAGGAGCGGGGCATGACCATCGACCTCGGCTTCGCCTGGCTGAAGCTGCCGGGCGGGGAAGAGGTGTCGATCGTCGACGTCCCTGGCCACGAGCGGTTCATCAAGAACATGCTCGCCGGCGTCGGCGGCATCGACCTCGCGCTGCTGGTCGTCGCGGCCGACGAGGGCGTGATGCCCCAGACCGTCGAGCACGTCGAGATCCTGGACCTCCTACGGGTCCACCGGGCCGTGGTCGCGATCACGAAGATCGACGCCGTCGAGCCCGACTGGCTCGAGCTCGTGCACGCCGACGTGGAGGAGTACCTCGCGAAGACCGGCCTGGCCGGCGCGCCGATCGTGCACGTCTCGGCGCTGACCGGCAACGGCCTGCCCGAGCTGGTCGCACAGCTCGAGGCGAGCCTCGCCGACACGCCACCAAGGCCGAATCTCGGCCGGCCGCGCGTGCCGGTCGACCGCGTCTTCACGGTCGCGGGGTTCGGCACCGTCGTGACGGGCACGCTGATGGGCGGCGAGCTGGCGGTCGGCCAGGAGGTCGAAGTCGTGCCGGGCGGACTGCGGGCCCGCGCACGCGGGCTGCAGACGCACAAAACGAAAGTGCAGAGGGCGCTGCCGGGCAGCCGCGTCGCTGTCAACCTGGTCGGCCTCTCGACCGGGGAGGTCCGCCGCGGCCAGGTGCTCACGACGCCGGGCTGGCTGAAGCCGACGACCGCGCTCGACGTGAACCTGGCGGTGTTGGCCGGCGCGCCGCACCCGCTGCTCCACGGAGCCATCCTCACGCTCCACACCGGGTCGGCCGAAGTCGAGGCGCGCGTCCTGCTGCTCCAGGGCAACGCGCTCGCGCCCGGCGAGTCCGGCTGGGCGCAGCTCCGGCTGATGGAGCCGGTCGCGGTGGTCAAGGGAGACCTGTTCGTGCTCCGCACGCCGAACCGCACCGTCGGCGGCGGCGAAGTGGTCGATCCCGTCGCGCGCCGCCACCGCCGCCGCGAAGTGGGCCTGATCGAGGGCCTCGAGGTGCTCCGCAAGGGCGAGCCGGACGAGGCTGCGCTCGCGCTGCTCGAGGCACGCGGTCCGCTGGAGGCGTCGGCGCTGGCGGAGCGGCTCGGCCAGCCGCTCGCGGCGCTGCGCCCAACGTTCGAGGCGATGGTCGCCGACGGCCGGCTGGTCAAGATGGGGGACTTCCTGCTCGCGCCGAGCGCGGCGGCCGGCTTCGCCTCCGCCGCGCAACGCGCGCTGGCCGACTACCACGCAGCCTACCCGCTGCGCGCCGGCATGCCGCGAGAGGAGCTGCGCAGCCGCATCGGCGCCCCGCCGCGCCTCTTCCCCCACCTCCTCAGCCGGCTCGCCTCCGAGGGAGCGCTCGTCGACCGCGACGGGCTCGTCCGTGCCGCCGACCACCAGGTACGCCTGTCGGAGGACGGCGAGGCGCGCGCGGCCAGGCTGATCGCGCTGCTGGCCGCCCAGCCGTACACGCCGCCCGCGCTCGGCGAGATGCCGCCCGAGGCGCGGCTGGACGCGGAGGAACTTCGGGCGCTGGCCGACCAGGGGCGCATCGTCCTGGCCGGCGACGACGTCGCCTTCACGCCGGAGGCGTACGCCGAGATGCGCGATCGCGTCGTCGAGCGGTTGAAGGAGCGCGGCTCCGTCACCGTCGCCGACGTCCGC
Source organism: Chloroflexota bacterium (assembly GCA_035651675.1). Classification (GTDB taxonomy): domain Bacteria; phylum Chloroflexota; class UBA6077; order FW602-bin22; family FW602-bin22; genus DASRFH01. The sequence continues at coordinate 11,966 of DASRFH010000086.1, read as the reverse complement.
GACCTCTTCGGCTCGAGCCGGAAATACGTGCTCGCGCTGCTAGAATGTCTGGATCAGCAGCACATAACGCGGCGCGTCGGCGACGACCGCGTGCTCCACTAACCCATCGAGGAAGGCCGTGTCCCAGCGCCCCGACTACGTGCGTCTGCTCAGCCGTGGGCTGGCGGTCGCGGCCATGCTCGGCGCTTACTACGTCGCCTCCAGGCGTCCGGTCCCCGCGGCGCCACCTCGCTTGATCGATTGGGGCCGCGTGCGGGGCATCGCCTCGGCGATCGCGCGGCGCGCCGGCGACCTTGGCAGCTACGAGCACCTGCGCCCCGTGTACGCCGACATGGTCGACCGAAGCCGGGGGATCATCGTCGACTACACCGGCGAGGCGCTCCCGCGCGGCGCCGACAACGTCTACGTGTTCGACCGGCTGCAATGGCTCGAAGCGAACGTCGAGAACTTCCAGCTCCTCTTCGAGCCGATCGAGGAGGTCAACGGCGACCTGCTCCGCAGCAACACGCTGGGCCTGCGGGCGTTCGGCGACGTCAACCAGCTCGTGCTGAGCGGCCAGATGGGCATTTTGCTCGGCTACCTGTCGCGCCGCGTGCTCGGGCAGTACGACCTCGCCTTGCTCGGCCGCGAGCCGGTGACGACCGGCCGCCTTTACTTCGTCGAGCCGAACATCGCCCACCTCGAGCGGAAGCTGGGACTAGAGGCGCGGGACTTCCGACTCTGGATCGCGCTGCACGAGACGACGCACGCCTACGAATTCGAGGCGCATCCATGGGTGCGCGAGCACATGAACGAGCTGCTGCGCCGCTACTTCGCGACGCTCGGCGAGGACCTGAACAACTTGCGCACCGACGCACGCGGCGTGCTCAGCTTCGTCCGACGCGTGGGCCAGAACGTGGGGAAGGGCGGCTACGCGGTCGAGCTGGTGATGACGCCGGAGCAGCGCGAGATCTTCCGGTCGCTCCAGGCGCTGATGTGCCTGCTCGAGGGCTACTCGAACCACGTGATGGACCACGTCGGTCGGTCGCTCCTGCCCACCTACGAGCGGATGAAAGCGCGCTTCGAGGACCGGCAGCGCCGGCGCGGCCTACCCGACCGGCTCTTCGCCAAGCTGACGGGGCTCGACGTGAAGTTCGAGCAGTACCAGCTCGGAGAACGCTTCGTGAACGAGGTGGTCGGCCGGGTCGGCGTCCAGGGGATGAACCGCGTGTGGCGCGGTCCCAGCGCGCTCCCGACGCTCGACGAGGTCCGCGCCCCCGAGCGTTGGATCGAGCGCACCGTCTGAGGTGCGCACGGCTCCGGTCGTCCCGAGCAGCGCCGCGACGAGGAACCGTGGCGGTGGGAGCTTCGCCGTGCGCTGGCGCTCAGTGCCCCGGTCGAGGCTCCACGCTGCGCTGGGCATGACGTCGGGCTAGCCGCGTGCCGCTCGACCTCGCCGGGCTCGCGCGTCAGATCCGCCAGGCAGCCGCCGAGGCGGCCAGCGCCGAGGACGAGCTGCGCCGGCGCGTCGATGCGGCGGTGCACGAGCTGCGGACGCAGGACCCGGCCGCGCTCGTCGACCGCGTCGAGCGCCGGCCGAGCCCACCGTGGTTGGCCGGCGTGCCAACCGAGCCGCTCGCGGAGGTCCACCCAGCACCGGCGCCACCGGCCGACTACGTGGTCGTCTCGGCCGACGGTTCGCACGTCGACCAGGACCACCACGCCGCCCTGCCATGCTGGGTCGTCAACGTCGGGGTCGCGACGATCCGGTACGGGCGCGAGCCCTCGGCGACGTTGGAGACGCGGAGCGTGCTCGGGTACCGGCCCGACGACCTCTGGTTCGTCCACGACGACCGCCGCATCAGGGTCGAGGGGCAGCTCCTGAACGTGCGCCGCCAGGTCGCCGAGATCGCCGCGCTCGCCGAGCTGTGCGAGGCGAACCCGGGAGCGATCGCGCTCGTCGATGGGACGCTGCTGCTGACGTCGATCAGCCGGGCGATCCAGCCTGAGCCGACCCACTTCCTGCGCGAGTACCTGGGTCACCTGGGGCGCATCCGCGCCAGCGGGTCGCTCGTGGCGAGCTATATCTCGCGGCCGGGCGCGGGCGACGTGGTCGGCGCACTGCGCTTCGGGTGCTGCTCGCTCGCCGCGTGCGACCGCGCCTGCCGTATCGGGGCCGCCGGCGACCGGCCCTGTGCGCGTCTAGCCGACCTGCCCGATCGGCTCATCTTCGACCAGCTAGGGCTCGACGCGGGCGCGCGAAGCGGGATCTGGCGCAGCACGTGGCCCACCTCGCGCGACCACTACGGCGAGCACGCCGTCCACTTCTTCTACGTCGACGCCGGCCCCGAAATCGCGCGCGTCGAGCTCCCGGCCTGGGTCGCGGCCGATCGCGCCGCTCTCGACCGGCTGCACGCCGTCCTCGTGGCGCAGTCGGCGAAGGGCGACGACGGCTACCCACGCGCGCTGATCGAGGCGCACCACAAGGCGGTGATCACGGCTGGCGACCGGCGCGCGCTGGACGCGCTGCTCGACGACGCACTGGCCGGCCGCGGCTACCGTTCGCTCGCCTCGGCCAAGGAGCGCGCCAAGCGGCGCCGGGCCGTGTGACGCCCCTCTGTCAAGCCGAGCACAGCGGGGAATCCGGGCCGCCGCACGCGACACCCGGCGGCGGTACCCACCGGAGCAGTCCGGGTCCTGGTCGTCCGCGCTCCCCGGACCGGCAGGGCCGCGCTAAACGGCCGTGGTCTCGCCCCGCAGCTCCGGTGCGAGCCCGACGGGCTGCTCGGCGCGCTTGCCACGGGTCGTGGAGATGATCGCCGCAACCACCCCGACGACCGCCAGGAAGACGAGCGCGTCGCGGAAGGCGGCGACGAGCGCCGGCAGCGGCACGTCCAGCGTCCCCTCGACGGCGTGCCCGGCGTGCGCGGCCAGGCGGGCCGTCAGGACAAGGCCCGTCGCCGCGACGCCGAGGCTCGTACCCAGGCTCCGCGTCATGTTGAGGATGCCACCGGCCACGCCGAGGCGGTGGGGCGGGGCGCTTCCCATGATCGCGCTGTTGTTCGCCGGGGTAAAGAAGCCAAGCCCAGCGCCGACCGCCAGCAAGACGATCGCCAGGAAGGCAGGCCCGGCGGCCGGGAGGAACGCCAGCACTAGCAGCGCGGCCGTGCTCACCAGCATCCCGAGCACGGTCGGCAGCCGCGAGCCGACCTTGTCGGCCACGATCCCCGAGATCGGCGCCAGGACGCCGATGGCGATCGGCACGGGGCTCAACAGCAGCCCAGTCTCGCCCGGCGTGCGGCCGAGGATCCGCTCGAGGTAGAAGGGGAAGAGGAACAGGCTGCCGAACAGGACGGCGTACGACAGCAGGCCGGCGACGATGCCGGTGGCGAAGACGCGGTCGCGCAGTACGGCGAAGTCGACCAGCGGCGAATCGGCGCGCCGCTCGACGAGGCCAAAGCCGACGAGCGAAGCCGCCGCGAGCGCGAGCGTGGCGATGATCCAAGGACTCGTCCATCCCCAATCGTTGCCGAAGGTCAGCGCCATCATCACGAGCCCCACGGCCGGCGCGAAGAGCAGCGCACCGAGCCAGTCGAACCGCTCGCGCGCGGCGATCCGCTCCATCCGGTGGCGTGTTTGCGGCAGCACGGCGAACCCCAGCAGCGTGCCGAGCAGGCCGAACGGCACCGCGATGTAGAAGACCCAGCGCCAGCCGAGCGCGCCGATGAGCAGACCGCCGACCGACGGGCCGACGGCCAGCCCGACCGCCTGCGCCGCCCCCTGCACGCCGATGGCGCGGCCGAGCGAGCGGCGGTCGACCGCGGCGGTGATGATAGCGACCGAGTTCGATTGGAGGAGCGCCGCGCCGATCGCCTGGAAGACGCGGAAGAAGATGAGCCAGCCGAGGCTGGAGGACGCTCCGCAGAGCGCCGAGCCGACGATGAAGACGACGAAGCCGGTCGTGTACATCGTCTTGCGGCCGACCAGGTCGGCGAGCCGGCCGAACGGCACGACCAGGATAGCCAGCGTCAGCAGGTAGCTGATCGCAACCCACTCGACGGACGAGAGCGACGCCCCGAAGACCTCTTCGAGCGTCGGGAGGATAAGGCCGGCGATCGACGCGTCGAGCTGCCCGAGGAACGCGCCGACGCACACGGTCCCGACGACCAGCCACCGGTACCGCGGCGACCGCGCCAGGGCCGGCAGCGGCGCCCGCTCGACGAACAACCCGCGCGCCGTCACCATCTCCGTTAAGGGTACGATGTCCGGACAATCGCCCGCGTCGTTCCCCGGCGGGTTACCGTCGGATGGCATCCACCGCTGCGCGGGACACGACTTCCGCCACGTCGCTCAGCCGCTGCTCGAGCGCACCGTAGACGCGCGACGTGATGGCGGCCCGGACCACGCCGAGCCACAGGGCGACGAGCACCGACGGAGACAGGGGCTTCGTTTCCCCACGGGCCGCGGCGTTGGCGACCATGAACTCGACCAGGCCGGGCAGCGCGCTCGCCTCGGTCGCCCGGGCGCCGAGGTAGCTCTCGTGCTCGACGCAGAGCACGTAGCGGGCGCGCTCGAGGTCGTCCTCGGCGACCTGCAGCAGCAGCGTTGCGGCGAAGGCAAGCTGCTCGAGCGGCTCGGCCTGCTGGGGGACAGCGTTGACGAGCTCCTGCTCGAGCGCCGCCGACGACTCGTGCAGCGCTTTGAAGGCGAGCTCTTCCTTGCTCTCGAAGTAGGTGTAGATCGTGCCCTCGGCCACGCCGGCCTCGCGCGCGAGGGTGGGGATGGTGGTGCCGTGGAACTGGCCGGCGCCGAACAGGCGGATCGCCGCGCGCAAGATCGCCCCACGCTTGTCGGCGATGCCCCGCGCCACGGCGTCAGTATGGGAACGAGAAGGTTAAGCGGCGATCAGAGTCAACGCCGCCTCACCGGTGCTCTGCCACTCCGAGGAGCGCCAGCGACGAGGAACCCGCGTGCCCTCTCAGGGGCGCCGGGGCAGCACCAGCGCTCGTCGTCCCACGACGGCCGACGACGGCTACTTGATGATCTCACCCTTCGGCCTGCCGCGCTCCTCCTGGAACGTCCAGATCGCACCGCCGAGGCTGGCGGCGAAGATCCGGCCGTCCTCGGCGAACGTCGGGGAGAGCAGCAGCGAGACGATCGACTTGTTGCCGAGCCCCTCGTTGAGCGGCGTCCAGGTCAGGCCGCCGTTGCGCGAGACGAAGACGCCGTCGCTCGTCCCGGCGTACAGCGCGTGATCCTTTTCGTAGGTGGGCGAGGCCACAAGGCTGACAACCGCGGTGTTGGGCCGGCCGATCCGCTCGGCGTACCAGAGCTGGCGACGGCCGGGGCGCGAGGCGGCGATCGGCCCGGCCATCGGCCGCAGCACCGCCGACTGGACGCCGACGAAGACGCCGCGGTCGCGCGCGTACGAGGGCGTGAGGGCGATCGCGATCCAGCGCCCGGGCGTCTGGTGCGACGTGAGCGGGAGCCAGCTCGTGCCGCCGTCCTCCGAGCGCCAGATGGCGACCTCGGCCGCCCGGGTCGGATCGGCCTCGCGGAAGGTGCCCACGTACACGGTTTTGTCGTTCGCGAAGTCCGGGCTGCAGGCGACCGCGACCACGTCGCGGCCGTCGAAGCCCTCCCGCGCCTGCTCCCAGCTGGCGCCGCGGTCGCGCGACACGAGCAGCCTGGCGAGCGCGCTAGGGTCCTCGGCCTTCTCGGCGTCCACCGCGGCCGCGAAGAGGATGCCATCCGCGCCGAACGACGGCGTGGTCGCGAGCGTGCGGATGGCGAAGCCCTCGAGCTCCTTCGCGGCGAGCTTCCAGCTCTCGCCGCCGTCCGTGCTCGTCCAGACGCCGCGGTCGGTCGCGGCGAACATCGTCTCGTCGTCGGCGAACGACGGCGAGAGCACGAGCGCGGTAACTTCGCGCTCCTCGAGCCCCTTGCCGATCGGCTCCCACGTCTCGCCTTCGTCGCGTGAGCGGCTGACGCCCTCGTCGAGCGACACCGAGAAGAGGGTCCTGTCGTCCGCGAAGTTCGGCGAGATGGCGAGCTGCACGAACAGCCGGGCCGACAGCCCCTCGTTAGCCTCCTGCCACGAGCGCCCGCCATCCTCGGAGCGGAAGATGCCGCGCTGGGCCGAGCCGGCGAAGGCGATGCCGTCCGGGCCACAAGCCACCGCGAGGACGGCACCGGTGTCGGCCGTCACGCGTTCCCAGCTCGTACCGCCGTCTCGGGAGACGTAGAGGCCAGAGTTGGTACCGGCGACGAGGCTCTTATCGGCGGTGAACGCGAGCGCGTTGACGCAGAGGTCGTCGAGGCCCTTGTTCGCCTTGCGGAACTTGCGGCCACCGTCGGTCGAGAGGTAAACCCCTTCGTCCTCGCTGCCGACGACGACCAGGCTGTCCTCGGCGAAGCTCGGCGACACCGCCACGCACTGGAGCGCGACGCCGACGAGGTCGTCGCCGCTCTCGCGCCAGGCGCGGCCGCCGTTCGGCGTGCGGTAGAAGCCGTCGGTCGTGATACAGAACGCCGTCTCGTCCTGGGCGAAGTTGGGCGAGTAGGCGAGCGCCAGAACGCCGAGCTCGAGGAGGCCAAAGTTCGAGGCGCTCCAGGTCTTGCCGTCGGTGGTGGTGCGGAAGACGCCGGCGGTCTCGGAACCGAGCATCGCCGAGTGGTCGCGCTTGAAGTTGGGCGAGATGGCGATGGCCTGGACCGACTCGCGCTGGCCCCAGATCTCGACCGGGTGCCACTCGTCGCCGGCGTTGACGGTCTGGTAGAGGCCGCCGGCGCGGGCGCCGGCGAACACGAGCCCGTCGTCGGTGAACGTCGGGGCGACGGCGATCGAGATGGTGAACGGGCTGGTGAGCCCGTCGTTGACTGGCTGCCAGGAGAGGCCACCGTCCGTGGAGCGGTAGACGCCGGCCATGGTGGCGGCGAACGCGATCTTATCGCGCGCGAAATCGGGCGACAGGGCGATCCCCGTCACCGTGCCGCCGGTGCGCTTGCCGACGGCCCGCCAGGCGGCGGGGGGCGCCGTGGTTTCGACTGGGCTCAAGGGTCTTCCTTTTCGTCCCATCTCCCTCAGGGAGAGGGCTAGCGTCAGGGCTCCTTACGGATTGACGGCGATGTCGTACTCGGAGTGCTTCCGCAAGACGAGGGCCTCGGTCGTCACGCCCATCAGCGCTCCCGAGATCCCCGTGTCGACCGCGAACTTCACGACCTTCGTCGGGTCGTAGATGCCGGCCTTGACCATGTCGGTCACCTGGCCGGCGACGACGTCGAAGCCGAAGCCCACCCCGGCCTCGCGCACGCGCGCCAGGTTCGGCGCGGACTCGTAGCCAGCGTTGCGCATGATTCGCCGCATCGGCTCCTCGAGCGCGCGGGCGAGCACCTTGAGGCCAATCGCCTCGTCGCCTTCGGCCGGGAGCGCGCGAACGACCTCGGCGCAGGCGAGCAGCGCGGCGCCGCCGCCGGGCACGACGCCCCCTTCGATCGCGGCGCGGACGGTGCGGACGGCGTCCTCGGCACGCGCTTTGCGGACTTTGACGTCGCTTTCGGTCGCGGCACCCACTGTCAGGATTGCCACGCCGCCGGAGAGCTTGCCGAGGCGCTCGCGCGCCTTGCCCTCCTCGTACTCGTCCTTTTTCTCTTTGTAGTACTTGATGTCCTGCTTGACCTCGGCGATGCGCTCGCGCAGCCGCTGCGGGTCGCCGGCCCCGCCGATGATCGAGAAGTAGTCCTTGTTGACCCAGACGCGCTGGGCGCGGCCCAGGTCGCCGAGCTGGACGTCCTCGAGCAGGTCGCCAGCTTCCTCTGAGATGATCCGGGCGCCCGTCAGGATCGCGAGGTCCTCGAGGATCTTCATGCGCCGGTCACCGTAGCCGGGCGCCTTGACGGCCACCGTGGTCAGCCGGTCGTGCATCTTGTTGGTGACGAGCAGCGCGAGGGCGTCGCCCTCGACGTCGTTCGACACCATGAAAAGGTTCTTCTCACCCGCCTCGACGATCCGCTGCATCAGCGGGATAAGCTCGGCGCCCTTCTTGATCCACCGGTCGGTGATCAGGATGAGCGGCGAATCGAGCGTCGCCTCCATCCGGTCCTGGTCGGTGACCATGTAAGGCGAGATGTAGCCCTTGTCCCAGGTCAAGCCCTCGATGTAGCGGCGGTCGACGCCGTTCTTCTGGCTCTCCTCGACGGTGATCGTCCCGTCGGGGCCGACGATGTCGAACATCTCGCCGAGGTGCTTGCCCATCTCCTCGTCGCCGGTGGCGGCGATGGCGACGCGGGTGATCTCCTCCTGGGTCTCGACCTTCGTCGACAGCGAGTCGAGGTGGGCGAGGGCGGCCGCGAGGCCGCGTTCGATGCCGCGGCGCATGATCATCGGGTTGCCACCCGCCTCGATGTACTTGGTGGCGGAGTGCATGAGCGCCTGAGCCAGCACGATGGCGGTCGTGGTGCCGTCGCCCACCTCCTCCTTTACCTTCCAAGCGAGGTGGCGCATCAGCATCGCGCCCATGTTCTCGTACTTGTCGGGCAGCTCGATGACGCGGCGCAGGATCGTGCCGCCGTCGTCGAGCAGCTCGGGCGACTTGTCGGTGCCGACGATGGGCGCGATCGCCACGTTGCGCGGCCGCGGGCCCAGCGTTGGGCTCACCAGGCGTGCGGCCTTGTCGACGCCGCGCAGGAGCGCGCGGCGGGCTTGCAGCTTGAAGATCACGCGCGTGGGCGGCAAAGGGTCGTACTTCAAAGGCATGGCGAAACCAAGCTCTTCCTCTCCCTGGGTCGGCGCGAGTCTAACGAAGGCCCGTTCGGGGAGTCAACGAACCGGCGCGTTTATCCGCTTACGTGCTGGCCTGTCGACGCTGACGCCCGGATCGACGAAGCGCTCGATCCGGCGAGTGGGGATGGGTCTTTACAGGGGATAGGCCGGTCTGTATATTGGCGCGCGGAAGGGTCCCGCGCGGGGAAGGCGCGGGGCGAAGGGAACAAAAAGGAAGATGGATTCGCGCAACCGTGTCTTCGCGCGCCGCCGATTCCTGGCGTGGACGGGGCTCGCCGTCGGTGTGGCCGCGGCCGTGCCGATGCTGCAGGCTTGCGGCGGCGCAGCACCGACGACCGCGCCCACCGCCGCGCCGAAGCCAACCGAGGCGCCGAAGCCAGCCGCCGCCGAGCCAACGAAGCCCGGCGCGGCGGCGCCGACGACCGCGCCAGCCGCCGCGCCGACGACCGCGCCGACGCAGGCGGCCGCCGCCACGACGGCGCCCGCGCCAGCGGCGACCAAGCCGAGCGCCATCAAGATCAACGGCAACCTGCAGATCATCCAGTCGCGCAGCTTCAACCCGATCCAGACGACGTTCCAGCACAACTTGCTGCTGCGCGAGGCCGCCGCCCGCGGATGGCCGCTCGACAAGACGTACATCGAGGGCTTCACCGCCGGAACGAACATCTTCGAAAAGCTGCAGGCGCAGTCAGCGGCGGGCGACTCGCCGGACATGATCGTCGGCGGGCTCGACACGTTCCAGCTGTGGAACCTCGGCCTGGTCGAGGCGGTGGACGACATCATCCAATGGGCCGTCCAGAACTTCGGCAAGACCAGCCCGCCGGCTGACCTGAACCTGAAGATCGAGGGCAAGTGGTACGCCGTGCCGTACTGCCACTACACGGGCGGCTGGTGGATCCGGAAGAGCTGGTTCGACGCCGCCGGGGTCGACGTCACCAAGCAGTACTCGTTCGACGACTGGCGCGAGCACGCGCTGAAGGTCAGCGACCCCGACAAGAAGCGGTGGGGCTGGGGCAACACCGTCAACCGCTCTGGCGACGGCAACACCAATGTCCGCTCGATCATCTACAAGTCGGGCGGCCGGGTGACGAACGCCGACAACAAGGTCGCCTTCAACTCCCCCGAGACGATCGCCGGCTACGAGTGGCTGAAAGACCTCTACTCGAACCAGAAGTGGTCCAAGATGCTCCCGCCCGGCGTCAACGCTTGGACCGATCCGTCGAACAACGAGGCTTGGATCGCCGGCACGATCGGCTTCAGCTCGAACGCCGGCACCATGGTCGCGACCTCGGCGACGCAGGCGCCGGACGTCTACAAGGACACCGCGGTCGTTCCGGAGCCGATCGGGCCGACCGGCAAGAAAGAAGCCATCATCCTGATCTACCCGAGCGTCCAAACCCTCCAGCTCTTCAAGGGCGGCAAGAACCGCGACGCCGCCAAAGAGATGATCCAGGTCTTGCTCAGCAAGGAGAACCAGGACGCCACGATCAAGACCAACCCGGCCCTGGTCCTCCCCGCCTTCCAGGGGTACGGCTGGGACCACCCGACCCTGAAAGACCCGCCGAACAAGATCATGGACATCCAGAAGGAGCTGCTGTTCAACCCCAACGTGTTCAACCGGTTCCAGCCGCTGGACCGGCCCCGCTTGTGGATCAACGCGACCGACACCGAGAACGTCGAGACGGACGTGATGGCCGACATCCTCAAGGGCACACCCGTCCCGCAAGCGGTCGCCAACGGTCACAAGCGGATGGAGGAGATCTACGCGAAGTTCCAGGGCAAGTAGCCGCCCAGCCTAGGGCCAACCCGGTCGCGCGGGCGCCGGTTCCCGCCTGTGCCCTCGCGGTGGTGTGCTGCGGTCGTCCGGGTCGGCCGACCAAGCGAACGCGGGGAAAGGATCACGATGGCAGTTGAGGGTATCCGGTCGGCAACGGCGCCGTATCGGCCGAGCCTGACCCGGCGGCTCGAGCGAAGGTTGGGCCGCGACTGGGTGGCGGCCTGGGCGTTCTTCGCGCCGACGTTCCTCCTCCTGTTCGTGCTGGTCGGCTGGCCGTTCTTGCAGGGGTTCTACATCGGCTTCACGCGGACGCTCGGGACGAGCCTCGTGATCGGCCCGTTCATCGGCCTGCAGAACTACACGGCCCTCCTGGGCGACCCGGCCTATTGGTTCGCGCTGCTGCTGACGGTCAAATACACGGCGATCGTCGAGGTCTTCAAGCCGACGCTCGGCGTGATCGCGGCCTTGCTGATCCACAATTTGAGACGATACCGGGTGGTCATCGGCGCGCTCATCCTGCTGCCGTACATCGTGCCCGGGATCGTCACCGCCCTGATCTGGCGGGCGATGTTCAACCCGGTCTTCGGCGCGCTCAACTTCGTCGCGACGGCGATCGGCATCACCGAGAAAGGCTACCCCTGGCTGGGCGACCCGACGTGGGCGCTCTGGTGCATCGTGCTCGTCAACGTCTGGTCGGGCATCCCGTTCTTCACCATCGTGAACCTGGCCGGCCTGAAGTCGATCGACCAGGAGCTCTATTCGGCCGCGGCGGTCGACGGCGCCAACGCCTGGCAGCGCTTCCGCCACGTGACGCTCCCTGGCCTCCAGTACACGCTGATCGTCTCGATCCTGCTCTCGACCATCTTCACGATGAACGGCTTCAACGTCATCTACCTGTTGACGTCCGGTGGTCCGCTGAACGCCACGCAGGTGCTCGGCATCCTGACCTACGAGCGCGGGTTCAACGCCCGTGACTTCGGCTCCGGCGTGGCGATCGCGCTCAGCATCCTGCCGTTCATCGGCCTGATCATCTGGGTGCTCTCCGCGTACATGACCGCCGGCACGCGCGCGTCGAGCGCGACGCTCGACGAGCGTGACGCGTTGCCGGTCCGCATCTTCCGGCCCCTGCTGTGGCCGTTCAAGATGCTTTTCGTGCTGTTGTTCGACGGGATCGAGTACGTCGGCGCGGGTATCGGCTGGGCTCTGCGGCGGCTGCGGGGTGGGGGCGAGGACACCCTCACGGGCGCCCGAACGTCGCGGCGCATCCTGGCGGGGCTCACCTGGCTGGCGCTCGTGCTGCTGCTGACGTTCGAGCTTTTCCCCTTCTACTTCGCGTTCGTGAGCGCGTTCAAGCCGGAGCGGCAGATCCTTTCGATGCAGTCGCCGCTCTGGCCGCAGCCGTGGACGCTCGCCCAGTTCGACAAGCTG
>DASRFH010000085.1:0-11219 GCA_035651675.1 Chloroflexota bacterium | reverse complement strand
ATGCCGCCGAGGGTCAGGGCGCCGCCGGCGGCGAGGGTGGCGGTGATCGGCTCGCCGAGGACGACGCCGCCGAAGGCGACGGCGAACGCCGGGACGAGGAACACGTAGGCCGCGACGACGGTCGCGCTGCGCTTGCTCAGCAGGTAGAACCAGAGCAGGTTCGCCACGCCCCCGGCGCCGACGCCGGCGAAGAGCCAGCTCCAGATGAGGTCGCCGGTCCAGCGGACGTGGAGGCCTTCCAGGAGCACGCCGGCCGCGAGCAGCGGCACGGCCCCGTAGGCCGCCTGCAGCGCGACCAGCCAGAAGACGTCGACCCGCTCGACCGGCCGATCGCCGCCGAGCAGGCGTGCCGGGCCGCGGCGGAAGAGCACCGCCGAGAGCGCCCACGTGAACGCGCCGACGAGCAGCGCGGCGTAGCCGAGCGGGCTGGCGGCCGAGCCGCCGCCCAGGCGCGGCAGCAGCACGACCACCACGCCGGCGAAACCCAGCGCGAGCCCGACGACCTGGCGGCTCGTCAGCCGCTCGTGGAGCAGCACGACCGAGAGCAGTGCGACCTGCAGCGGCTGCGTGTAGGTCACCAGCGACGACTCGCCGGCCGGCACGAGCGACAGGCCGAGGCTCATGAAGCCGGCCAGCCCCGAGACGTTCAGCAGCCCGACGACCGCGGCGAAGATCTGGCTCCGGCGCGCGCGCGGGAACGGCCGGCCCAGCGCCAGCGCGGCCAGGCCGAGCGTCGCGGCCGCGAGCAGCGCCCGGCCGGCGGCGACCGTGAACGGCGGCGCGTCGCGCACGGCGATCCGCACGGCGACGTACGCGAAGCCCCAGATGAGGTAGATCGCGAGGAGCAGGAGCGGAACGAACGCCTCGGCGGAGATGGCGGCGCGTCGCGTCTGCATAGGCGGCCGACAGCGTAACCCGCCGCGACGCGCGACAATGCCCCCGCCGGGCCGTAGAGACGCCACGCGCACCGGCCCGGTGCCAGACCAGGAGGAAGCACGTGATCGTCGACGCGCACGCCCACGTCATCCCGCCCGAGATCCAGCGCGAGGCGAACCCGGCCGAGGGCTGGCGCCCGCGGATGGTGGCCGATCCCCAGACCGGCGTTCGCCAGCCGCAGAGCGGCGACGGCCCGGTCACCAACCGCAACGTCCTCTACGAGTTCGGCGACGCCGACGCCATGCTCGCCGCGCTGAACGGGATGGGCGTCGAGGGCGCTCTGCTCTCGATCAACGTCGGGTTCTTCCGCTACAGCGCGCCGCCCGACGACTGCCTGGCGTCGTCGCGGGCGCAGAACGACGGCATCGCCAGGATCGTCCGCGAGCACCCCAGGCACTTCGCCGGGCTCGGCACCGTGCCGCTCCAGGACACGGCGCTGGCGGTCGGCGAGCTCGAGCGGCTGATGAAGCTCGGCCTGAGGGGCATCGAGGTCGGCACGAACGTCGGCGGCGTCTACCTCGGCGACCGCCGCTACCGGCCGCTCTGGGAGGCGTGCGCCTCGCTCGGCGCGCTCGTCTTCGTCCACCCGACCGGCTTCGGCCACCTGCGCGAGCACTACATGTCGAACGTGGTGGGCAACCCGATGGACACCGCGATCGCGGCCGGCCACCTCGTGCTCTCCGGCACGATGGAGGCGCTGCCGAACCTGAGGGTGCTGCTCGCGCACGGCGGCGGCGTGGCGCCCGACCTGCGCGGCCGGTGGGACCACGGCGCGCGCGTGCGGCCCGAGATCGGCCTGCCGAGGCTGCCGAGCGAGTACCTGAAGCTCTTCTACTACGACACGATCACGCACGACCCGCAGCTCCTGCGCGAGCTCGTCGCCTTCGTCGGCGCCGACCACGTCCTGCTCGGCTCGGACTACCCGTTCGACATGGGCACCTACCCGCCGCAGAAGCTCGTCGAGGCCGCGAAGCTCGGCGCCGAGGCCGAGGCGGCGATCCTCGGCGGCAACGCGGCGCGGCTGGTCGGCATGGAGGGGTGGCGGTGAGTGCGAGCGTCGAGACGATCGAGGGGACGCGGGTCGTCGTCCTGCGCGAGCCGGGCAGTGGGGCGGAGGCGTGGGTGGTGGCCGAGGTCGGCAGCAACCTGGCGCGGTTCCGGGCGCGCGCCGGCGGCGAGGACGTCGAGGTGCTGGCGGCGCCGCCGGACATGGCGACGCTGCGCGAGCGGCCGACCCGCTGGGGGAGCGCCGCGCTCTTCCCCTACCCCGGCCGGATCGAAGGCGGGCGCTTCACGTTCCAGGGGCGCGAGGTCGGGCTTCCGACCGACCCGCGCGACGGCAACGCGATCCACGGCGTCGTCCGTGCGCGGCCATGGCGCGTCGTCGGGACCGACGGCGCCAGCGTGACGACCGAGTTCGACAGCGCCGCGGCCGGCGTGCCGGAAGCGGAGTGGCCGTGGCCCTTCGTCCTGCGGTTGACGACGCGGCTCGCCGGCAGCGCGGTGCGGGTCGAGGTCGAGGCGGCCAACCGCGGGTCCAGCGACATGCCGATGGGCCTCGGCTTCCACCCGTACTTCCCGGGCGGCGACGAGGTCGAGGTGTGGGTGGACGCCGACGAGCGCTGGGCGCAGCGCGGCCCTGGCCTGCCGACCGGGGAGGTCGGCCCCGGCGGCGAGCTGCGCTCGGGGAGGGCTTTGAAGGAGATCGCCCCGACCACGACGATGCCCGAGGGCAGCGTGAGGAACATGCTCTTCCGCAAGCGCGCCGGCGGCATCGCGGCCGGCCTGCGCGACCGTGCCCGCGGCCTCGCCACGACGCTGACGGCCAGCGACGGCTTCGGCGCGCTGGTGTTCTTCACGCCTGCGGCCCCGCCCGTCGTCTCGCTCGAGCCGCACACCTGTGTGCCGAACGCCTTCAACCTGCCGGACCTGCCCACCGGCGCGGTTGCGCTGAAGCCCGGCGAGACCTGGCGTGGCTGGTACCAGATCGAGGCCGCCGCGATATAGATCATCGCTGGCGGCGCTGATTGGTGATTTATCACCACGCCTGGTGAACGAAGAAGGGCGCCGGCGTGCGCTCGGGGAGATCCGGCCGCTCGGGCCAAGCTCGACCCGGTCGGCGACGTGCGAGCCTACGTCGAGCTGACGCACGGGATGGCGATCCATCGCGATCGCCGCGGGTATGAACCGGCACCACAAGGTTGATCGGGACCGGCATGAAGGCATGGCGCGGGAGCTGCAGCGGCTCGGCCACATCCAGGTTGCCGAAGCTTTCCGAGATCTCGAGGAGCGCAGGATTGGCCGCTGGTACGGAGGACAGGGCAATGGCGGCACAGCCCGCCACGTCGACGAGCTTCTGGCGCAGATTGAGGCGTGGTCCCTGGGGGACAGCCGAGCCTGAGCGTCTGCAGCGCGCGCGCTGCACAGTGTCGCCTGGCGGCTCAGCGAGCGCGACGACGTCGTCGGCGTGATCGTCTTCGGCTCCTACACGCGCGGCCACCAGGGCCGACGAAGCGACGTCGACCTGCTGATCGTCGTCCGCCGAGGGGGTGATGTCGACGCGGTCCGCCGGGCGGTGTCCAAGGAGGTCGGCAAGGCGGAGGTCGACCTCCGCCTCACGATGGACCTCTCGACGTTCACCGTCGAGATGGGCAAGCGTGAGGACCTACCCGCCCCACATGCAGCACGAGATCTGGACCGACGGCGTCGTCCTCTTCGGCGAGATGTCGGCGTTGGCGACGATGCGGCCCGACGGGCTCTCGCTTTGGCACGTCGTGCGCTTCACGCTCAAGAACGCCTCGCCGGCGGAGCGCAACCGGCTCTCGCGCCGGCTGCACGGTATGGGCGCGCGCCCGGGTGTGCTAGCCCACCGGCCTACCCGCTCGGGCGCGGCGCGCTCTTCGTTCCCGCCGACCAGGCCCGCGCCGTGGCCGACGTGCTCGACGCGGCTGGCGCCATGTACGACATGACGCCGGTCTGGCGGGAGTTCTAAGCGAGCCTCCACCTGCCCTCCCATTCTGGCGAGAGATCGGTCGGGTGCTTCGCCCGCCGGGCGAGGGAACGGGCTACGCGCCGCCGACCGACTCCACCGCGGCGTGCAGCCGGGCGTTCTCCAGCGGCATCGCCGCCGTCTCGGCGAGCTCGGCCATCAGCTTGCGCTCGGTGGCGGTGACCTGCCCCAGCGGCTTCGACAGGACGAAGAGGAACACCGCGATCGTCTCGCCGCGCACCTTGGCCGGCTGGGCGACGCCGGCGCGCATGCCGACCGTGCGCTCGATCAGCGCGGCGAGCTCGGGCGCGACGGTCGGCGAGACGAACTCGGCCAGGTGCGCGCCGGTGCGCGGCTCACCGGTCAGCGCGGCCTGGTGGAGGAGGTTGAGCGGCGGGTCGTAGCGGCTGCCGAACGCGCCGAGCGGCTCGCGCAGCGTCTCGATCGCCCGGCGGGCGAGCGGGATGTCGGTCAGCGCGTGCACTCGGATCGTCTTGTTCGCGCGGTCGACCACCGAGAGCACCGCGCCGATCACGCCCGAATCCTCGCCGAAGGCGCGGGGCACGGCGTCGACGATCCGCTGCGCCAGCTCGCCGACCGGCACCGCCTGGACCACCTCGCCCACCATCGCCCGCAGGGCGTCGAGCTGGCGGTTGCGCTCCCGCAGCGCCTGCTCGATCTGGCGCGAGCGCAGCAGCGCCTCGACGCGGGCGAGCACTTCGGCGATGTCGAACGGCTTGGCGAGGTAGTCGTCGGCACCCGAGCGGATGCCGTGGATGCGGTCGAGCGGATCGCCGCGCGCGGTCAGCATCATCACCGGCAGGCGCGCGAGCTCGGGCTGGGGCGCGGCGCGCAGCGCCCGGCAGACGTCGATGCCGTCCATGTCCGGCAGTCCGAGGTCGAGCAACATCAGATCGACAGTCCCGGCCAGCGCCAGCGCTTCGCGCCCGGCGGTGGCAGTGACGACGCTGTGGCCGGCTTCCTCGAGCGCCTCGCTCAGCACCTCGGCGATCAACGGGTCGTCGTCCACGACCAGGACCTTGCCGGCGCGCGGCGCGTTGTCGCGCTCCTGCAGCGCGTAGGCCGGGACGGCGGCTGATCGGGCCGCGGACGGCGGGGCGGGGATGCGCCGGACCAGCGCGGGCGGCTCCTCGCGCTGCGCTGGTGGGACGCCCGGCCGGGCGCCGCCCTCGCGCGGCGGCGCAGCGGCGACCGGCGCCGAGACGATCACGGTAGACTCGCGCCGCAGGTCGATCTCGATCGGGTCGATCCGCTGGCCGTGCGGGTCGAAGAGCAGCCGCACGACCGGTCGTTCGAGGCTGTTGCGGTCGACGCGGCACACCACGCCGCGGTAGCGCGCGAACGGCCCGCTCTGCACGACGACCTCGGAGCCGAGCGGGTACACCGGCAGCATCTCGAGCAGGTGGTTGACGATCTCGCGGTTGAGGTGCGTGCCGGCCAGGCTCCGCATCATCCGGACGACCTGGTCGGGGGGCAGCGCGCGGCGGAACGGGCGGTCGGCGCCGAGCGCGTCGTAGACGTCGGCGACGGCACAGATCTCGGCGTCGAGCAGGATGCGGCCGGGCTTGTGCCGCTCGAGCTCGGAGCGCATGACGCGCCCGCTGCCCTGGAGCCCGCGCGGGTAGCCGGTGCCGTCCTGCCGTTCGTGGTGCTGGTAGGCGACGTGGTTGGGGATGACGTCGCGCGGGCGGACCTGGCGCAGCATCTCGTAGCCGAGCCGAGGGTGCTGGCGGATGCTGTTCATCTCGCTCGGCGTCAGCCGCCCGGGCTTGTGCACGACGCTGCGGTCGACCGTGACCATGCCGATGTCGTGCAGGATGGCGCCAGCCGCGAGCTGGTGCAGGCGGTTGCGGTCGAAGCCGAGCTTCTTGCCGATCATCACGGCCACGATCGTCGTGTCGATCGAGTGCAGGAAGAGGTAGGTGTCGTAGGAGCGGATGGTGGCGAGGCCGGGCAGCAGCGTCTGGCCGTACACCTCGTCCACGACGTTGCCCAGGTCGGCCACCAGGTCCTCGTAGCCGAACTCCTCGCGCGCCACGCGTCCGAAGTCCTCGGAGGAGATCTCGGCCTGCAGCGTCGCGAAGTCCTGGCCCTGGAGCGGGCGGGTCACGCCCTCCATGGCGCTCAGGATGCGGTAGGTGTCGCGGGTGACGTTCAGCCGCGTGCGCTCTGAGATGAGGTCCGGGATCTCGAGGTCGTCGGTGTCCGGATCCTGCACGTCGACGTACATGAACCCGCGCGCCTGCAGCATCGGGATGTAGCGCTCGGCGATCGGCATGCCGGCACTGAGCAGCAGATGACCGTTTTCGCTGAAGACGGCGCGCGCCAGCACCATGTTCGGCTTGAGGTCGCTGACGGGAACGCGTCTCACGGTCGGCCTACTATCAGTCTACGGGCGTAAGAGCGCCAGGGTAGGAAAGGCCGGCTAGGCCGGAAGCGCCAGCGGACGCCTCGCCCGTACCCGTCAGGCGACCCGGTTCCCGGCCTGGAAGACCGCCTGCACGCGGCTCAGCGCCGTCACGTCGCGGCTCGGGTCGCCGTCGACGACGATCAGGTCGGCGACCTTGCCCGGTTCGAGCGTGCCGAGCTGGTCGCCGAAGCCGATCGCCTCGGCGGTGATCCGCGTGGCCGACTCGAGCACCTGCATCGCGCTCATCCCGCCGCGGTGCATGAGCCGGAGGTCGTAGTCGAGGTGGCCGAAGGCGAGGTTGCCGCAGCCGGAGTCGGAGCCGGCGACCATCCGCGGCAGCAGCCCGGCCTCGAGCATCCGGCCGAAATGCTCGACGCGCGTGTTCACCCTCGTCTCGGCGGCGCAGAGCCTCGCCTCCTCGGCCGGCGTCAGCCCGTCGCGCTCGCGCTTGGCCTGAAGCGCCAGCACGGTCGGGTAGCCGGCCGCCTGGAGCGTGGGCGAGACCCATATCCCGGCCTCGCGCATCATCTCGGCGATCGCCGGGTCGTAGCGCATCACGCCGTCCGGTTCGAGGAACTCGGCGTGCTCCATCAGGTCGAGCCCGGCCTCGATGGCGCGCACCATCGACTCCTTGGCGCGGCAATGCGCGACCGTCTTGCGGCCGAGCGCGTGCGCTTCGTCGACCGCGGCGGCCAGCTCCGCCGTCGAGTAGGAAGGCCGGCCGGGGATCGTGCCCTTCGTGCCGCCGCCCGAGGCCATGATCTTGATGTGGTCGGCGCCCTCGTGGACGAGCTTGCGGACCGCCTTGCGGATCTCGGCTTCGCCGTCGGCCTGCTCGTTGCACCACCAGAAGTGGCCGCCGGTGCAGGTGATCGGCCGACCGCAGACGAGCGGCCGAGGACCGGGCAAATACCCCCGCGCGACGCCCTCGCGCAGCGCGAAGCCGACCAGGTTCCGGGCGCCGTTGTCGCGGATGGTCGTGATCCCGGCACGCAGGTGCGCGCGCAGGTTCATCGCGCCGGCCAGCACCATCAGCTCGTCGGAGTCCTCGGCCATCTCCTCGTAGGTGCGGCCGTCGCCCGCCAACCCCAGGTGGGTGTGCTCGTCGATCAAGCCGGGGCACACCCAGTATTGCTTGAAGTCGAAGACCCGGTCGTCTGGCCGCGCCTCCGCCCGCCCGGCCGGACCGACCCACTGCACCTTGCCGTCCTCCAGCCGGATCGCCGCGTCGACCAGCGGCGCCCGACCCGTCCCGTCGACCAGACCGGCGGCGTAGAGCACTGACGACATCCTCACCCCCTGGCCCATCCAGGGTAGCCGATGAACGTGTCGGCGTCGGCGGTGCTCACGCCGTGGGCTCCCCCAGCGCTTGTTTGAGGTCGAAGGCCAGCTCCATCGGCACCCACCACTGCCCCTCCTTGGCCCACGGCGAGGGCGCCTGGAACTCGCGCGCCATCCATTCGTTCCATTCGACCGACTTCGGATCCTCGCGCGTCCTGGCGAAGTCGCGGGCGAGGTCGAAGTCGTCGTCGGTCTCCAGGTACATGAAGAGCTGGTTGCCGACCTGCCAGATCTTCATCTGCTGGATCCCGATCTTGCGGATCTGGGCCAGCACCTCGGGCCAGACGCGCGTGTGCTCGAGCTTGTAGCGGGCGATCTTCTCCGGGTCGTCCTGCAAGTTCACCGTCAGCGCGTACGTCTTCACGGCCGAGCCACCTCCGCGCCGCCGAGTTTACCGGCTGACTCGCCCGCCGGGAGACTCAGGGAAGGCCCTAGTCCCCTACCCAGACCCCTAGCCCGAATGGATGCCCCGACGAGGGACTAGTGGCTGGGCCGGTGGCTCGACGAACGCGGATACTTGTCCTGGATGACGAAATTGTTTCGGTGGCGGCCGCGCCTCAGTCTAGCTGGGCGGCTCCACTTCGTGGTGCTCAGCTACGCGGGCACCGCCGGGCTGGTCGCCATCGCGGCGGCGGTCTTGTCGCCGCCGGTGGCGCAATCCCCCGTCCTGCGGCCGATCGTGGGCGTCGTGGCGCCCGCCGTCGAGCCCCTCCTGGCCCCGCCGGTCGACTCGACCCAGGCGGTCGGGCCGGGCGCCGTGGTCGGGCCGGGCGCCGTGGCCGGGCTGGGCGCCGCGGCCGCTCCGAGCAGCACGGCCGATCCGAGCGCCGTGTTCCCGAAGGAGGTCGGCGTCTCGTCTGCCGTGGAGAACACCCCGGGGACGCCTCGGGCGACCGGCCCGACGCCCGTCGTGGCCCAACCGACCCCCGTGCCGGCGCTCGGCGGCCAGGCGGCAGGCCGGCCGCCACCGGCCTCCGCCGGCTCGGCGCCGGGCGTCGCCGCTCAAGGGGCTGCACCGCCACCCGACGACGCGACGCCGGTGGGCCTCGGCGGACCACCAGCCGGCGAAGCGCCGATCGTGCTCGTCCCGGCGGCTGCGCCGGGGGTGCGGCGCTCCGGGACCGGCTCGGGCGGCTCTGGTGGCGGCTCGACGTCACGGCCGCCACCCGGACCCGCCGCCCCGACGAGCGCACCGCCGGCCCACTCGCCCACGGCCGAGCCGCCCGCGCGCCCGTCGCCCACGCCCGAGCCGGCGAGTCCGTCGCCCACGGCCGGAGCGAGTCCACCCGCCTCTCCCTCGGCGACACCTCCGCCGCCGACGCCGACGGAGCAGCGGCCAACGCCCACCGAGCCGGCGCCGACGGTCGAGGCTTCGCCGACCGCGCCCGTCGGGTCGCCGACCACCACGGCGACGGCGGAGCCGTCGACAACCGAGACGCCACCTCCGAGCGCCACGGCCACGGTGGAGCCGACCACCACCGAAACGCCGCCGCCGACCGCCACGGCGACGGTTGAGCCGACCACCACCGAAACGCCGTCGCCGACCGCCACGGCAGAGAAGCCGCCGCCCACGCCGTCGTCGACCATGCCTTCGCCGACGTTGGGGCGCACCGTGCCATCGCCGACCGCTACGCCGGCGGGGGCAACGTCGTCGACCACTGTGCCCACCGTCGCCGCGGCGGCGCGGAACCCCGAGCCCGGCGACACGCGAGCGGACAAGCGTGATGCACGAGAGGATCGGCGCGAGCGGGCGGACGCGCCGTCCGTGCCCGAGCATGGCCGGGACGATCGTCGAACGGACGCTCCTCCGTCGCGGGGCGGCACGGACGAGGCCAACCGGGCGGCGAAGCCCTCGAAGCCGGAGCCGCCACCACCACCCACCACCCCGCCGGGGGCCAGGCCGGCGCCGGAACCGAAGCCCGCGCTGGAGCCGAAGGCCGCCCCGGAGCCCAAGGCGGCGCCCGAGCCGGGGACACCGCCGGGGGCCAGGCCGGCGCCGGAGCCGAAGCCCGCGCCCGAGCCCAAGGCCGCGCCCGAGCGGAAACCCGGGCCCGAGCCCAAGCCCGCGTCTGCGCCCAAGGCCGCGCCCGAGTCGAAGCCCGCGCCCGAGTCGAAGCCGCCTCCGGAGTCGAAGCCTGTGCCCGAGTCCAAACCGGCCCTGGAGTCGAAGCCCGCGTCTGCGCCGAAGCCGGCTCCGGAGTCCAAGCCCGCTCGGGAGTCGAAGCCGGCCGCGGAACCCAAGGCCGCGGTGGAGCAAAAGGCCGCCGGGGAATCCAAGCGCGCGCCGGAAGCCAAACCAGCACAAGAGGTTGCCCGAGCCGCGGACCCGGCGCCGAAGTCCGCCGCCCCCCGGGGCGCGGCGTCCGAGCCCGCCCACGCGGCACCGACGGCGGAGTCCCACGACTCCTCCCCCAAGGCGGCCGATCCGCCAGCCCACGCGGCCGACCAAGCCAAGAGTCCACCCGCGACGAAGCGTTGAGCCGCGGGTCGGGTCAGGCGGTGGCGGGCAGGTCGGCGAGCCGGAGCGAGACGGTGCGCGACGTCGAGCGGTCGACCATCGAGACGCCGTAGAGGGCGTCGGCCGCCTCCATCGTCCCGCGGTTGTGCGTGATCACCACGAACTGCGTCCGCTCGGCTAGCCGCCGCAGCACCTGACCGAAGCGGACGATGTTGGCGTCGTCGAGGGCGGCGTCGACCTCGTCGAGCATGCAGAATGGGGTGGGGTTGACTTCGAGGATCGCGAAGAGGATCGCGACCGCGGTCAGCGCCCGCTCGCCGCCGGAGAGGAGCGACAGGCTCTGAGCGCGCTTACCGGGCGGCTGGGCGATGATCTCGACGCCCGGCACGGCCGAGGCCTCGGCCTCGGACAGGACGAGCCGGGCCGTGCCGCCGCCGAACAGCGCGGTGAAGTGCCGCTTGAACGCCGCGGCGACCGCCTCGAACGTGCTCTCGAACTTGGTCTGCATCGTGGTTTCGAGCTCGGCGATCGCCTCGCGGAGCAGCTTCGCGGCGTCCACCAGGTCGGCGGCCTGGCCCTCGAGGAAGGCGTGGCGCGCGAGCGTCTCGTCGTACTCCTGGCCGGCCGTGGCGTCGACCGCGCCGATCGCGCGCAGCCGCGCGCGGAGCTGCTCGATCCGCCGGAACGCCGCGTCCGCGTTGGCGAGCGGCGCGGCGACGAACGCGGCCGGCGGTTCCAGAGCCTCCTCCCGCGGCGGGAGGGGGCCGGGTTGAGGGTCGGCCTCGAGCAGGACCGTGGGGTCGGCCGAGACGTCTCCTCGCAGTGGGCCTTCACCTGGCCCTCGGCCACCCTCGCCCGCTGAGAGAGGGGACGCGTCCGGTTCGAGCTCCGCCAGCTCCGCCAATCCCTCGCGCACGAGGCCATCCAGGTGGTCGCGGGCGGACTGGGCGGCGAGCGCGACGGCGCGCACCTTGTCGGCCAGCTCGTTGAGCTGGGCCCGGCCGGCGGGCTCGCCGGCGGCGATCAGCCGCGCCTGCTCGGCCAGCTCGGCGAGCTCCCGCTGG
>DASRFH010000084.1:0-49018 GCA_035651675.1 Chloroflexota bacterium | reverse complement strand
GTCCGGCGCGCTTCGCGGGCACGAGGATACCGGCGTTGCCGACGATCGGAACGCCCCGCTCGCCAGCAACACGGCGGCCGTCGGCGTCATCCATCACCAACGCGACACCGCCGATCTCCCGAGGACCGCGTGCGGCAGCATCAGCAGCGCGACCGCTCGTCGTAGGCGGCAACCTCAGCGCGGGTCCCGCGGACGGTCGCAGACCGACCATTGTTGGGTCGCGCAGTCGCAGGCGACGCCGTCGATTCTCGGTGTTGCTAATTCGTGGTCATGGTGACGGCGCCGCCGACGGCGTCGAACCAACGAAGGAGCACGGGGTGGGCACTGGTCAACGTTTGCGCGGAAAGAACGCGTTGGTCTTCGGAGCGGCGGGATCCATCGGCTCGGTGGTCGCCAAGGAGATGGCGGCCGAAGGGGCGCACGTGTACATCTCCGGCCGATCGCGACCGAGACTCGACGCTGTCGCGGAGTGCATCGCCGCCGACGGCGGCGATGCGCGCGTCGCGGTGGTCGACGCTGAGGACGCCGGCGCGGTCGACGCCTATGTCGACGGTGTGGCGAAGGAGGCCGGGACGATCGACGTCGTGTTCAATGCGATGGGTCCGCGCGTGGCGGCGTACGGCAATGGGAAGCCGGCGATGCAGCTGACCGTCGACGAGTTCATGCTGCCCTTGGCCACGCTGATCAAGTCGCAGTTCATCACGTCGAGGGCGGCTGCCCGTCACATGGTGGTGCAGCGCTCCGGTGCCATCATCCTGGTGACCGGCAGCCCGGCCCGTCCGCACGGGCCGGGAACGACTGCGATCGGGACGGCGTTCGGCGCGATCGAGAACTTCACCCGCAGCCTCGCGCAGGAGGTCAGCCCACAGGGCGTGAGGGTCGTGTGCGTGCGAACCGCCGCGATGCCCGAGACGCGGACCATTCGCGAGACCGGGGAGCTCCTGTCGGCCGCGATGCACGTGTCCGAGGAGCAGGTGCTCGGTAGGCTGGCGAACATGACCCTGCTCAAGGTGTCCCCGAGCATCGCGGACACCGCACGGGCGGCCGTTTTCGCGGCCTCAGATGACGCGCGGATGATGACTGGGACGGTGCTCAACGTCTCGGCGGGCGCCGTCGACTGAACCCCGAGGGCACTCCCCGGTACCGGGGGTGCCCGGCTCCTCGGGGCCTCCAAGCTCGCGAAGGCGGTTGATCAGGAAGGCGCGCTCGGCTTGGTTCTCGCTCAGGTCGAGCGCACGCTGGTAGGCGGTGGTCGCTTCCGCGGTCAGGCCGAGCCGACGCAGGAGCTCGGCGCGGGTCGAAAAGTACCAGCGGTACTCGGCGAGCTGCTCCGCGACCTCAGGCTGGTCGAGGATCGCAAGCCCGGCGGCGGGACCCTCAACCATGGCCACCGCGACCGCGCGGTTCATTTCGACCACGGGTGACGCGGTGACGCGCGTCAGGAGGCTGTACAGCTGGGCGATCTCGGCCCTGTCCGTCTCGTCTGGACTCGCTGCCTGCGCGTGAACCGCCGCGATCGCCGCTTGCAATTGGTAGGCACCTGGCCGACCGAGGCGCAGCGCTTGCTCGACCAGCTGGCAGCCCTCGGCGACGATCATCCGGTCCCACAGCGACCGATCCTGATCTAGTCGTCCGGCTGGCCGCCGACGCAGCGCGACTTGATCGACGAGCTCGAGCACGGCCACCAGTTCCGTGGGGTGCGCCCGACTGCCGCTTGGTCCGCGGCTACTACTCAGTCCGATGACCGAGCGGCGCCCATGCGCCTGGGCCAACTCCCACCCCCTCCTGCGCGACTACCACGACAACGAGCACGGCGTGCGCAAGGAACAGGACAGGCAACTGCTGGAACAGTTGCTTCTTGAGAGGGGACGAGCATGCGTCAACCCTTGATGCCGACGCCGACCAGGCCCTGGACGAAGTAGCGCTGCAAGGCGAGGTAGACGAAGACGGTCGGGATGCTCATGAGCGTCGCGGCGGCGAAGATGAGCGGGAAGTCGGCGACGGTCTCGGCTTGCCGTTGGGTGTAGGCGTAGATCAGCCGCTGCACCGTCAGCGCGACGGGGGTGATCGACGCGTTGCCGCCGACCGCGATCAGCGGCCAGAAGTAGTCGTTCCACACGCTGACGAACTCGATGATCGAGACCGCGGTGAGCGCCGGCTTCAGCATCGGCAGGTAGATCTGGAAGATGACGCGCAGCGTCCCGGCGCCGTCGACGCGGGCGGCCTCCTCGTAGTCGGCCGGCATCATCTCGTAGCTCTGCTTGACGATGAACAGCGCCGTCACGTTGATCAGCCCGGTCAGCCCGAGCGCTGGCCAGTTGTTGACGAAGCCGTGCCCGCCCTGGCCGAAGAGGTCGTTGTCGCCGACCAGCGGGAAGCGGGCGAGCATGATGTAGAGCGGCAGCGTGGTCAGCAGCGGCGGCACCATCAGCCCGGAGAGGAAGAAGAGGAAGAGCGTGTTCTTGAGCGGGAACGTCAGCCGCGCGAAGACGTAGCCGCCCAGCAGCGACACGAGCAGCGCCCAGCCGATGTACCAGAGCGCGCGGACGACCGTGATGCCGATCGCGTTGGTGATGCAGCCCTGGGAGCAATCGCCGAGGATCGCGACGTAGTTGTGGAAGTCGGGCGTGTCGGGGATCGGGAAGAAAGCGGTCTGGTAGTAGCGGGCGGTTGAGGTGAAGGTCGCCAGCACGATGAACAGCAGCGGGTAGAGGATCACGAGCGCGCTGACGGTCAGCACGACGTAGATGAGCGTCGAGAGCCAGAGCGGGCGCCGGCCGATCGCGGTCACCCGGTCGGCCTCAAGAAGCGCAGGTTGATCGCGCTCAACACGACGAGCACGACGAGCAGCAGCATGCTCTCGGCCGCGGCGAGCCCCATCGTCAGGTTGCCGAAGGCGTCGGCGTACATCGAGTAGACCATCGTGCGGGTCGCGTTGTTCGGGCCGCCGAAGGTCAGCACCAGCGGCGCCTCCCAGATCTGGAGGCTGCGGACCAGCGACGTGACGAAGACGAAGAACGTGACCGGCGCGAGTTGCGGGATCGTGATGTGGCGGAACAGGCGCCAGCGGTCGGCGCCGTCGACCTGCGCCGCCTCGTAGAGCGCCGGGTCGACCGACTGCAGCCCGGCCAGGAAGAAGATGACGACGACGCCGACGCCGCGCCAGAAGCTGAACAGGACCACGAAGACCGGCATCCAGAGCTCGGAGCGGGTCCAGATCACCGGCGCCAGGCCGAACAGCCCGAGGATGCTGTTGAAGGCGCCGAACTTCGCCGGGTAGATGAACACGGCCATGACCTGGGCCAGCACCGCGCCCGAGATGACGACCGGCAGGTACCAGATCGTCCGGTAGATCGCCCGGCCCTTGATCCGCTCGTTCAGCAGGTTCGCGATGACGAAACCGGTGCCCACCTCGAGCACGAGCACGCAGACGCCGAAGAGGACCGTGTTCGAGATGACCTTGTGGTAGTAGGGGTCGGTGAAGATCTGGACGAAGTTGTCGAGCCCGACGAACGTCGGCGGCCACTGGACGATGTTCCACTCGGTCAGGCTGATCGCGGCCATGACCAGGATCGGGATCCAGGTGAAGAGGAGGAAGTAGAGGAGCATCGGGGTGAGGATGGCGAAGGCGACGACGGTCTGGCGGTGGCGCCACCGCCAGACCCGCCACCGCTCCCGCGGGGTCGCCCGCGGGAGCGCGGATGGAGCGCTAACCAAAAGATGTCCCAGAACGCCCGGTTACTTCAGCAGCCGCTCCACCTCTTGCTGGAGCTGGTCGAGCTGCGGCTTGACCGGGTCGGTGTTCTGCAGGATCTTGCCGAACATGTCGCCCCAGGCGATCCAGATCTTGTCCGGGTTCTTCGCGTAGGGCGGCACCGGGTGGACGTCCTCCTTCAGGAGGATGTCGGCGAAGGTGCGCACGGCCTCGGCGGCCGTCGCGTAGAGCGGTAGCTTCTCCAGGTCGGGCCGCTTGAGCACCTCGGCGACGGTCGGCAGCCGGGCGCCGTAGAGGTTGCCGAGCTGGAGCTGCGTCTCGGGCTCGGCCATGAACTTCACGAAGGCGACCGCGCCGTCGCGGTTCTTCGACTTGGCGAGCGGTGAGAAGACGGCGTTGCCGAGCGTGACGTTGCCGCTCACCTCGGCCTTCTGGCGCGGCAGCGGGTGGTAGACCGTCTCGGCCTTGGCATCGCGGGCGTTGAAGACGTTCCAGATCGCCGAGGCCTGGTACACCGCCTTATCCTGCCAGAGGTAGGCGTAGAGCTTGCCCTCGTCGCCGCTGAACGTGTTGCCGGGGTCGGCCGTCTTGAACAGCTTGCGGCTGAACTCGTAGACCGACACGTGCTCGGGCGCGTTGAAGAACGCCTGGGTGCCGTCGTCGTCGCCGAGCGGCTTGCCGGTCTGGTTGATCCAGGGGATCGTGCGCAGCACCGTGCCGTAGATGCGGTTCGGCGCCGGTCCGTAGAGGTTGAAGCCGACGTAGCCGTCGCTCTTGCCGGCGTTGAACGCCTTGGTCGAGTTCTCGACCAGCTCGTCCCAGGTCTTGGGCGGCTTGGTCGGATCGAGGCCCGCCTTCTTGGCCGTGCGCACGTTCGTCTCGAGCGCGAAGGGCGAGGTGTAGATGGGCACACCGTAGATCTGGCCCTTGTAGATCGAGCCGGCGATCGGGCCGTAGGCGAAGGTCTTGTCGGTCAGGTCGGGGATCGGGACGAAGGCGCCGAGCGCGGCGAACTCGTGGACGAACGCCTCGCCGGTCGTGACCTCGGGGACCGTGCCGCCGGCGATGGCGGTCAGCAGGCCGGTGCGCAGCACCTGGTCCCAGCCGTGGTCCTCGACCTTCAGGGTGTACTTCGGGTTCTTCTCGACGAACGTGTTGCGGATCCAGGTCGCCCACTTGCCGACCGGCGCGTTCTGGTCCTGCGAGACGATCTGGCCGGACCAGACGACGATCTGCGAGTCGCCCTTGCCGACGGTCACGGCCGGCGCGGCGGCCGGCGCCGGCGCGGCGGCTGGGGCGGTGGTCGCCGCGGCGGCCGGGGTCGCGGCGCCGCCCGCGGCTGGCGCGGTGGTCGCGGCGGGGGCGGTGGTGGCTCCGGCGGCGGGCGCGCTGGTGGCCGCCGCGGCCGGCTTCGTCGCCGCGGCCGCCGGCGCCGAGCCGCTCGTCGTGCCCGCGCTGGAGGGGGCGGCGGTCGGCGATGCGGCGCCGCCGCAGGCGGCCAGGATCGGCGCGGCGACTGCCAGGCCGGCGCCGAGCCCGATGTACCGGAGCACGCCGCGTCGATCGATCCGTGTGCTGCGCATTTTGCTCTCTCCCTTTTGCCCGTGTGGGGCCACGGTAATCATATCCACGAGCCCGCCCATCCGGCGTTTCCTCTCGCGCTCGGAGAGGATCGCCGTGGGGCCGTGGCACGGGCCGAGGGCGTGTCCCTAAGGTAGGTGGATGAAACCGCTCTCCCGTCGGGCCCTGCTCCGCGCCAGCGCGGCCGGCGTGCTGGCGGCGTGCCTGGGCGTCGGGCGCGTCGCGGTCGACGCCCCGGGCGCGGCCGCGGCCGCGTCGATCGAGCTGCTCCACCCTTGGAACGGCGACAGCGGCGGCGCCCGGGCGATGGCCGCGCTCGCCAGGCGGTACAAGGAGCTGCGGCCAGACGTCGACGTCCGCCAGGCGGTCGTCCCCGGCGGCGACCTCGAGCTGAAGCAGATCGCCGCGTTCGCGTCGGGACGGGTGCCCGACGCGATGCTGGTGTTCGCCGAGATGTTGCCTGCCTACGCCGACCGCGGGCTGCTCGCCGTGCTCGACGACCGCATGGCGCGCGACGGGATCGCGCTCGGCGACTACGCCGACGTCGTGGCGGCGCAGTCGTCCTGGGCCGGCCACGTCCACGCCCTCACCCACCACCCCGACCTGCGCACCGTGCTCTACCGGAGCGAGCCGCTGCTGCGCGCGGCCGGCCTCGACCCGGCCGTCGAGCCGGCGAGCTGGGCGGCGCTGCGGGACGCCGCGGTGCAGGTGACCCGGCGCGCCGGCGGCGACATGACGCTCGCCGGCTGGCTGCCGGCCTGGGGCGAGGTGCCATGGGCGCTGCTCTTCCCGCTCGCCAACGGCGCTTCCCTGCTCGACGCCGAAGGTGCGCACGCCGCCTTCGACGCGCCTGCCGTCGTCGAGGCGCTCGACTTCGCCGTCGCCGCGACCGACCAGACCGCCGGCGGGTGGGAGCCGGTCGTCGCCTACTCGCACCACCTGCCCGGACCAGGCCAGGAGACGGCGCTGGCGGTCGGCTCGATGGCGTTCGCGGTCGGCGGGAACTGGTACCTCGACCGGCTGACGTCGCCGACCGCCAGCGACGCCGGACGTAACGTGCAGCTCAGTCTGATGCCGGGCGGGCCGTCGGCGCCGTGGGACCGGGTCAGCCTGGCTGGCGGCGCGCTCCAGGCGATCCCCAGGGCGGCGCGGAACGCCGACCTCGCCTGGGACTGGCTGCGCTGGGTCGCCGGCCCGGAGGGGCAGGGGCTCATCCAGGGCAATTCGTACGACATCGCCGGCCTGCGCACCGCCATGCGCGACCCGGGCGCGCTCGCCGGCCACCTCTTCCGGGCCGCGCTCGTCGACACGCTGGAGCGGACCAACGCACCGGCCCATCTGCCCACGCCGGTCTGGCCGCGGCTGCGCGACGAGATCGCGCGCGTGCAGACGCTGCTGCTCCAGAAGCAGCTTAGCGCCGCCCAGGCGGCCGCCGAGCTCCAGGCGCGCGCGCAGGCGACGATCGATTCCTACCGGGCGACCGGGCGCACGCTCTACGGGGCGCCGCCAGCCGCTGCCCCGTCCGCGCCGGCCCTGGCGGGCACCGGCAACCTGCTGCGCAACCCCGGCTTCGAGGGCGGCAGCTACCGCGCCGGTATCTCGAGCTCGGTCGCGAACGACTGGTCGCGCTGGTTCCAGCACCGCGGCCAGGACGACCCCGGCTACTGGCTGCCCGAGCCTGAGTTCGGCGTGCTGGCCGGCCGGGCCGGCCAGATGCGCTCCGGGAGCCAGGCGCACCGCTGGTTCACGCTCTGGTCGGTCCACAACGGCGGCGTCTACCAGACCGTCCAGGTACCGCCCGGGGCATGGCTGCGCTTCTCGGCCTGGCTGTTCTCCTGGTCGAGCCAGGCCGACCAGTTCGGCAGGTCGGACGGCGTCCAGCGCCGCTGGGTTGGGATCGATCCGGACGGCGGGACCGACGCCTTCGACCCGCGCGTCGTCTGGAGCTCGGCCGACGCGGCGATGGACCGCTGGGCGCAGCTCGCGGTCGTCGCCCAGGCCCGGCGCGACCGCGTGACCGTCTTCGTCCGCACGCAGCCCGACTTCGCGGTCAAGCACAACGACGTCCTGCTCGACGACTGCGAGCTGGTCGTCGTCCCGGCCCCCGCCGACCCGAACGCGGCCGCGCTGCTCGCCGCGCCGGCCGTCGCGCCGGCGCATGTGGACCTGGCTGGTGCCGTCGCCGGCGCGACCGACGTGACGACGGCGCCGGTGAGCGGATCGCTGGCCGGGAACCCCGCCGGCGCCCACGCCTACGCCGCGTTCGACTACCCGGGCGGCGAGGCGCTGCGCCGAATCGTCGTCCAGGCCACGCCGGACGATCCGGCCGCCCTGGCCCGCTTCGGCTTCCGCGTCTACGGCCCGCGGATGGACGCCGTCTACGCGATGAGCGGGCTGCGCGTCGGCGAGCAGCCGAACGTCGCGGCCGTGCTGCCGGTCGGCGATGCCGGCCGCTACCTCGTCGACCTCTACAACTACAACCCGACCGGCCAGGTCGACTACCTGCTGCGCCTGGCGACGACCTGAGGCGACGAATCGTTAGGAGCGCCAGTCCTCGATCGTTAGGCCCGCGAAGTCGCGGAAGTCGGCGGCGTTCGCGGTCACGAGGACAAGGTTGTTGGTCTGGGCGATCGCGGCGATTTGGCCGTCCACGAACGGTAGCGTCCGGCCATGAGCTGCGAGCCGAGCGCGCTCCATGGCGTGCCACCCAGCCGCTGCTTCGTCGTACGGCAGGATCGGCAAGGCGCGGAGCGTCGAGTTGCTGCTCCCGTCGCTGCTGAGCTGTGAGCCTCGGTCGGCCGCGGCGCCGGGCTCAGGTTAAAGCGAGGCAGTGGTCGGGCTGGACGTGCACGTACACCTGGTCGCCCGTAGCCAGGAACGCACCGCGGTCGACCTGGGCGCGCAGCTCGTGGCCGTCGACACGCAGCCGGCAGTCGACCACGTTGCCGAGGAACACCGAGTCACGCACCGCCGCGCGCAGCACATTCGCTGGCTTGCCCGGGTGCTCGCGCGTGACGACCACATCCTCTGGTCGGATCACGACCGCGACGTGCCGGCCGATGTCCAGCCGCTCGCGCGAGGTCGCGCTCAACGTCAGCGTCTCGCCGACCCGAACGCGCGCAACGTTCCCTTCGGGCGCGCGCTCGACCACCTCGCCGTCGAGAAGATTCACCTGGCCCATGAAATCGGCGACGACCCGGTTGGCCGGGTGTTCATACACCTCGCGTGGCGAGGCGTATTGCAGGACACGCCCGCGGTCGAAGACCGCGATCCGGTCGGAGAGTGCTAGCGCCTCGGCCTGGTCGTGGGTGACGTAGACGAACGTAATGCCGAGCGCGCGCTGGAGATCCTTGAGCTCGGTGCGCATGCGCTCGCGCAGCTTGGCGTCGAGGTTCGAGAGCGGCTCGTCGAGCAGGAGGATCTTCGGCTCGACGACGATCGAGCGCGCCAGCGCGACGCGCTGCTGCTGGCCACCGCTGAGCTGGTTCGGGTAGCGGGCGCCCATGTCGGCCAGCCCGACGCGGTCGAGCACGCCGTGGACGCGCCGGCGGATCTCCTCGGCCGGCAGCTTCTGCAGCCGCAACCCGAACGCGACGTTCTCGAAGACAGTGAGGTGCGGCCAGACGGCGTAGCTCTGGAACACCATGCCCATCTGCCGCTTCTCGGGCGGTAGCGCCCGCCCGGGCGAGGAGTAGAGCTCGCCGTCGACCCGCACCTCGCCGCTGTCCGGCCGGATGAAGCCGGCCAGGATGCGCAGTGTCGTCGTCTTGCCGCAGCCGCTCGGACCGAGCAGCGTGACAAAGTGCGAGTCGGCGACAGACAGGCTCACGTCGTCGACCGCCGTGACCTCGCCGAACCGCTTGGTCAGGTTGCGCAGCGTGATCGTTGCCATAGTGCCCCCTACCGACCCGACGCCAACTCGTCGAGCTCTTTGCCCGCGATGCGCTGCGCCACGACCAGGGCGAGCAGCGTCAGGATGACCGTGAACACCGCGATCGCCGAGACCACCTCGAGCCGTCCTAGCTCCTGGAGCCGGTAGAGAGCGACCGAGAGCGTCTCGTTGCCGGACGAGTACAGCAGGACCGTCGCGCTCAGCTCGCCCATAGACGGGATGAAGACCAGCAGCCAGGCGACCAACAGGCCCGGTCGTATCAGCCGCGCCGTGATCGTCCGGAATGTCTGTAGCCACGAGGCGCCGATGATCCGGGCCGCGTCCTCGAGCGCGGGATCGACCTGAGCCAGTGAGGCGTCGGCGCTACGCACCGCGACCGGTATGAAACGAGCCACGTAGCAGACCAGCAGGATCCAGATCGTGCCGTACAGCACGAGGGGCGGGCGGATCCAGGCCTGGATAATACCGACCGCCAGCACGATGCCCGGCAGGCCGAGCGGCAGGATCGACAGGTAGTCGAGGAACTGCCGGCCTCGCGCGGTCGTGCGCCGGTTGAGGTAGGCGACCAGCGCGCCGATCAGCGTCGCGGCGGTGGCCGCGGCGACCGCCAACTTCAGACTATTGCCGACCGCGCGCCGAGTGACCTGCTCCTGGAACAGCGCGTACTGGAAGTTCTCGAGCGTCAGGTTCTCCGGCGAGAGGCCGGCGACCCAATTCTTGCTGAACGCCGCCGAGACGAGCACGAAGAGCGGGATGAACACGGCGAACCCGATCACGAGCAGCGCGTACGCCAGACCCACCCAGCGCCAGCGGCCGAGCGCGAGCGGCGCCGGCCGCGACGCCTTGCCGCCCAGCGTCACGTAGGAGCGGCGGGCCAGGTACCAGCGCTGGAGCCCGAGTCCGAGCGCGGTGAGCACGATCAGCGCGAACGCCAATGCCGAGGCGCCGGCCGTAT
Organism: Chloroflexota bacterium; assembly: GCA_035651675.1. Classification (GTDB taxonomy): domain Bacteria; phylum Chloroflexota; class UBA6077; order FW602-bin22; family FW602-bin22; genus DASRFH01. The sequence continues at coordinate 38,875 of DASRFH010000084.1, read as the reverse complement.
CGGGTGGGTAGCGGCTGAAGAGCGAGAAGATGCGGGTCGGTAGGAAGAACAGTCGGCCGGGCAGCCCCAGGAACGCCTGCGGGCCGAAGAGCGCCATCGAAATCACCGCGGCCAACAATGCGCCGGCCGTGATCGCCGGCGCGACCAGCGGCAGCGTGATCCGGCGCAGCGTCGTGAGCCGGCCGGCGCCGAGGATCCAGGCGGCCTCCTCCTGTGTCGCGTCGACCGAGAGGAGCGCCGAGTAGGTGAAGAAGAAGACGATCGCGAAGGCGTGGACCGAGATCACCACGATCACGCCCGGCATCGAGAAGACGTTGAGCGGACCTTCCTTCGCCCCCGTCACGGCGACGAACAGCGCGTTCAGCACGCCGGCGTTCGGGCCTGCCAGGATGATGTAGGCCAGCGCGGTCAGGTAAGGCGGGATGATGTAGGCGAGCGCCGTGCACGTCCGGATAAGCCGCTTGGCCGGCACGTCGGTGCGCGCGACCAACCAGGCCAGCGGCACGCCGAACAGGACCGAGAGCACGGCCGTCCCGGCGGCCAACTCGACGGTGTTGACGAGCGGCTGGCGGTACGACGGATCGCCGACGATGTCGGCGTAGCGGGCGAGCGAGAGCTTGGTAGGCAAGCCGAGGCTGCCGAGTGCCAGCCAGACGAGCGGGTAGCCGACAAGCACCAGGAGCGCCAGCGCAGCTAGGCCGAGCACGACGTTCTCAATCGGCAGCCGCTGGCGCCAGCCGACGATCACGGCCGCCCCCCGGGCGGTCAGGGGTTGCGTTAGCGCGCCGTTCGTCTCCATTGGCTCGGCGCCCGTCTGGCTACCAGGTCGCGTTCAGCGCCTGGCCGAAGCGCTTGACGATGTCCTGGCGGTTCTTCTGCCAGTCGAGGTAGTCGTAGCTCAGGAGCTTCTGCCCCTTCAGCGGCGGCATGCCCTTGGGCGGATCGAGGTCGGTGTGCGAGGAGTACTTGCCGCCGGCGACGAGCAGCTTCTGCCCGGGCTCGCTGATCCACCAGTCGACGAGCATGCGCGCGGCCTGCGGGTGGGTGGCGCCCTTCATGAGCGCGACCACGCCCGGGTCGGTCGGCACGCCCTCAGCAGGGAACACGAAATCGGTCGGCTTGCCTTGGTCCTTCGAGCGCCAGGCGATGTTGTCGTTCTGGTCGAAGCCGACGACCCGCTCGCCGCGCTCGATGAGCGCGGTCAGGTTCTGCGGCGAGTCGACGAAGATCGGGCTCAACTTGCCGACCGCGGTGAGCCAGTCCCAGCCGAACGCGGTGACCAGCGCCAGGAAGCGCGGGCCGGGACCGCCGGCGTCGGCGTAGAAGGAAAGCTTGCCCTGGAAGCGCGGATCGGTCAGGTCCTTCCAGGACTTCGGCGCCGGCCCGTCGAGCTTCTGGGTGTTCCACTGGATGCAGCCCTGCGTCAGGCGACAGGCGGCCCAGGAGTCGCCCTTGTCGCGCAGGTCGGCGGGGATCTTCTCGAGCCACTTCGACTTGTACGCCTCGAGCAGGCCGCGCTGCTGCATCGTGAGGATCGAGGCGACGTCGGAGACGTCGAGCACCTCGGCCATCACCTTGCCGGCGTCGGCCTCCTGGAGCACCTTCGCGGCGAGTGGCTGGGCGCCGGTCCGGTAGTAGTTGACTTTGACGCCAGTCTGCTCCTGGAACGGTTTGAGGACCGCGTCGACGATCGCGGTATCGAGGCTCGTGTACAGCGAGACCTCGCCCTCCTTGCGCGCGGCGGCCGCGTCGGCGGTCGTCCAGTCGAGCACGCTAGCCGCGCCGGTGCTGGCCGGCGTCGCCGCCGGCGCCGCGCTGGCCGGCTTGGCCGCGGGCGCGGTGCCGGTGGGCGTGGTCGCCGCCGCGCCGGCCGGCTTGGTGGCCGCCGCTGTGGTGGCGGTTGGCGGCGTCGACTGTCCGCACGCGATGAGCACCGTGCCCAAGACGAGGGTGGCCGTCCCACCCGCCAACCCGCGGAGAACACGCCGGCGACTCGTCCGAGCCTTCATCACTTTCCTCCTGGCGGTTGTTTACTATGTTTACGAACTATCGGTCAACACCATTGGGAGGCGCCGCGCATGGAGCCGATGAACCTCGTCTACGTGATGTCCGACCAGCACAACCGTCGGATGCTCAGCTGCTACGGCCATCCGGTCGTCAAGACGCCGAACCTCGACGCGCTGGCCGCCCGTGGCGTCCGCTTCGCCAACGCCTACACCAACTGCCCCATCTGCGTCCCAGCCCGGGCCAGCTTCGCGACCGGCCGCTACGTCCACGACATCGGCTACTGGGACAACGGTACCCCCTACGACGGCCGCGTCCCCAGCTGGGGCCACCGGCTCACGGCGCAGCGCCACAACGTCACCACGATCGGCAAGTTGCACTACCGCAGCACCGAGGACGACCTCGGCTTCTCCGACCAGCGCATCCCCATGCACGTCCACAAGGGCGAGGGCGACATCTTCGGCATGATCCGCGACCCCATGCCGCGGGTCCCCGGCGCCCGCCGCCGGATCGTCAACGCCGGCCCCGGCGAGTCCGACTACAGCCACTACGACCGGGCCGTCGCCGAGCACGCCGTTCGCTGGCTGCACGACGAAGCCAGCCGGCACGACCGGCCCTGGGTGCTCTTCGTCTCCTTCGTCTGCCCCCACCCGCCGTGGAAGGCGCCGCAAGAGTTCTTCGACATGTACCGGCTCGACCAGATCGACCTGCCGCCCACCTGGCAGCAACTGACCTGGTCGATGCACCCGGCGATGCGTGCCCACCGCTACCGCAACGAGGCCGACGAGCAGCATGACGAGGCGACGCTGCGCCGCACGATCGCGACCTACTACGCGCTCTGCAGCTTCCTCGACCACAACGTCGGCCGCGTGCTCCGCGCGGTCGAGGAGGCCGGGCTCGCTGATCGCACCCGCATCGTCTACACGACCGACCACGGGGAGAGCCTCGGCGCGCACGGGCTCTGGGGCAAGAGCACCATGTTCGAAGACGCGGTCGGGATCCCCTTCATAATGGCCGGGCCGGACCTGCCGCGCGGAACCGTGGTTGACGAGAACGTCACGCTGGTCGACAGCTTCCCGACGATCCTCGAGGCGGTCGGCGCCCACGCGACCGCGGCCGAAGCCGACCTGCCGGGTAGCTCGCTCTGGCCGATCGCGCGCGGCGAGGCAGCGCTCGACCGGCCGGCCTTCAGCGAGTACCACGCGGCCGGCTCGCCGACCGGCGCGTTCATGCTCCGGCGCGGCCGCTACAAGTACGTCCTGCACGTCGGGCTGCCGGACCAGCTCTTCGACCTCGAGCGCGACCCGCACGAGACGACCAACCTGGCCGAGGACCCCGCCTACGCCGAGACGTGCCGCGCTTACGAGCACGAGCTGCGAACGATCGTCGATCCCGAGGCTGCTGACGCCGCCGCGAAGGCGCACCAGCGGTCGATGATCGACGCGGCCGGCGGCGCCGAGGCGGTGCTCGCGGCCGGCCCGCCGTTCGTCCACGGAACGCCCACGCCGCCCGAGTTCTTGAAATACCGTGAGGGCGACCGCATCCGGGCGTGACGGGTGTGACCAGTTTCTGTACCGACCCAATGCGACGGCCAGAGGGGCACGAGCCGGTGCACGTTCGCCGGGTCGCCGCCGCGGCGAAACGTCCACAGAAGAAGGCACCCCCGGCGTGACGGGCGCGGCGCAGGGGGCAGAGCGATGCTGACAGGGCGCGACCAGCGGGCGGTCCGGCGCGACAACCTAAGCGTCCTGCTCCGGCTGGTCGAGCGGGACGGACCGGTCTCTCGCCGCGAGCTGGCCCGACTGAGCGGGTTGACGCCGGCCTCGGTCAGCCAGATCGTTGGCGAGTTGGTCGCCCGTGGCGTGCTGGCTGAGGTCGGCTCCGCGCCGGCCGGCGGCGACCGGGGCGGCCGGCGGCGCCGGCTGCTCGACCTGGCCGCTGGCGGCGTCCACGCGGTCGGCCTGCACTTCGGCATCAACGAGATCGAGCTGGCCATCGTCGACGGGCGCGGCCGCATGATCGCGCGCACCAGCTTCTTCCGGCGCGACCGTGCCCCGATCGAGGGATTGCTGGAGCGCACCGCCCGGGCCGTCGAGGCGCTGCTGGCCGAGCGCGGGGTGCCGCGCGGGCGGATCGTTGGCGTCGGCATGGGGGTGGTCGGCGTGGCCGACCGGGTGGCCGGCCACGGGCTGGCGCCGTTCGGCGCCAGCAACCCCGGCCACCAGCCGTTCCGGCTGGCGTTGGAGGCTCGCCTCGGGCTGCCGGTCGTCGCCGACGACCACGTGCGCGCCATGGCCCAGGCCGAGGCGTGGCTCGGCTCGGGACGCGAGGAACGAGACCTCGTGCTGGTCTGGGTCGGCTCCACGCTGGGGTTGGCGACGGTTAGCGCCGGCCAGGTACAGGAGGGCGCGGCCGTCAGAGCCGGCCAGTTTGGCCACGTCACGGCGGTGCCCGGCGGCGAGCCGTGCGACTGCGGCCGGCGCGGCTGCCTCGACACGGTCGCCTCGGGCCGGGCGCTGGCCCGGCTCGCCCGGGCGCGCGGCTGGCAGTCGGTGGTCACGTTCGACCAGTTCCTGGCCGCCGCCCAGCGCGACCCGGCGCTGGCCGAGACGTTGATCGAGGCCGGCCGACACCTCGGCCGGGCGATCGCCGACGTCGTCTGGCTGCTCGACCCCGGCATGGTCGTCCTGGCCGGGCTGGTGAACCGCGTGCCCGAGCCGGTGCTACGCGCGATCCGCGAGACGGTCGCCGCCGAGACGCGCAACGCGCGGCCGGTGCCGGTGCGGCTCGAGCTCACCGGGCTGGGGCGTGATCTGGCGGTGGTCGGCGCGGCCAGCCTGGCGCTGCGGGCCTTCTACGCCGACCCGGCGGCCTTCTTCCACGGGGACACGTTCGCGGCCGAGGCGTCGCCCGAGCGGGCCGCGCCGGCCGTGTAGCTAAGCGAGGAGGGGAACTCATGGCAAGCCCGGCGAGCCGCGTGATCTTCTTTGGCCTCGATGGCGCCAGCATGGAGCTGGTCGGCCGCATGGTGGACGAGGGCCATATGCCGAACCTGGCCCGGCTGCGCGACAGGGGCGGTTACCGGCCGGTCGTCGGCGTCTTCCCGACGCTCACGCCGCCCGGCTGGACGGCGATCCACACCGGCGCCTGGCCGGGCACCCACGGCGTGATGGACTTCAACATCCGCGCGCTCGGCCGCCCGCTCGACGAGACGGTCTGGGGCATCAACACGCGGCTCTGCCGAGCCGAGTACATCTGGAACACGGTCGAGCGCGCCGGTAAGACGCCGATCCTCGTCAAGCAGGAGATGAGCTGGCCGCCGACCGTCACGCGCGGCGTCCAGGTCGAGGGCACTGGCCCTGGCGTCTCCAACCATCACCAGATCGCCGGCTACCACCTGTTCGTCTCCGGCAAGCTCCAGCGGCGCGCGCTCGAGCTCCAGCGCGACCCCGAGACGCTCGACCCGAGCGCGCTCCAGACGGTCGCCGACGTCGACCCCGTCCAGTCGCGCCCGGCCGAGGGCTGGCGCAACTTGCCGACCTCGAGCCGGCCGCCGCTCGAGCTGGTCTTGACGATCAAGCCGCTCCACCGAGGCCGCGACGACATGGCCCGCGGCAAGCAGGGCACACCGAAGCCTTTCCACGGCCTGGTCGTCGCGAGCGGCGGCGAAGGCTACGACCGGCTGTTGGTCTGCCGCGACCGCGACGCGGCCGCGCCACTCGCAACGCTCGGGGTGGGCGAGTGGAGCGCCTGGCTGCGCGAGAGCTTCGAGATCGACGGCGTTCCTGTCGAGGGCCACGTGCGCTGGAAGTTGGTCGCGCTCACGCCGACCGCCGACCGGGTTGAGGTGTTCGTGCCGCAGATCTGGCCGATCGAGGGGTACACCGTACCGGCGGAGGTCGCCGGTGAGATCCTCGAACACGCCGGGCCGTTCCTCCAGAACCCGGCTCGCGACGCGCTCGGCGTGATCGACGACGACACCTACTTCGAGCTGCTCGATTACCACCACAGCCAGCTCGCCAGGACCGCGACGCACCTCGCGACCACCCGCCCGTGGGACCTGCTGCTCGTCGAGACGCATGCCTCGGACTACTGCAACCACTTCTTCCTGAGCCTGGCCGACGCGGTCAGCGGCGCGCCCGAGCCGGTAATCGAGCGCTGCTACCGGGGCGTCGTCCGCACCTTCGCAAGCATCGACCGCCTGATCGGCGACTTGATGGGGCTGATGGACGACCGGACGGCCATGCTAGTCGTCTCCGACCACGGCGGCACGCCCAGCCAGCACCGGGCGGTCGACGTCGCCGACGTACTGGCCGAGGCCGGGCTGCTCGCCTACCGCCAGGGCGCGAACGGCCGGCGCGAGGTCGACCTCGGGCGCAGCCGCGCCGTGCCGGTCGGGCTCGTCCATGTGTTCGTGAACCTCGAAGGACGCGAGCCGGGTGGCGTCGTGCCGCGGTGCGACTACGCGGCGGTGCAGGAGGAGATCGTCGACGCCCTACTCGCCTACCGCGATCCGGCGACCGGCAAGCGGGCGTTCGCGCTGGCGCTGACGCGCGCCGACGCCGAGATGGTCAACCTCTGGGGCGATCTGGTCGGCGACGTCGTCTACGCGTTGAAGCCGGAGTTCGACGGTGCCCACGGCAAGCAGCTCCCGTCGGCTCGACTCGGGATCGGCGGCCAGCACGGCACGTTCGTGGTGGGCGGCGCGGGCGTACGGCAGGTCGGCCTACTGCCGCGCCAGGTGCGCCACGTGGACATCGCGCCGACGATCGCCTACCTCCTCGGCATCCCCATGCCCCGCGAGTGCGAGGGCCGACCGGTGTACGAAGCGCTCGAGGACCCCAACTGGCCGATCACGGAATTGGCGCGCCAGACGCGCCGAGCCGGCTAGCCACCTACCGTTTGCAGTCGCACATCTCGCTCTCCATGCTCTGCTGCTCGAGCATGGCGCGCTGGAGGTCGATCGTCGGCGTGGGCGGCTCCGCCGGCTGGGCGGCGGCGACGGTCGGGCGCGGCGGTGGCGCGCCCGCAGCGGTGACGGCGCCCGAGGCGACCGCCGCGACGGCGGCGAGGGCGACGACGACCACGATCGCGACGAACAACAACGCGCGGCTCATCGGCGGGCGGCCTCCGCGGCGGGGCTGGCCGCGCCGTCGGGCGGTGCGACGGACGGGTCGAAGAGGAAGCAGGCGGCGGACTGGCCCTCGTGGGCGGGCAGCGTCGGCGGCCGCTCAGCCCAGCAGCGCTCCATCACGTACGGGCAGCGCTCGGCGAAGAGGCAGCGGTCGCGCGTCGCGGCGCGCGCCGGCGGCGTGGCCTCGGCGACCTGGATGCGGTTCTGCCAGCGCTGGTCGGGGTCGGGCAGCGGCACCGACGAGAGGAGCTGGCGCGTGTACGGGTGGGCGGGGTTCGACATCACGTCCTCGACCTGGCCCCGCTCGACGATCCGGCCGAGCGACATGACCATGATCTCGCCGCCCAGGTAGTAAGCGGTCGAGAGGTCGTGGGTGATGAAGAGCGTCGTCATCCCGTACTTCTGCTTGAAGTCGAGCAGCACGTTCAGGAACAGCACGCGCACCGCCGCATCGAGCATCGAGACCGGCTCGTCGGCGACGATGAAGCTCGGCCGCAGCATGTGCACGCGCGCGAGCATCACGCGCTGGCGCTGACCACCCGAAAGCTGGTGCGGGTAGCGGCCGAGCACGTCGAGCGACCGCAGGCCCACCGCGTCGAGCGATTCCTCGATGAGCCGCAGACCGTCCGCCTTCGACCTGGCCAGCTCGAACTTCTCGATCGCGCGCCAGAAGACGCGGTCGACCCGGTAGAACGGGTTGAAGATGCCGTACGGGTCCTGGAACACGGGCTGGACGTCGCGCCGGTAGGCGTCGTACTCGGCGCGGGTCAGGTGGTAGACGTCTTTGCCGCAGTAGGCGACCCGCCCGGCGGTCGGCGGCTGGAGCCCGAGGATCGAGCGCGCGATCGTGCTCTTGCCGCTGCCGCTCTCGCCGACCAGGCTGACGATCTGCGGCGGGTCGGCCGTGAGCGTGAACGAGACGTCGTCGACCGCGGTCGTGCTGCCGCCGCCGCCGCGGAAGACCTGGCGGAGGGCGGCGAGCTCGACGTTCTTGGCGGACGGAGTCACGGCCACACCGTCGTCCTTCCCACCGGGAGCGGGAGAAGACCTGAGCTCCGTCCTCGCCGGTTCGAGCCGGCCGCGTGCGGCAACCGGGTCCTCACCGCGGCCCTCTTCCGGTGGGAGACGGGGCGGCGGGCACGGCTTCGCGGGTGTAGAGGTGGCAGGCGACGAGCGGCCGCTCGCGCTCGGGCGCGCCCCGCAAGGGGAGCAAGGCCGGCATCTCGGCCGAGCAGATCGGCATAACGTGCGGGCAGCGCGGGTGGAAGCGGCAGCCGCTCGGCCAGTTGATCGGGCTGGGCGCGTTGCCGGCGATGCCGTCGAGCCGCGCGCGCTCGCCGCCCACCTTCGGGATCGAGCCGATCAGCGCCTGGGTGTACGGGTGGCGCGGGTTCTTGAAGATCTGCCGCACCTCGCCCACCTCGACGACGTTCCCGGCGTACATCACGGCGACCCGGTCCACCAGCTCGGCGTGCACCGCCATGTCGTGCGTCACGACGATCAGCGTCATCTTCAGCCGGTCGCGCAGGTCGGCGAGCGTCTCGATGATCATGCGCTGGACGTTCACGTCGAGCGCGGTGGTCGGCTCGTCGGCGACGACCAGGTCGGGCTTGAGCGCGATCGCCATCGCGATGACGACGCGCTGCTTCATCCCGCCGGAGAGCTCGTGCGGGTACATGCGCGCGACGCGCGGCTCGAGCCCCACCTGGCGCAGCAGCTCCGGTACCATGCGCTTGACCTCGGCCCGGTCGACGTCGACGTGGTGCTGGATCGCGTCGGCGAACTGGTCCTCGACCCGCATCACCGGGTTGAGCGAGTTCATCGAGCCCTGTGGCACGTACGAGATGTGCCGCCAGCGCAGCCGCCGCAGCTCGCCGTCCGGCACCGAGAGCAGGTCCACCGGCCTGCCGCCCGACGGGAGGAAGCGGATCGCGCCGCCGGCGATGTAGCCGGGCGGCCGGACGAGGCGCAGCAGCGCGGCGGTCATCGTCGTTTTGCCGGAGCCGGACTCGCCGGCCAGGCCGAGGATCTCGCCGCGGTTGACTACCAGGTCCAATCCGTCGACCGCGCGCGACTCGCCCCGGACCGTGCGGTAGTAGACCCGCAGGCCCTCGATCTCGAGCAGCGGCTCAGGCACCCGCGACCTGCCGCAGGCGGGGGTTGTAGGTCTCCTCGAGCCCGATGTTGACGAGCAGGATCGCCAGGAGCAGCAGCGACAGCACGAAGATCGGCGCGACGAAGATCGGCCAGGCGCCGAGGCTGAGCGCGCCCCAGGTGATCGCCCAGTTCACCATCATCCCCAGGTCGATCACGTCGGTCGGGCCGAAGCCGATGACCTCGATGCCGACCAGCGCGAAGATCGCGCCGAGCGTCGAAGTCGCGAAGCCGACGCCGATGTACGGCAGCAGGTTCGGCACCAGCTCCTGGAAGATGATCTCGACGTCGTTCATCTTCGTCGTGCGCGCCAGGTCGACGTACGGCCGGCTGCGCAGCGTCAGCACCTGCGAGCGCAGCGTCCGCGCCGCGAACGGCCAGGCGAAGGCGCCGATGATCACGGCGACGTGGAAGAGCGTGATGTTCCGCATGTAGGCCGACATCGTCAGCAGGATCGGCAGCGTCGGCACGACCAGGAACATGTCGGTGATCGTCGCGAGCGTCGAGTCGATCCAGCCGCCCTTGTAGCCGGCCACGAAGCCGACGACGATGCCGAAGACCGTGGCGCAGATGCCCGCGATGACGCCGACCTCCAGCGACGAGGCGAGCCCCTTGACGGTCATCGCCAGCAGGTCGCGCCCGTAGCGGTCGGTCCCGAGGGGGTGCGCCGCGCTCGGCACCAACCACGGCTGGTAGGCGGTGATCTCGAGCGGATCCTTGCCGTTGCCGATGCGCGCCGCGATCGGCTCGGAGAGGAGCGCCAGCACGACCATCGCGACGATCACGGTGAGCCCGAAGCGGACCTTGCCGCTCGAGCGCCAGAGCGAGACGAACCCCCGGGGCACCGTCCGCTCCCTAGCGCCAGTACTTCACGCGCGGGTCGAGGAACGGCAGCGCGAGGTCGATGACCAGGTTCGCGAGCAGCACCATGAACGTGATCATCGCCACGACGCCCTGGATCGTGTTGTAGTCGAGCGTCCTGATCGCCTGGACGAGCAGGTTGCCGATGCCGGGGTAGTTGAAGATGTTCTCGACGATCACGTTGCCGCTGACGACGAAGCCGAGCTGGATCGCGATGCCGGTGATCAGCGGCAGGTAGCAGTTGCGCAGCGCGTACTGCCGGATGACGTGGCCGCGCCGCAGCCCCTTCGCCTCGGCGAACGTCAGGTAGTCGTCGCCGAGCGTGGGCACGATCAGCGTGCGGGTCGAGAGCAGGTCACGGCAGGTGAAGACGATCACGAGCGAGAGCGCCGGCAGGAAGCCGTGCTGGATCACGCTGCCGATGAACTCGAGCGTGAACGCCTTTTCGTAGTGCGGGTCGTAGGCCGCTGTCGGCGGGAACCAGGCCAGCCGGTAGGCGAAGATGAAGACCAGGATCACCGCGATCAGGTAGTTCGGCACGTGCGAGAGCGAGATCGCGACGTTCGTCAGCCACTGCGAGGCGGCGGTGTTCCGCCGCAGGCCGGCGAACGCGCCGAGCGCCACGCCGAACACCCAGCTGATGATCACCGAGAGGCCGAGCAGCCCGATCGTCCACGGCAGCGCGCGGTAGATCGCCACCTGGGCGGGCGTCGGGAAGTTGATCAGCGACGGGCCCAGGTCGCGCGTGATCAGGAGCTGGCGCAGGTAGAAGACGTACTGGTCGAAGAGGCTGCCGTTGAGGCCGAACAGCTCCTTGTAATGCTCGATCGCCTCTTTGCCGGCCTCCACCCCGTAGATGTTCTGCTGCTCCAGCGTGGCGATGAACGCGGTGATCGGGTCGCCGGGGATGAGGTGGAAGAAGAGGAACGTGACGGTCAGCGCGCCCCAGAGCGTGAGGACGAAGAGCGCGGTCCGGCGGATCGCGTAGGCGGCGTAGGGGTGGTCGGCCAGCCACCGCCGGACCCCGACGCGCGGGGTCTCGGCGGGGGCGGTTATCGCGGCTGAGGCCATCAGCGGTTGATCGTCACTCCGAGCGGTGCTGTGTCATTCCCAGGAGCGTAGCGGCGAAGAACCTCGACCGTCATGCACGCCGCCGATGCCGGCGGTCGTCGACACAGCCGAGATCCCTCGCTCCGCTCGGGATGACCTGGCACTGTTGGCTGTTCCTAGCTCTTGCCCGTGGGCTTGAGGTTGCCGATCACGAACAGGAACTGGCCCCACCAGTTCAGTGGGACCTGGTAGAGGTTGTCGTCGGTCGGCCAGCCGGTCCAGTAGGTGGTGTTCGAGAGCGACGGGTAGGTGGTCTGGATGATCGGGATGGCCGGCAGGTTCTTGTAGAAGAGCCCAAGCGCCTTGTCGAACAGGTCCTTGTTCTTCGGGTCGGTCGGGTCGGCCGAGTCGAGCTTCACGGCGACGTCGTTGAACTCCTTGTCCATGAAGCGGACTTCGTTGCCCTGGACGGCCGTTTGCCCGATCGGCACGGCTTTGTCGGCCTCGAGCGTCGTGTAGAGCTGGTTCGGGTCGAAGGAGACGCCGCAGAGCCAGTAGGAGATGATGTCGAAGTCGCCGTTGTTCCGCTTCTGCGTGAAGATCGCGCTCTGGTAGGAGCGGGTCGTCGCGTCGATGCCGAGCTTCTTCAGCTCCTGCGCCAGCAGGTCGCCGATCTGGTATTCGGGGTTGCCGACCACGGCTGGCGTCGAGATCTCCCAGGAGATCGGCTTGCCCTGGAAGGTGCGCTTGCCGTCCGGCCCCGCTTTGGCGCCCGCCTCGTCGAGGAGCTGGGCCGCCTTCTGCGGGTTGTAGGTCAGGGCGTACTGGTCGGCGATCTCCTTGTTCTCCCAGCGCGCGTTCGACTTGTAGTCGGCCCACGGGTACTGGGCGGGCGGCGTCTGGATCAGCCAGACCGAGTCGCCGATCTTCTTGCGGTCCATCAGGTACGAGAGCGCCCAGTGGACGCGCGGGTCGGCGAGCAACCCCTTCGAGGGGTCGGAGTTCGGCCAGATCGCGCGCGGGCACGGGTCGCGGAACGCGGTCTCGATCAAGGCGTTCGGGTACGAGTCCTTGATCTGCTTCATGTGCGCGTAGTCGAAGGAGGTCGTCAGGTCGGTCTGGGCGCGCTTGAACTCCTCCACCGCCGAGTCGACCACCGGCGCCGACCGGTAGACGACGTACTCGGGCTTGGGGTCCATGACGTCCTTGTTCCAGTAGTTCGGGTTCTTCTTCCAGATGAACATGAGCTGGTCGGGGATGACCCGGTCCAGCTTGTACGGGCCGGTGCGGACCGGCGGGTTGTCGCGGAAGGTGGTCGGGTCGACCTTGCCCCAGACGTGCTCGGGCACCGTCTCGAAGCCACGGACGATGCCGCAGATGAAGATGTAGTGGAAGCGCGGGTTGGCGGTCTTGAGCGAGACGACGACGGTCTGCGGGTCGGGCGCGGTCACCTTGTCCATGAACTTGCGGATGTCGGCGCCGTAGAGCAGCGCCGTGTTCTTCTGGATCATCTCCAGCGTGAACTTGACGTCCGCGGAGGTGAACGGCTTGTCGTCGTTCCACTTGACCTTCGGGTTCAGCTTGAGCGTCAGCTCGGTGAAGGTCGGGTTGTACGACCAGCTCTGCGCCAGCCACGGCTCGATCTTGCCGGCCGCGTAGTTGGCGTAGAAGAGGTGCTCCTTGCAGGACTGCTGGAACCCGGCCTGGTACTGCTCGCCGTTGGGGATGTACGGGTTGAAGCCGTCGAAGATCGTGAAGAGCGACTGATCGACGATCAGCGTCTGGTTGCGCGGCGTCGGCGCGATCGAGCCCTTCTCCGGCTGGACGTTGGCGGTCGAGGCCGGCTTGGTCGGCGCGGCGGCCGCGGCGGGGGTGGCGCCGCCGGTCGCGGCCGCCGCCGGACTAGCGGCGGCCGGCTTCGTCGCGGCCGCCGGCGCGCTGGTGGCGGCCGGAGCGGTCGTCGCCGCGGGAGCCGTCGTCGCCGCGGGCTTGGGCGCTTCGGTCGGCTTGGCCGGGGCGGTCGTCGCGGTCGGCGCGGGGGTGCTGCAGGCGGCGAGGAACGCCGTGCTGGCGAGCGACCCGGCCGCGAACGCGGCCGTCTTGAGCAGGCGGCGGCGGTTCAGGCGCGCGCCGGCGGTGCGGGCGGACAGCTCCATTATTCTCTCCTCCACTTACTTGCTGGGCGCCGGGGTGGGCGTCCGGGTGACGGTCGGCGTGGCGGCGTCGGGGGCCTGGAGGGCGGCGCCGGCCGAGATGCCCGACGTGTCGGACTTGCCGACGACGTTGGTCGGCACCTCGTTGTTGGCGAAGCTGCCACCGCCTCCCCCACCGCCGCACGCCATGGAAGCGACGACGAACAGCGCGGCCGCGCCAAGGCAGAGCGCGCGGGGCGGCGACAACTCCGGTCTCCCTCCTGGAGGCGAGATTCTACAAGCTTCTGGCCCGGCATCTTCAATGGACACGGCCGACGACTACACGCCTCGATCGAGTCCCTCCGCGTCGGCAGCGCTGGTGAGCGCCGCGTCGAACGTGGCGAAGCGCACGGTCGCCGGGTTGCCGCCGGCCACGGCCAGCGCGGCGGCGAGCTGAACCGCGTCGTAGCCGCGCAGCGCGTGGCGCGCGGCGAGGTCGGCGGCCGATTCGGCGAGCGCACGGTCGATCTCGACGACGACGTACGCGGGCCAGTGCGCTCGGAAGGCGCCCATCACCGCGCCGATGCTCGCGATGCGGCCGAGGCGGGCGGCCGCCGCCAGCGCCGCGGCGATCTCGACGTAGGTGATCCGCGCCGTGACGATCACCGGGTCGGCCGCTACGGCGGCCCGCACGTTGGCAGTGCCGACCTCCGCGACGTACAGCTTGACCGCGGCGCTACTGTCGAGGTACAGCACCACTGCCGCGCTGCTCCAGTAGCAGGTCCGCGACGCTGGGTCCCGTGCCGACCAGCGGCGCCGGATCCGGTAGCGGCGGGTGTACACCCTCCCAGGTCGCTCGCCCGTCGTCGATGAGCGCCCGGAGTGTCGGGGGCAAGGGGGGCTTGACCGGCCCGATCCGCGCGATGGGGACGCCAGCACGCGTCACGACGACCGTCTCGCCCGCCTGGGCACTGGCGAGCACCCGGCTCAATTCGAGCCGCAGCGCTCGCACCCCTATCTCACGCATCGCATCCCAGCACCCGCTTGTGTACACACAGGTTACTACGTCCGGGCGGGTTCTGGCCGCCGCCTCAGTAGCCGGCCTCGACCTTCACTTCGTAGCCGAGGCGGGCCGACTCGAGGATGCCCTCCATGATCACGTTGACCAGGAAGACGCCGCGCGGATCGATCGGCGAGGGTTTGCCGTCGCGCACGGCCTCGGCGAACCTGGTCATCTTCGCCGTCCAGGCGGCCTCGCGGTCGTCGCCGGCAGCCGGCACGTTCTGCGGCGTGGCCGTCATGTTCAGGTCGCCGTACTGCTGGTTGACGTAGAGCTCGAGCGGGCGCAGCGCCAGGCCGCCTTTGGTGCCGAGGAAGAACGAGCGGCCGAGCGAATCGGCGTTGGCCGCCCAGGTGGACTTCACCGTCATCGCCGCGCCGTTGGCGAAGCGGACGAACGCCACCGCGAACTCCTCGACGTCCACGTCGTCGGCCGTCCACGGCCCGGCGAAGGTCGGCTGGGCGCCCTTGAAGCGCTTGACGAGCGGGCTGCCGGTCACGCCGGTCACGGTCGTGGGGGTCGGGTCGCCCATCAGCCAGAGCGCGGTGTGGATGGCGTAGACGCCGGTGTCGACCAGCGTGCCGGCGCCGGCCGTCGCCCGTCGGACGAAGTTGCCGCCCGGCACCCCCCAGCGGCGGTGGGTCACCGCCTCGGCGTAGTAGACGTCGCCGAGCGCGCCGGCGTCGACGATCTTCTTGGCGGCCTGGTGCTCGGCCGAGAAGTCGGTCTGGAAGCCGACCATCAGGATGCGGTCCTTCGCCGCCTCCCACGCGCGCATGATCGCGCGGGCGTCCTCGAGCGTCGCCGCCATCGGCTTCTCGAGCAGCACGTGCTTGCCGGCCGCCAGCGCGTCGACCGCCGGCGCGCGGTGGCCCATGTTGAACGTCGCGACGCTGACGCCGTCGAGCTCGAGCGCCTCGAGCATCGTCCGGTGGTCTTCGAACGCCTGGACGTGCGGCAGGCCGACCTCGGCGGCCGCGGCGGCCGCCTTGCCGGGGACGACGTCGGCCCAGCCGACGACGTCGACGAAGGGGACCTTCTGGTAGTAGCGGGCGTGGGCCTTGCCAGCCCAGCCGGCCCCGACGATGGCGACGCGGACGCGCTCTTTGGTCATCTGCTTCCTTCACGTAGAGTCCCTGGCGGGCGAACGCCACATGTTCGCGGAAATCGGTGGGGCGTCGCGCGGTCGCCGCGGCCCGGGAGGTGATGACCTACACTCCTGGACGGTTGGTGGCCGGTCGGAGGCGGGATGGCGGCGACGCGCAGCGCGATTCCCGAGGGCCTGCGGCAGCGGGCCGGGGTGATGGCCCGCTTCTTCCGCGGCATGGACGACCCCACGCGCGTGCTGATCCTCGAGCTGCTGCTCGACGGCGAGAAGAACGTGTCCGAGCTGGTCGAGCTGCTCGGGAGCCCGCAGGGCCGCGTCTCGACCCACCTCTCCTGCCTGCGCTGGTGCGGCTACGTGGCCACGCGGCGCGAGGGTCGGAACATCTACTACCGGCTGGCCGACGACCGCGTCCGCGCGCTGCTGCGGATCGCGCAGGACCTGATGGCCGAGCACGCGCGCGAGCTCCTCTCGTGCCAGGTCATCGACGCCGAAGGGGCGGGCCGGCCGGTGCCCCGGGACCGGATCAGCCGAAAGCGCGCCGACGTGAATCACGGGCGTCAACGGCCCGGCCGGGCGACCGAGAGACCGCGGTGACGCGGATCGCGCGGTCGCCCAGCACCTCGTGTGCGACGGCGAGCACGAAGGCCGAGTCGACGCCGCTCGCCTAGGCGACGACGGCGCCGCTGGTCGGCGCTGACCTCCCAGCCGCGGCCTTCGACGTGCGCGAGCGCGCGGCGCAACGTATACTAGTAAACGGATGTATGTGAGCTACTGAGCCTGGCCGGCTGGGCACCACGGCCGCGGGCATCCGAGGAGGCGCCGGTGAAGACAAGCCGCCTGTATCGCGCAGCCGTGAGCGCGTTCCTGCTGGTCGTGGCATCGGCGCTCCCGCTCCGCGCCGCCGGACAGCCGGTCCCCGCCTTCACCCTCACGACCGTCGAGGGCGAAGCCGTCGGCCCGCCGGCCGACGGGGAAAAGCCGCTGGTGGTGTACTTCATGGCCACCGGCTGCACCGACTGCGCGGTCGTCGCCGAGGACCTCGGCCGGGTCACGAGCGAGCTGGGCGACCGCGCCCCGACCGTCGTGGCGGTCGACGTCAACCCCTACGACTCGGCCGACGACCTACGGGAGTTCGCGCAGGCGGTCCCCGGTGTCGGATTCCGGTGGGCGCTCGACGACCGTGGCCGGGTCGCGCGGGCGTTCGGGGTGACCGCGCTGGACACGACGGTCGTGATCAGACCGGGCGGCGAGATCGCCTTCCGGAGCGACGGTCCCCTGCCGTACGAGGCGCTCAAAGCCGCCATCGAGGCGGCGCTCGCGTGAGGCAAAGCCTGCTCGGCGCGCTCGCGGCGGCGCTGGTCCTGGCGGCCTGCGCGCAGGCGCCGGCGGGCGGAACGGTCGCCCGGGCGGCGGCAGGCGGTCCTTCCTTCCGGGTGCGGACGCTCGAGGGCAAGACCCTCACGCCGCCGGGGCCGAGCGACCAGCCGATGGTGCTGTACTTCATGGCGGCCTGGTGCTCGTCCTGCGCGATCCCCGCTGGCGAGCTCGCCCAGGTCAAGAAGGACTACGGGCCGCGCGCGCCGACCATCCTGGCGGTCGACGTCGACCCGTCGGACACGGCGGACGACCTGCGCGCGTTCGCGCGCGGCATCAAGGACGCCGACTACGACTGGGCGATGGACCAGGGCGGCGCGATGGTGCGCGCCTTCGGCGTCAAGGCGCTCGACACGACGGTGATCCTGGCGCCGGGCGGCCGCGTCGCCGTCCGCCGCGACGGTCCGATCCGCTACCCGGCGCTCACGCAGGAGCTCGACCGCCTCCTGCGGTGACGCACGCCGGTCTCTCCGTGGGTCGGTCGGCGCGCCCACGCGGCGCGTGATCCGCTGATCGGCCCGATCAGCCGGGCCGCCCACCCGCTGCAAGGGCGGAAACCCGGTAGGCCGGGCCCGCCTCCGCCCCGCTCTCGTCCAGCAGGACGCGGACGTCGCGGAGGCCGAGACGGTCGGCGAAGTCCTGAGCCGTCTGGCGATCCTCGACGGCGTCCACCAGGACGAGCTGCAGCCCGTCGTCCCGGTGCCGGTCGCGGGCCGCCACGAGCGCGGGGACCTCCTCCGCGCACGGTCCGCACCAGCTCGCGAAGAAGTTGACGACGGCCGGCCGCCCGCGCAGGTCGCCCAGGCGCACCGGTGGGCCGGCGAGGTCGGCGAGGACGACGTCGGTGGCTGGCTGGCCGCCCGCAGCCGCGTCGCCCGGCCCACCCGCCGCGGCCCCCACGGCGGGCGGCGCGGCGTCCGCGTCCGGCTGGCGGGCGAGCGCCAATCCGCGGAGCGCCGGCGCGGCGCCCGGGGCGCCCCAGACCGCCGCGGGCGTGGCCGGCGCCGACGCGTCGGTGAAGCAGCCGCCCGCGAAGCAGGCGAGGGTGAAGGCCCCGGCGAGGCCGCCCCAGGCGGCGACGCTCTTGAGCGGCGGGCGGTGGTTCACGGCTCCCCCTCCGGTTGCGTCGCGGGCCGCTCAGCGCAGGGTGGCCAGCCAGTAGTAGACGATGTACGCGCCGGCCCCGATCAGGAAGACGGCGCTCAGCCGCTCGACGTGCGGCACGAGCCGCTTCAGCCCGCGCGCGACCGCGCCCTTGAAGAGCGCCGCCCCGAGCGTCACCGCGACCAGGACGACGCCCATCCCGAGCCCGTAGGCGAGGAACATCAGCAGCGCCGGGGCGGCCCCGCCGGCCGCGATCGCGCTGCCGACGACCACCAGGAAGATCGGCAGCGTGCACGAAAGCGACGCGATCGCGTAGCCGATCCCGAACAGGAACACGCCCCGCCACCCGGCGACGCGGGGCAGCTGGACCCGGCTGAAGCTAGCCAGGTGCGGCGTCCGCCCGGCCAGCACGCCCAGGCCGAGCAGGACCATCGCGACGCCGATGGCGAGCGCGGCGAACGGCACGACGCGGACGACGGCGCGCCCGCCCAGCGCCACGACCCCGCCGACCGCCGCGAACAGGAGCACGAAACCCGCCGTGACGACGAGCCCCAGCCCGAGGGCCCGCAGGGCACGCCACCAGAGCGGGCGCGCGTCGTAGGCCGGCTCGTGGGCGCCGAGCTGGTAGGACACGTAGGCCGGCAGCATGGCGAACCCGCATGGGTTGACGGTCGCGACCATGCCGGCCGAGAAGGCGTAGGCGACCGGCAGATCGAGCAGCCCGGCCATGGGTCAGCCGACCACCGCCTCGCGCGGGCGCGGCACGCGGCCAGGGACCGCGACCTGCTCCCGCGCGCCGGCCCGGCGCCCGCGCGCTGTGTCCTTAGCCACGGCTGGCCGTCTCGCGCTGGCCGGCGCCGACGGGCAGCCGGGCGTCGAGCGGCGGGCAGCAGGCGTTCCCCGCCGAGGCACGCCCCGTGCCGGCCTCGGCCGCGGACGCCTCGGCGGTGGACCGCCGGCCCAGTAGCCATACGGCGCCGAGGATCGCCAGCACGAAGTAGCCGGTACCGGCGGCGAGCATGAGCCCCGGGCTGTCGGCCAGGAACGCGCCGAGCGAGGTCCCGCCGACCAGCCCGAGCAGCAGCGGACCGGTGAAGATGAGGTGGCAGGGGCAGGCGACGAGCGCCGTGGCGCCGAGGACGTAGCCGCCGAGGGTGCGAAGCATGTGCGGGACCTCCTGTGTCCTATCCGAGGATCTTGTCGAGCTCGCGCTTGAACATCGGGAACGTGGTCGAAACCTGGTCGCGGTACGCGATCCGGCCGGCCGGGTCGACGATGACCGTGGTTTCGAGCGCCTTCACGTCGTAGGCGCGCGTCACCGCGTTCTTGGCGTCGAGCGCCCAGTGGTAGTCGGCGCCGGGGCCGGCGGCGCGCTTCATCAGCATGAACGTCTCGGCGTCGTCGAGCGGATCGACGCTCAGGGCCAGGATCTCGACGCCGCGCGGGCCGTACTCTTCGTGCACCCGCGCGAGGGCCTGGAGCTCCGGGATGCACTCGCCGCAGCCGCTGGCCGTGAACAGCAGCACCACGGTCTTGCCGCGCTGCTCGGCGAGGGAGAAGGTCTTCCCGTCCAGCGTCCGGACGGCGAAGTCGGGCGCCGGCGGACCGGACGACTTCGCGGCGGGGGTTCCCGGCGGCGGCCTGGTGCCCGCGGTCGACGGCGCGGTCGCCTGGGGCTTCGCGGCGGCGGCCCGCGGGGTGATCGCGCTCGCCGGCGCGGCGGTCGCGGGCGCGGCCACCCCGCCGCTGGCGGCGGTCGAACGCGGTTCGGATTGGGCGCCCGTCCCGGGGACCCCCGTCGGCGTTGGCTGGGCGGGCGCCGTGGGGGCGGCGGGTGGCGCGGCCGTTGGCGCGGGCACGGTCGCGGTGGCGAGGCGCGCGTCCTCGGCCGGCGCGGTCGCGGGGGGCGCGGGCGTCGGGGCGTCCAGCGTGGGACTCGCCGACGACACCACGACCGCCGCGGCGGCCGTCGGCACCGCCACGACCTGGCTCGCCGGCCGCGCTCCGCCGGTCTGCGAGCACGCGCTCACCGCGAGTGCCAGCGCGGCGGCCAGCGGCACCCAGCGCGGCGCCGCGCCCCTGCGGGGGCGCCCGGCTCGCGACGTGAGCCCGCGCCACGGCGCTGGTTCCACGGCCGTGGTGGTCGGCTCGCGGAGCGCGTCCAGCAGGCGGCGCCACGCCGCGGCCGCCGGCCTCGGGCGCCGTTGTTCCCAGGCCCCGGCGGCCCGCCAGTCGCCGGCCGTCTGCCGCCGTCCGCACGCGGCGCACGCCACGATCGTCGGGACCCGAACTGAGCAGCAGCACACCGTCGTCCTCGCTCAGGCCGCGCAGCAGGAGAGCTTGGAGACGTCGCGCCCGAAGGTCTGGGCGGCCAGCTTGAGCCCCTCGCTCATCGTCAGGTAGGGCGCCAGCGTCTCCGTCAGGTCCCGCACGGTCAGGTTGAACTTCACCGCAAGGACCCCGGCGTAGATCACGTCGCCGGCGTTCTCGGCCACGACGTGCACCCCCAGGATCCGGTCGGTCTCCGAATCGGCCACGATCTTGAAGACGCCGTGGGTGTCGCGGTTGACCAGCGCCCGCGGCACGGCCGAGGCTGGCAGCACCGAGGCCTTGACCTGGTGCCCGGCGGCCCTGGCCTGCGCCTCGGTCAGGCCGACCGTCGCGATCGCCGGGTTGGTGAAGGTGACGCCCGGCACGGCGCGCAGGTCGAGCCGCCGCTCGGCGCCGTTCAGCGCGTTCTCGGCCGCCAGCGCGCCCTCGTAGGCGGCCACGTAGACGAACTGCGGCCCGAGCGTCACGTCGCCGGCCGCGTAGACGCGCGGGTTCGAGGTACGGCCGAAATCGTCGACCACGATCTCGCGTCGGTCGCCGGTCTTCACCCCGGCGCGGTCGAGGTGCAAGGCGGCCGTGTTCGGCGTGCGCCCGGTCGCGACCAGCAGCTCGTCCCCCTCGACGGTCCGCTCCTTCCCGCTCACCTCGACGTGGACGCGCCGGCCCCGGGCGTCGCCTTCGACCCGCTCGAAGCGGGCGCCGGTCACGAGCTCGATCCCCTGCTCGGTCAGGACCTCGTGGACGGCCTCGCCGATCTCCGGGTCGTACTCCTTGAGGATGCGCGGGCTGCGTTGCATCAGGGTCACCTCGCTGCCGAGGTGGCGGAAGAGCTGGCCGAGCTCGAGCGCGATGTAGCCCGAGCCGACCACGACCAGCCGCTCGGGCACGCGCGCGAGCTCGAGCGCGGTCGTGCTGGTCAGGTAGTCGCTCGGGGCCAGGCCGGGGATGGGTGGGACGGCCGGGCTGGCGCCGGTCGCGACCACGTAGTGCTTGGCGCGGATCCTCCGCCCGTCGACCTCCAGCGTCCGGTCGTCGACGAAGCAGGCCTCGCCGCGGACGACCTCCCAGCCGTACTCGGCGATCAGGTCCTCGTACTTCTCGCGCCGCAGCCGCTGGACCAGCTCGTCCTTCTGGGCGACCAAAGCTGCCAGGTCGACCTTGCCGGCGCGCGTCTCGACGCCGGCGAAGGAGTGGTGGCCAGCCTGGTAGTACACGTCCCCGCCCCGCAGGAGCGTCTTGGAGGGGACGCAGCCGATGTTGACGCAGGTGCCGCCCAGCGTCCCGCGCTCGACCATCACCACCCTGGCGCCGAGCTCGGTCGCCCGGATCGCGGCCGCCATCGCCCCGCCGCCCGAACCGATCACCGCCAGGTCGTACCCGGCACCGTCGCCGCCGCGTTGGGCGCGCCGGGCGGGCTCGACCGCCTCGAGGACGCCGGGCTGGTAGCCGGCTTCTTTGACGGCCGTGGCCAGCGCGGCGCGGTCGACGGTCGCCGGCGCGGTGAAGCGGGCCTCGCCCCGCCGGAAGTCGGCGGTCGCCGCGCTCGCGCCGGCGCGGCCGAGCGCCGCGGCGACGTGGCCCTCGCAGTCCGCGCAGGTCATCCCCCCGACGGCCATCCGGAACCGCTGCCCGGCGTCGGTCGGCGTCGCGGCCTCGATCAGGCCCGGCTCGTAACCGGCCGCCTCGACGGCTTTCGCCAGGGTCTCCTGCTCGACCGACCCGGCGGCGCGGAAGCGCGCCTCGCCGCGGCGGAAGTCCGCCGTGGCGTCGGCGGCGCTGGCGCCCTCGAGCGCGCGGACGACGTGCTGCTCGCAGTCGGTGCAGGTCATCCCCTCGACGGGCATGCGGAACGCCTTCTTGGCCATGGTTGATCCTCCGAGCAGGCTGCCGGAAGCACGTCCAGGGCCGCCGCGCAAGACCGCCCCGGCGGCGTCGCCACAGGACGACCAGCCCGCCCGCGACCGCGGCGACCACGACAACCGGCACCTAATATCAAGATATGCGGATATGTTACATCTATAAGCGGCGGTCTGTCGAGCGGTGCGAACGCAGCTCCTCGAACCGCCGCTCGATCTGCCCGCACTTTGGACAAGTTATCAATAGTATTCTTGAATTACATCGGGCCGAGCGGACCTGCGGGTGTTTTGACGGCAAGCAGGCGCGGTGGTATAGTGCCATCGAGTTAATTAACTTAATGGCTAAGTACAGCACGGCGACGGACGAGCTCAGCGAGACGTTCGCGGCGCTGGCCGACCCGACCCGGCGTGCCATCCTGGCGCGGCTGGCGCGGGGCGAGGCGACCGTGAACGAGCTCGCCGAGCCGTTCGATCTGAGCCTGCCGGCGATCTCGAAGCACCTCAAGGTGCTCCAGCGGGCCGGCCTGGTGACCCAGGGGCGTCGTGCCCAGTGGCGGCCGTGCCGCCTCGAGCCGGCGCCGCTCAAGAGAGTCGACGAGTGGATCGAGCGCTACCGCCGGACGTGGGAGGAGCGCTTCGACCGGCTGGACGAGTACCTGCGCGAGCTTCAGCACAAGGAGAAGGAGCATGGCGACCAGCAGTGAGTCCGTGGCCCAGAGCACCCGCCAGGTCGGCAAGATGACACTGTCGTTGCCGTCCGACCGCGAGATCGTGCTGACGCGCACGTTCGACGCGCCGCGCCGGCTGGTCTGGGAGGCGTACACAAGGCCGGAGCACCTCGCGCGCTGGCTCGGCCCGCGCCGCTACGAGATCGACGCGCTCGACATGGACCTCCGCCCGGGCGGCCGTTGGCGCTTCGTCCACCGCACGCCGGACGGCGGCGCGCACGCCTTCCGCGGCCAGTTCCTCGAGGTCGAGCCGCCGACCAGGCTCGTGCGCACGTTCGAGTACGAGGCTTTCCCCGGCCACGTCTCGGTCGAGACCGCGGTGTTCGAAGAGCACGACGGCAAGACGACGATCACGGTCACGTCCCGGTTCGACTCGGTCGAGGACCGCGACGGCATGCTCCAGTCCGGCATGGAGAATGGGGCGGCGGAGAGCTGGGATCGGCTCGCCGAGCTGCTCGCCGAGCTTCAAGCGGGCGGAGCGTAAGCGTCGGCGAGCTCGCCGATCGGCTCCGGGCTAAACGCAATGCGGTTACCTAAGCACCGGCGGCCGCGGGGGACGCCCTCACCCTGGCCCTCTCCCAGAGGGAGAGGGGACGGGGGCGGGGCCGGACCGCGCGATCAGCGACCTTAATAAGTGAACCGTATTGAGGCTAAACGGGGACGGGACACGACGCCCAACAGTCCCACGTAGGGGCAGCCCGGAGCCGGCCGCGGCTCTGACCGGACTGGTCAGACCGCGGCCTGGAGCGCCACGCGGCGGGCGCTGGCGCGGTTGGTCAGCGGCGCCACGTACAGACGGCCGTAGGCGAGGGCCGCGGCGAGCAGCGTGATGGCGGCCGGCATCACGGCGGTGGCGAGGCCCATCGTGCCCATCGTGAAGCCGGTCGCGCCGGCCATGTGGACGACCAGGCAGCCAGCCGCGACCGGCGTGAGGCCGACGCGGACGCGCAGCAGGCCCGGCAGGACCAGCCCCGCCGCGCCGAGCACCTCCGCCACCCCGATCGCCCGGACCAGCAGCACCGGCAGCGCGACCGGCATCTGTGCCTGCATTACCTCCGCTGGCAGAACGAGCTTCATCCCGCCTGCCGCCAGGAAAACCAGCGCCAGCAGCCCCTGGACCGCCCACAGCGCGTACGTCGCCTTGTTCCGCATCGTTCCTGCCTCCTGCGCGTTGGTAGGCCGGTCCGTACCGGCCCTCACCTACACGTCGAACAGAACGGCCCGGAATCGACAGGCCGCGCGACGAACTATCGGCCACCCGGGCCGGCGAGACCCGTTGGAGTCCGTGACAGAAGGAGGGGGCCGCGAGGACGCCAAGCTCGAGCTGTGCTTCGGCCCGGGGTCGGCGCTCGACGCAGCGCGCGGTACGTGGCGGGTCCACGAACGGTTTGAGTCACCCTCGGTTGGGTGCGCCAAGAACGAGGGTGACCCATGGCCACACCCACGTCAGCCCGTCCCGCTAGCTTCGGTGGTTTGGAGCGGCGTCGGCTCGACGTCGGCGTCCTCGGCCGGTCCGAACAGTGCCAGGTATTGTTGGTAGACGAAGCGACGGTTGCGCCGATGGCTCGTGATCTCGCGCAGCAGCCCCGCGTGCTCGGCCTGCTCGACCAGGCGCCCGGCGGTACGGAAGGTGACGTCGAGGTTGTCCTTGACCAGGTTCACGTTCAGGACGGGGCGCTGGAGCATCAAGTCCAGCAGCCGTAGGCCGTTCACGCCGAGACCGCGCGCCTGGATGATCGCGCGGTGCTGCTCACGCAGGCCGACGATCCGGCGGGCCGCCTCCGTCGCCTCGCAGGCCGTGGCCCCGACGCCGCGCAGGAAGAACTTGAGCCAGCCTTCCCAGTCGCCGTCTTCGCGGACCGCGGTCAGCCGGTCGTAGTACTCGGCGCGGTGCCGCTCCAGGTAGAGGCTCAGGTAGAGGAGAGGACGGTGGAGCACACCGCGGTGGACGAGCAGGAACGTGATCAGCAGCCGGCCGACGCGGCCGTTGCCGTCGAGGAACGGGTGGATCGTCTCGAGCTGCGCGTGCGCCAGGCCGCAGTGGATCAACGCCGGCAAGGCACCATCGTGGAGGAAGCGCTCGAAGTCGTCCAGCGCGGCCTGCATGTCGCCCACCGGTGGTGGGACGAACGTCGCCTCGTTCAACCGGGCCCCGCTGGCGCCGATCCAGTTCTGCGTCGTGCGGAACTCGCCCGGCCGGCGGTCGGCGCCGCGCACGCCCGTCAGCAGCTCGGCGTGGATCTCTCGGAGGAGCCGGAGCGACAGGGGAAGATGGGTCAGGCGCTCGAGGCCGTGGTTCATCGCCCGGACGTAGTTCACGACCTCCTCGACGTCGCGCGGCACGTCGAGGCCGCGCGGGTCGAGCTCGAAGGCCAGCAGGTCCTCGAGCGTGCTCTGGGTGCCTTCGATCTGCGAGCTGAGGACGGCCTCGCGCCGCACGTACATCGCGACGAAGAGGTCGGGATTGGGCAGCGTCTGCGCGACGCCGTCGAGCCGCCCGACCGCCTGGTCAGCCCGAGACAGGAGCGCGAGCATGTCGCCGTCGACGCGGATCGGCGGCTCGGGCGGCAGCGGTGCCCGCACGAACGCGCGGTAGCCCGCCGGTTGACGCACGTACCGGCCCGCGCGGCCGCGCAGGCTCACCGCCGGCACCTGTATTGTCCTCCGCTCCAATAACGGCTGAACACCTGCCACGATACTGTACCAGATGGCCTCTTGGTAAAATACCGCCGGTGCGGTCATCCGATCAGCCGTTTCGCGCGAAGCTGCCGGCTGATCGAGGACCACTCGGCGAGCTCGAGGGGCATCGCGACCGGCGACTAGGGGGCGGCGTCCCGGGCCGAGCTGGCGGCCCTGGCGGCGCGCCCGAGCAGCAGATCGCGCTCGCGCGCGTTGCGGGTGAGCGAGGCGGCGCGCTCGAACTCGGCGCGCGCCTCGGCGTGGCGGCCGAGCTTGTCGAGCAGGTCGCCCCGCACGCTCGGCAGCAAGTGGTACGACGTGAGCGACGGCTCGGCGAGTAGCCGGTCGACGAGCGCGAGGCCGGCGGCCGGGCCATCCGCCATCGACACCGCGACGGCGCGGTTTAGCTCGACGACCGGTGAGCGCAGCAGCTCGGCGAGCTCGCCGTAGAGCGCGGCGATGCGCGCCCAGTCGGTCTCCTCGGCCGTCCGGGCGCGGGCGTGGCAGGCGGCGATCGCCGCCTGCAGCGTGTAGGGGCCGCGCGCGCCCTCGGTCAGCTCCTCCGCGCGCGCGAGCGCGGCCAGCCCACGCCGGATCAGGAGCTGATCCCAGCGCGCGCGGTTCTGGTCGAGCAGCAGGATCGGCTCGCCGCCCGGGCCGACCCGCGCCCGCGCGCGCGACGCCTGGATCTCCATCAGCGCGACCAGGCCGTGCACCTCCGGCTCGTCGGGCATCAAGCCGGCCAGGATGCGGCCGAGCCGCAGCGCGTCCTCGCACAGCCGCGGGCGCATCCAGTCGTCGCCGGCGGTCGCCGCGTAGCCCTCGTTGAAGATCAGGTAGATCACCTCGAGCACCGAGGCGAGCCGCTCGGCCAGCTCGGCGCGCCGCGGCACTTCGTACGGCACCCTGGCGTCGGCCAGCGTCCGCTTCGCCCGGACGATCCGCTGGGCGATCGTCGGCTCCGGCGCGAGGAACGCCCGCGCGATCTCGTCGGTCGTGAGCCCGCCCAGCAGCCGCAGCGTCAGCGCGACGCGCGCGTCGGTGGAGAGGACCGGGTGGCAGGCGGTGAAGACGAGGCGGAGGAGGTCGTCGCCGATGTCGTCGTCGGCGGCCGCTTCGACGTCGGGCGCGTCGGCCTCCTCGCGGATCTGGAGCTCGCGGCCGAGCTCCTCATGCTTCCGCTCGGCCATCGCGCTGCGGCGGAAAAAGTCGATCGCCCGGCGCTTGGCCGTCGCCATCAGCCAGGCGCCGGGGTTGTCGGGGATGCCCTGGGCGGGCCACTGCTGCAGCGCGGCCATCAGCGCGTCTTGCGCCCAGTCCTCGGCCAGGCCGACGTCGCCGCGCGCGAGCCGCGCGAGGCTGGCGATCAGCTTCGCCGACTCGATGCGCCAGACGGCGTCGATGGCGCGGTGCGTGTCACGCGCGTCGGCGGCCGGCATGGTCTCCGATTATGGTCCCGACCCGCGGTGCGTTCGAGGAAACGCACCCGCACCCTCCTTGGACGTCGGCCCAGTCACGTCATCGCGAGCAGGCACGACGGCGGATCTCGGCCGCAGCGCCGCCCGGCGGCCCGGGCGCACGCCGGGGCGCGCCGGCCGGCGTTCCCTCGCTCCGCCCGGAACGACGGCCAAGGCCGGGTGGGCGAACACCGGGCCGGGTGCTGTAGGGCTACACCGCCGGCGCGTCGTAGAGCTGGCGCAGCTCGCAAACGCCGTCGCCGGCGACCTCGAGGAACCGCCTCGTCAGCTCGATCGCCTGCTCCTTCGAGTCCGCTTTGATGATCGCGAAGCCGCCCACGACCTCCTTCGCCTCGGCGAACGGTCCGTCCGTCACGGTGACGGTGCCGCCCGTGCGTCGGACGCGCGCGCCGAGGCTGGTCGGCAGGCAGCCCTCGGTCGAGAGCAGCCACCCCTCGTTCATCGCCTGCTCGATGAGCGCGCCCATCTTGTCCATCTCTGCCTGGGTGGGCGGGGCGTCGTGCTTGGGCGCGGGGACGGAGTAGATCGACAGGAACCGCATCATCGCTCTCCTGCTTACCGCTGGCCTTCTGGTACGGCACGGTTGATGCCGGTGGCGCGGTCGTAGGCCGGCTCGTCGTACAGCTCGCGGATCTCGCTGGTGCCGTCGCCGGCGACCCCCATGAAGCGCCGGGTCCAGGCGATCGCCTCGTCCTTCGAGGCGCACTCGAGGATCGCGAAGCCGCCGACCACCTCCTTCGCCTCGGTGAAGGGCCCGTCGGTGACGGTCACGCTGCCTCCCCGGCGCGTGGCGCGGGCGCCGGTCGCGCTCGGTTTGCACCCCTCGGTCGTGACGAGCACGCCCTTCCGCGCCATCTCGTCGATGAGCTCACCCATCGCGACCATCTCCGCCATGCTGGGGGGCTCGTCGCGCTCGGGCGCGCCGAAGATCGTCAGGAAGCGCATCGTCGTTGCCTCCTACCGCTGCGCGTTCTTCTGCGCCAGCTCCCAGGCGCGCTTCTCCTGCTCGCGGAGCTCGGGTGTGAGCTCGGCGCCGAAGTCGTCCGGCTCGAACACCTGGCGCAGCTCGACCTCGGCGCCGCCGTCGAACGGCGCGCGCTTCAGCCATTCGATCGCCTCGTCCATCGACTTGCACTGCCAGATCCAGTAGCCGGCGACCAGCTCCTTCGTCTCGGCGAACGGGCCGTCGATGACGGTGCGCCTGGTACCCTCGAACCTGACGCGCGCCCCCTTCGACGAGGGGTGCAGCCCGTCGCCGGCCAGCATCACGCCGGCCCTGGCGAGCTCCTCGTTGTACCTGCCCATCGCCGCCAGCAGCTCCTGGCTGGGCATCTGGCCGGCCTCGGACTCAGGGCTCGCCTTCACGATCACCATAAAACGCATCGATCCGTCTCCTTACGCTGTGGTTTGGGTGTCCCCAGCTAGACGTCGAACGAGGGCGCCGGAAATCGACACGCTCGACGACGGGTTTTCGCCGAGTTGTCAGCCGAGCGCGGCGATGCGCTCGGCGAGGTTATTGGCGCCGAGCGCGCGGAGCGCCGCCGCGCCGGCCACCCAGTCGGGCGGGCCGGAGGGGGGCAGCTCGACCGGGACGTCGGGCCGCATGCGCGCCACCTCACGGAACTTCAGCGCCAGCTCGACGTCCTGTGGGTTGGTCCACCGCTCGATCACGCCGTCGAGTGTGCCATGCTGGAGCAGCAGCGCGGCGGCCGACTTCGGGCCGATGCCGCGGATCCCCGGGATCTTGTCGGAGCTGTCGCCGCTCAGCGCCTTGAAGTCCGGCACCTGCTCGGGCAGCACGCCGAGCCGCTCGACCACCTCGCGCGGGCCGATGCGCGCCAGCTCGCGCGAGCCGCGCCGCGGGGCGAGGATCGTGATCCGGTCCGAGGCGAGCTGGTAGGTGTCGCGGTCGGTGGTCAGCACCAGGCAACTCCCGCCCCGCGCGACCTCCGCCCTGGCGGCGGCGGCCATGAGGTCGTCGGCCTCGTAACCGGCCTGCTTGCCGACCCCGAAGCCGAACGCGCGGCAGACCTCGGGCAGCAGCTCGAGCTGCTGGACGATCTCGCGGTCGAAGACCCGCCCCGCCTGGTACCCGGGCCAGAGCTGGTGGCGGTACGTCTCGACGCCGAGCGTGTCCCAGCCGACGAACACCGCGCGCGGCCGCTCGTTCGCCCAGACGGCCACGAGCATGTTGACGAAGCCGACGACCGCGTTGATCGGCGCGCCGCCGGCGCCGGTCACCGATTTCGGGGTCGAGTGGTAGGCGCGGTGGGCGAGGTTGTCGCCGTCGACGATCAGGAGCGGGCGCGCGTCGTCAGCCGGCATGGAGGCATGATCGCATCACGCCAGCAGCCTAAGCGACCTCGGTTCCCCACGTGTTCGGGTCGGGCTGCCCGGCCGGGTCGGTGTGGTGGCGTCGGCATCGCTAGCTTGACGGACGTCGACGCCACCGGCTGGTCGCTAGCTCCGGCGGCGCAGCTCCTCGTCGGCCGCGTCCAGGAGCGCGGAGACGACGGTCGTGGCCGGCGCGCCGGGCGGCTCGGGTCGCCCGGTCACCCTGCGCGCCCACGCCTCCTCGAGCCAGCGGCGCGCCACCGACCAGCGTCGGCCGTCGGTCAGCCAGGCGACCAACACCCGGTCGCCGTGCACCGCCACCACCCGGAAGGGGCGGTGCACGCGCGTCACCAGCACCCGACCGGCCAGGGCACGCACGGCCGCCCACGGGGGGCCGCGCCCGCTGTCCCCGGCGCCGGGGGGCTCGGCTCGTTCCACGCGCGCTCCGTTTGGGCCGCCGCGCCATGCTGCACGCCCGCGGTTGCGGTTCGGTGGAGGCGGGCCTGCGCCGGCCGGCGGCGTCCCGCGCCTTCCCCGTGCGGCCCCGATGGACCGGCCGGGCGCGGGCGCCGCCCCGCGGCTGGCCCTGGCCCCGGACGAGACGATCAACCCCGCCGCCCGCGGGGGAAGGAGGCGATGAGGGTGGCGATGGCCGCGCAGGACCCCACGAGCACGAGCACCCGCGGGTCCAGCAGCAGTGTCCAACTGTCCACCTAGTCAGCCCCCGACCCGGCGTTCTTGCTCGGCCGCCTCGACCAGCGCCGCCACGACCGAGCCCAACGGCAGACCGGCGCGCGGCGGCCGCCCCGCCCGGGCGCGCACCCAGGCGTCCTCGACCACCCGGCGCGGGACCGTCCGCCGCAGGTCCTCGTCCGCGGTCCAGCACACGAGCACCCGGTCATCGCGCACGGCGACCACCCGGAAGCCGCGCCGCCGCCGCGTTGCCAACGTCCGTCCCACCAGGCGCCCGACCGCGTCCCACAGGGCCCCACCGTCGGCCCCGCCGGCCGCCTCGGGCGGGTTCACCGAAAGCGCGGCTGGACGGCCAGGATGGCCCCAGCCGTCCCGAGGGCCGACAAGGCCGCGAGCCAGGCCGCGGCCAGCCGCCCGTCCCGCGGCGCCGGCAGCTGCGTCTTCTCGACCATCGCGCCCTTTCCCCCGGCGTTGTGCGGCGCACCGGTCGAGCGGCGGTGGTGCCCCCGGTCGAGGAGCGGTGCGCCCTCGCGGTTCCATGGCGCGGCACGCGGCACGCTCCACCAGCCGAGCGCGGAAAGACGCCGAGCTCGACGCCCACGCGATGAAGCTGGCCAGCCGCCCCGCCGCCGCCAACGCCGCGGTCGCGGCGTGGTCCAGGGCCGGCCGGTCGCCGGGACCCCGATCGGCGGTCGGTGGCTGCACCACGAACGCCGCCGCGCGTCGTTCCGCGCGGCGATCGTGCGCGGGCGCCTATCAGGCCACGCGGGAAGCGGCCAGGACCGCTGGGGGCGGGCGTGGCTTCGGGCCACCCTCGGAGCGGCGCGGCGAACCGGTAGGAACGAACCCAGGGCGGGCCGGCGGCGCCGGCCCGCCGGGTCCCGTCACGGCGTGGCCGCTGTCCTCGTCAGGCGTCGGCGGCCGCCGCGACGTACGCCTCGAGATCGGCCAGGTGCGCCCAGGCGTGGCCGAAGGGGCGGTCGGGTGCGCCGGTGATGCTGCCGAGCATGCGCCCGAGCGACCGACCGCGGTCGGCGCCGTGGGCCGGCGTGGCCTGCCAGGCGGCGTCGTCCAGCGCCGCGATCCCGTCGACGAGTGCCCGGTGCGCCGCCGCGGCCCGGGCTCGCACCTCGGCGAGCGGCATGGTCGCGCTGCGCGCCTGGTCCTCGGCGTTCGCCCGGTCCACGCCGCCGGGGCCGACGATCGCGGCGACGCGCGGCGGGCGCCGCTCGCGCTGCGCCGCGAGGAGGTCGACGGCCAGCTCCTCCCAGAACGCGACGTGGCCCATCAGGTCCTTGGCAGACCAGTCGCCGCCGCCGATCGTCCGCGGCCGCTCGATCGACGCGTCCGACAGCCGCGCGAACAGGACGCCCAGCATCGCGTTGCCCTGCTCGAGCACGGCGATCGCCTGGTCTCTCGTCAGCTCCGCCACGCACGCATCGTACCCCGGCCCCACCACGCCGTTCCAGCCTCGCACGCAAGGCTCCGCCCGATCGCGCGCCTCGGAGATCGCGCCGGGACTGGCGGCGCGGGCGACCTCATCCCGCGCCATCAGCGCCGACGGCCAGCGCCTCGAGGTCCGGCTCGGCGGGGCGCCACACGGAGGCGGGAAGTCAGCTGGAGGGGCCGCGCCGGCCGCTTCAGGGCGCGGGCGCCTCGGAGTCGTCCGGCGGCTGTGGGCGGAAGCGCTCCTCGAGGAAGCGGCGGTTGGCGAGCAGGCGGTCGACGTCCTGGCGTTGGAGGTCCTGGGCGATGTCGTCGAGCTTGCGGTCGAGGAGCTCGAGCTGCTCGCGCAGCTCCTGGAGCGCGGTCTTGCCGGCCGAGCCGACCACGGGGTCGTCGTCGCCGGGCAGCGCGAGGTACGCCTCGACGGTGCGCGGCAGGTAGTCGGCCGCGGTCTGGCGGACGACGTGCAGGTCGTGGGAGAAGGGCGGGAAGCGGTCGGCGTAGCCGAGCAGCACGTCGGCCTTGTGGCGGATCTGCTCGACCTTGACGCGCAGGTCGATCGGCAGCTCGCGCTTCGGCTTCGGCCGCGGCTCGGGCGCGGACGCGGGCGCCGGTGGCCCCCCGGCAGCGGGCGCGGCGCCTGACGGCGCCGCCGCCGCGAACGGGGCGGACGCTGGCGGCGCCCAGCCCGAGGGCGTCGACCAGGCGCGGTGGTAGCGGCCGCGGCCGCCGGGGCGCAGGAGCAGCCAGGCGCCGAACAGGAGCAGCAGCCATGGCAGCTGGTGGACGAGCAGACCGCCCAGCCAGAAGGCGCCGTGCAGCAGCAGGCCGAGCACGAACCCGGCCAGCAGCAGCACGAACAGGAATCCGAGCGGAACCACGATCAGCCACCACATCGCGCTAACTCCCTTGGCTCGCCGGCAGCGACAGCTCGCCAACCAGGCTGTTCGTGCGCGCCTCGGCGAGCTCGGCGGCGCGGGCGCGCTCGACGTACTGCTGGGCGCGGGCGACCTGTTTCGACAGGTCGTCGATCGTTTTCTTCATCCCGTCCAGGGCGGCGAGCTTGAACGTGTCGATCGCGTCGATCGTCGCGTAGATGTTGTCGAAGGCGGCCTGCAGCTTCGCCACGTCGACTGTTGAGCTCGCGGCCTGCTGCTGGATCTCGGCCGTCTGCTGCCGCAGCATCTGCGACGTCGACTCGACGACGTTGCCGGTCGTCGTGTTGAGCGCGCCGATCTGGTCGAGCACGAGCCGCTGGTTGCCGAGCGCGAGCGCGGCGATGACGGCGGTGCGCAGCGCCGAAACGGTGGTGGTCGTGGCGCGCTCGACGCCCTTGACCAGCTCGAGGTTGTTGCGGCGGATCAGGTCGAGCGCCAGGTAGCCCTGGACGGTGACCGAGAGCTGGGTGAGCAGGTCCTGCCGCTTCTGGCGGATGTAGAAGAGCGCGTCCTCCTTGAGCGCGCGCGCCTTCTCGGGGTCTGTCGACTCGACTTCGGCGACGCGGCGGCTGAGCGCCGCGTCGAGCTGGGACGCCATGTAGACGTACTGCTCGAGGCGGCCCTTCATCTCCCAGAGGTGGGCCTTCTCCTGCTCGAGCGCGGCGTTGTCGCGCAGCAGCTCGTCCTGGCCGCGGTAGAGGCCGGCGACGATCGCCTCGATCTGCGTCTGCGCCGACTGGTACCTGCGGAAGTACTCGCCGACCTGGCTCCCGAACGGGACGCGGCGGAAAATGCCGCGCCGCTGGTGGAGGTGGCGCGAGGGGTCGAGGCTTTCGACCTGCTGGCGCAGCGAGAGCAGCGCCTGGGAGACCTGCGAGCCCTGGGCGAGCGGGCCCTCGCGCAGCGCGGCGGTCGGCCGGTCGAGGAACCGGCTGGACGCCGCGGCCGAGCGCCGGATCTCCTCGTTGCCCATGCGGCTGATCGAGGCGACCTTCTGGTCGAACGCGGGCGACTGCGGCTCGAGCGACGCGAGCGAGTCGACGTAGGCGTCGACGGCCGCGGCGATCCGTTTGGCGGTCGCTTCGTCGATCCGCAGGCTGCTGGCCGCCTGCTCGGGGCTGACCGTGGTGACGGGCTGCGGCGGCTCGAGCACCAGCTCGTCGACGGCTGGCGCCGGCGTTGGCGAGGTCGTCATAAGGAAGAGCCCTCCTCTACGGATGGGACGCAGGCGGGGCACGCAGTGTTGCACCGCGCTCCTACACGTACTCCTGGAAGGCGGCCTCGATCTGGAGCCGCGCGGTGCGGAGCGCGTCGCGGACACGGGTGAGCTGGGCCGGCTCGGCGCGGAAGATGCGGCCGCCGGCGAACAGAACGCGGCCGAGCTCGATCAGCTCGTCGCGGAGCTGGCGCCCCTCCTCGGTGCCGAAGTTGCCGAGGTTGGGGAACAGCCCCTGCCACGGCTGGCCCTCGAACTGGGACCAGGCGTCCCGCTCGGCCTGGCGGTTCTGGTCGAGGTAGGCGCGGCCGGCCTCGGTCAGCTCGTAGACCTTGCGCTCGCCCCCCTCCCGCGCCTGGATGTGGCCCATGTCCTCCAGGAGCTGGAGCGTCGGGTAGATGACGCCGGGGCTGGGCGTGTAGGACGAGCCGGTGCGCTGCTCGATCGCGCGCATCACCTCGTAGCCGTGCTTGGGGCCGTCGCGCAGCACGCTCAGCACCAGGAGCTTCACGTCCCCACGGTCGACCCGCGGCCCGCCGCGGCCGAACGGACCCCAGTGCTGCCCCCACTCGGCGCCGAACGCCTCGAACGGGAACCCGCGCCGCGGGCCCCACCCGCGGTGCCGCTGCCAATGGCCGCGGCGGTGGAACACACCGAACACCTCGCCCGCCTCCTCAGACATATCACGATATATCTTGATATGTCTGAGGGTTGTCGTCAAGCGATCGATCGATCCGCTGTGCACCCGGATCGCGGTCGCCCAGGTGGAGCTGGTAGAGGTCGGCGTAGTCGGCGTTGAGCCGGCGGAGCGAGGCTTCGCAGGCCGAGCCGATGTAGCCTGGCTCGGCGTTCGGCCCCGCTGGCGTGTGCCCGAACTTGGTGGCGGCGACGACGACCTGGTGGCGGCGGCCAGCCAGGGGCTTCCCCAGCACGCGCTCGCTGCGTCCGGGGCTGTACGCGTCGGCGGTATCGAAGAGCGTGACGCCCAGCTCGATCGCCTTCCGGATGCCGCGGATCGACTCGTCGTCGGCGGCACCGCCGCCCAGCCGGTGCCGCCGATCGCCCAGCAGCCAATCCCCATCGGCGAGACGTCGATGCCGGAGCACCCCAGCGTTCGACGTTCCATCGGTAGCCCCTCCCGTCGCGCCCACGTCGCGCGGCGGAGAGGCGCTACAAGCTAGAGTGCGCTCGAGGTCAACCCCCGCCGGGCCACGGCTGGAACCCCGCCGCGGTGCCCTCGTTCTTCCGCCGAGCCAGGAAGGCCCGCTCCGCGCTGTTCTCCGTCCGCGCCATCGCCGCGTCGTACGCGGCGGTCGCCTCCTGCGCGCGACCCAGCCGCCGCAGCAGGTCGGCGCGGATCGCGTGGAAGAGGTAGTAGCCCTCGAGCGGGAGCCGGTCGACCAGCGCGAGCGCAGCGGCCGGCCCGTCCACCTCCGCCACCGCGACGGCGCGGTTAAGCGCGACGACCGGCGTGGGCGTGGCCGCCAGGAGCTGGTCGTAGAGCTGGACGATCTGGCGCCAGTCGGTCGCGTCCGCGGAGGGCGCGTCGGCGTGGACGGCGTTGATCGCCGCCTGGATCTGGTACGGGCCGGGCTGGTTGCGCCGGAGGCAGCGCCGGACGACCGCCTGGCCCTCGGCGACCAGGGCGCGGTCCCAGCGGGCGCGGTCCTGCTCGGCCAGCGGGATGAGCTCGCCGTTCGGGCCCGTCCGGGCCTGGCGGCGGGACTCGAGCAGCAGCATCAGCGCCAGCAGCCCCATCACCTCCGGCTCGTCCGGCATCAGCCGGGCGAGCAGGCGGCCCAGGCGGATCGCCTCGGCGCACAGCTCGGCGCGGACGAGCCGGTCGCCGGCGCTGGCGGTGTGGCCCTCGTTGAAGATTAGGTAGACCACGGCGAGCACGGCGCGCAGGCGGCTGGGGAGGTCGGCTTCGTCGGGCACGCGGTAGGGGATCCCCGCGTCGCGGATCTTGCCCTTGGCGCGCACGAGCCGCTGGGCCATGGTCGGCTCGGGCACGAGGAAGGCGCGCGCGATCTCGGCGGTGGTCAGGCCGCCCAGCAGGCGCAGGGTCAGCGCGACCTGGGCGCTGGTCGCGAGCGCCGGGTGGCAGCAGGTGAAGATCAGACGCAGGCGGTCGTCGGGCACGGCGCCCTCCGGCTCGGGCGGAGCGAACGGGTCGGCTGGCGCGTCGATCGCCAGCAGGCGGGCGGCCGCGGCCTGGCGGTCGGCGCGGGAGCTCTCGCGCCGCAGACGGTTGATCGCGCGGTTGCGCGCGGTCGTGATGATCCAGCCGGCCGGGCTGGGTGGGACACCCTCGCGCGGCCAGTGCCGGACGGCGGCCTCGAAGGCGTCCTGGACCGCCTCCTCGGCGGCGTCGAGGTCGCCGACGTAGCGGACCAGGACCGCGACCGCCCGCCCGTACTGCTCGCGGAAGACGCGCTCGATCGCCTCGGCGGTGGGGCGATCCGGCTCGGCGCTCGTCAGCCCGCCTCGCCGTTCAGCGGGCGCACCTCGACCGGGAGCGGGCAGACCTCGGCGAACTTGCGCGCCCAGTCGAGCGCCGCGTCGAGGTCGGGCGCGCTGATCACCGTGAAGCCGCCGACGTGCTCCTTGCCCTCGGCGTACGGGCCGTCGGTCAGGAGCGCCTCGCCGTCGCGCACGCGCACGACCGTGGCGGTGCTCGGCGGGTGCAGCCCGGCGGCGAAGACCCAGGCGCCGGCCGCCTTCAGCTCGTCGCGCCAGGCCGCGACCTTCTTCATGATCGGGCCGAGCCGCTCGGGCGACGGCGGCGGCCCGTCCGGCTGGTAGACGCTGAGCAGGTACTGCTTCATGGGGTTCCTCCTTCGGGGGTTCCTCCTTCGCGCGCCGGCGCCGGTCGGGTGCCGACTCACCTCCAATACAAACGAGCGGGCCCGAAATCGACGCTCGTTCCTAACCCAGGATGCGTGAAACTGCCACCCATGGCGAAACCGTCGATCTACGAAGCCGCGGGCGGCGACGCGGCGTTCCTTGCACTGGCGGACGCGCACCACCGGCGCTGCCTGGCGGACCCGGTGCTGAGCCACCCGTTCTCGCACCCGGGCCACCCCCAGCACGTCGAGCGCCTGGCCTGGTACTGGGCAGAGGTGTTCGGCGGCCCGCCGCGCTACGCCGCGCTGTGCGGCGGCCACTCGGCGATGCTGGCGATCCACGCCGGCGCGGGCGCGGGGCGCGACCTCGCCGAGCGCTTCCTCGCATGCTTCGTCCAGGCGATCGACGACGCCGGCCTGCCGGACGACCCCGAGCTGCGCGGCGCGCTGCGCGCCTACATGGCGTGGGCCACCGCCGAAGTGGACGGCTACGCCGCGCCCGGGTCGCCGGTCGCCCCCGGGCTGAAGATGCCCCGCTGGGGCTGGAACGGGCCTGAGTAGCGCCGCCGATCCGGGAAAATCCACGTCCATCGCTCGGCCGTCCGACCGCGTGACGAGCTCGTCGAAATAGCCCAGGACGCCCGTGACATCCACAATCCTCGCGCCGGTGGGCGCCAGAGGCGTTCGATGACTCCGTCACCTTGCCGGCGACGGAATCCCGCGAGGACGAGGCGCGCCGCGTCTTCGTCGCGGCGCTGCCCCGGCGTCCCGCTCGGTGCCCGCGCTTAGCGGGGAACGAGCTTCACCGCCGCCGACCACACCTTGTCGCTCACGATGCTGGGGACGATGCTCGGGTAGCCGGGGACAGTCGACAGCGGACGCGCCCCCGACGCGGACCCCAGCATCGCGTCGCTACCCTTGCGCCGTGGTCGGCGGCGTCGAAGGCTGCCCACGTGGCGCGACGCGGATCCCAAAATCGCGTCGCTACTTCAACCTGGTGCTCGGGATCATCGGCGCGCTCCACACGTGGCGCGACGCGGATCCCAAAATCGCGTCGCTACCCTTGCGCCGGCCTCCGCGCCGCGTTTCGCGCGGCGACTCGCACGCTTGGTCAGAGCCCGGGCAGGAGATCAGCCGCGCCGGGCCGCCTCGATCGCGGAGACGTCGATTTTCTTCATATCCATCATCGCCTGGAACACACGCTTCGCTCCATCGCCGCCGGCGGCCAGCGCCTCCGTCAGCACGCGCGGCGTGATCTGCCAGGAGACGCCCCAGCGGTCCTTGCACCAGCCGCACATACTCTCCTGGCCCCCGTTGCCGACGATGGCGTTCCAGTACCGATCGGTCTCCTCCTGGTCGTCGGTGGCGATCTGGAACGAGAAGGCTTCGTTGTGCTTGAACTCGGGCCCGCCGTTGAGGCCGAGACAGGAGATACCGGCGACGGTGAATTCGACCGTCAGCACGTCGCCCGCCTGACCGGACGGGTAGTCGCCGGGTGCGCGGTGGACGGCACCCACCCAGCTGTCGGGGAACGTCGCCGCGTAGAAGCGGGCCGCGGCTTCGGCGTCCTTGTCGTACCACAGGCAGATCGTGTTCTTGGCGATCGTCATTCCTTCTCCTTCTTCGGAGGACCGACCCGGGTCGGATGATATCGTAGTGCCTGAAATGGCCAAGGTCCGCGTCCACGCCTTCAGCATATCCCTCGACGGCTACGGCGCCGGGCCCGACCAGAGTCTCGAGAACCCGCTCGGCGTCGGCGGCGAAGAG
Source organism: Chloroflexota bacterium (assembly GCA_035651675.1). GTDB lineage: Bacteria > Chloroflexota > UBA6077 > FW602-bin22 > FW602-bin22 > DASRFH01. The sequence goes on along the minus strand of DASRFH010000084.1, from coordinate 582 downwards.
CTGCACGGGTGGATGATCCCAACCCGGACGTTCCAACAGATGCTGGGGAACGAGGGCGGCACGACCGGTCTCGAGGACGAGCTCACGCGGCGCGGGTTCCAAAACGTCGGGGCCTGGATCCTGGGGCGCAACATGTTCGCGCCGTCCCGAGGCCTGTGGCCCGACGACGGCTGGAAGGGGTGGTGGGGCGACGACCCGCCGTACCACGCGCCGGTCTTCGTGCTGACCCACCACCCGCGGGCGCCGATCCCGATGGAGGGCGGAACGACCTTCCACTTCGTCACCGACGGGATCCACGCGGCGTTGCAGCGCGCCGTGGAGGCCGCCGGCGGAGGGGACGTGCGGATCGGCGGCGGCGTCGGAACGGTCCGCCAGTACCTGAGGGAGGCTCTGGTAGACGAGATCCACCTCGCCGTCGCTCCGATCCTCCTCGGATCCGGAGAGCATCTCCTCGCCGGGATCAACCTGCCCGAGCTCGGCTACCGGGTCGCCGAGCATGTTCCCACGGCCGGCGCCACGCACGTCGTCCTGACGAAGCGCAGCTAGCACGATGGCCGACGCCCCCGCGAAGCCGCCGATGCC
>DASRFH010000083.1:0-13502 GCA_035651675.1 Chloroflexota bacterium | reverse complement strand
GGTTCTGGCGCATTTCGTGGGACCAACGCCCAGGTGTCGTCGGTGCCGGGCGCTGCAGCGGTCAGGCGACCAGCACGCGGGCGCGCAGGAGTGGGAGCGCAGCGCGGCCGTAGCCCTGGCGCTTGAGGAGCTTGGCCTTGTGCACGAGGCCCTCGACCGGGCCGTTGGACCACTCCATGGTCAGCGCGGCGTCGACGGCGGCCCGGTCGGCCGCGGTGCTGTTGGCCAGCGCCACGAAGCCGGGGAGGCCGCTCGCGCCCGCGCCGGCGAGCCAGCCGTCCAGGGCGCCGGCGTCGGGCTCGGCGGCGAGCCGGCGGAAGCGCTGCAGCCGGGCGTGGCCGGCCGCGAGCGCGGGGGCGTCGGGGAGGACGCGGTCGAGCGCGGCCTGCTCCGCGGCGGTGGGGCGCGCGGGCGGCGTCAGGCACAGGCGCCGCACCCGGTAGCGCCCGTGGCGCCGGCGCGGGCGCCCGCGGAGGGGGTGCGCCCCGGGCGGCGGGCGCGGCGGCCGCCACGGGCGGACGGCTTGGTTGAGGAGGGGGGAGCTCCCGGCGTAGCCGCGGGCCGCGACCCCGCGGAAGAGCAGGGCGGCGTTCTGGCAGCCGGCCTGCCACCGGTCCTGCGGGTCGGCCACCAACGGCGCCAGCGCCGGGGACGCGCGCGGCGGCGGCCGCGGCGGGGCGGTCCGCCGGTTCCGGGGCGGCACCGGCGTCCGGGCGAGGCGGCGCACCGTGCCCCGGGCCAGGTGCACCTCGCGGGCGATCCGGCGGAGCGCCCCGCCGGCGGCGTGCCGGGCGCGCACCTGCTCCCAGCGCGCCACCCGCGCCGCCCGGCGGTCGGCCTCCCGCTGGGCGCTCGGGCTCAACCGGCGGGCCGGCGCGGCCTCGACGGCGCCGGGAGCGGGCGCCGGCGCCCCCTCGGCCGGGTCGGTCGCGGCGTCGGCGGTGCGCCGGCGGCTCTGCAGCAGGTCGACCAGCGCCGCGCCGGCGTTCTTGGCGAGGTGGGACCGGTCGGCGACCTGGCGCGCCTCGGGCGCGCCGGCGGTCGCGCCCTGGGCGTAGGCGCCGGCGCGGTCGCCCACCACGACCTCGACGCCGGGGTGGGCGGCCAACCAGGCGCGGAGCGTCCCCGCCTCGCGGCCGTCGAGCAGGTCGACGGGCCGGTGGGTCCCCGGGTCGACCAGGATCGTCGCGTACCGGCGACCCCGCCTGGTCGCCGGGTCGTCGGCGCCGAGCACGCGCGGCGCGGCGACCTGCGCGCCGACCGAGCGGCGCAGCAGCCGCAGCAGGGTGCCGCGCCCGACGGGCAGCCCGGACCGCGCCGCCAGCCGCGCGCCGGCGCGGCCCGCGGCCCGACGGCCTCGGCGAACGTCCGGCGCGCGCACGCCGGGTTGGCGCACACGAACCGGCGGACGGTCAGCCGGACCCGCAGCCCGCAGCCGCCCCACGGCAGCGCCTGCAGCCGGCGCCGGTAGCGGTCGTGGCAGCGGGTCGCCTCCTGGCCGCAGGCCGGGCACCGGGCGCGATCGCCGGCGACCTCGGCGTCGACGACGACGGCGTTGCCCCCGACCGCGATGCGACGGACGACCACCGTCGGCAACTCCCACAGCACGGCCAGCACCTCGGTCGCGGCGTGCCGACCACCCCACCGCCCGCCTTCGGCTCACTTCCCATAAGAAGCGCCAGAACCAATGACCCTGGCGAACGACAGCGCCCAGTGGACGATCGCTCCCGGCGAATAGCTGAGCACTTGGTGGCCTTCTTCGCGTGCAGACGCGCGGACAGGGCGCGACGGTGGGGCCGCGGCGGTGGCGAACGCGCTGGTCGGGATCCTGCGTGCTCAACGAGATCGTGTTCGCGCGCGTAGAGGAGGTCGCGGCGGTGGCGAGCGCGCTAGCCGGGATCCTGGCGGCCGCGGGCGCCGGCGGCTGCTGGCGTTCGTGGTCTCCGTCGTGGCACTCGGGTGCCCGCGAGCGCCACGCGTTCCGCCGCCGCTGATGCTCGTCGCGCCCGCGTCCGCTGCCGGCGTGAGCGCCGCGATCGGTCTACGACGGCGACTCGACCGAGATCGAGGGCGCGATCCTGATCGGCCGACGCGGCGGATCGCGCCGCCGTGCTGGTGGGCGCTAGTCCACCGGGACGGTATCGTACGCGGCGTACAGCGCCGCGATCGTTTCCGGGGTGGGCAGGCCGCCTGTGGCCGGCAGCGCGGCGTGGAGCGCGTCGAAGTAGCCGACGAAGTGCCCGGGCAGGGCGACCTCGAGGAAGCGTGCCGGCGCGTCGGCGTGGTTGGCGAAGGTGTGGGGCGTTCCGCGCGGCACGAACACGGTCGTGCCTGGCCCACCATCGAGCGTCCGGCCGTCCATCGTGAACCACACGGTGCCCTCGAGGACGTAGAACAGCTCGTCCGTGCGCTCGTGCCGGTGCACGGGCGGACCGCGGAACCGCGGCCCGACCTCGTATTCGAGCACGGCGAAGGCTCCGTTGGTCGCCTCGTTCTCGACTTTGAACGTCAGCTTGTTGCCCATGATCGAGAGCGAGCGGCCCTCGCCGGCCGCGAGCGCCAGTCCGTTGGGAGCGATCATCTTGTTTACCTCCTCGGCTCATCTTGACGGCGCCGAGCGTGGGCGGGAAGATCAGTCGGCGCCCGCGGAGGGGTTGTTTGGAGAAACACGCGGCGGCGTTCGGAAAAGCCGGTCGGCCGCGCGAGGATCGGCTGCTGCGCCAGCGGGAGATCTACCAGGCGGTCGCGCCGCTGCTGGTGCGCGTCGGTCCACGCCGGCTGTCGATGCGCGCCGCGGCCGCGGCGGCGTGCGTGGGCGTGGGGACGCTCTACCACTACTTCCCGACGAAGCGCGACCTCGTCCTGCACGGACTGGCGACCGAGGCGCGGGACCGCCTCTGCCGGGAGCTGCGAGTGCGCCTGGAGGCGGCCGGCGGCGACCCGCTCGAGCGCTACCTGGACACGTCGGCGGCGATGTTTGCCTTCGTCCGCCCGGCCGCGCTCGCCGCGCTCGAGCTCGGCGGCGACGACCTGCGCGCGGCGCTCGACGAGGGTCTACGCGACAACGTCCGGGAGCTGCGGCAAACGCTGCGCAGCGTCGCGCCCGAGCTGACCCCGCACGAGCTGACCCGGCTCGGCCGGGCGGTGCGCCGGGTCGCGCTCGCCTTCCTGATCGACCGCCGGGTCGACCCCGCCGACGTCCGCGACCAGGTCGGCGCGCTCGTCGCCGGCTACCGTGCCCGGGCGCGGGGGGAGCAGGCCGCCATCAGCGCCTGAGCGGCGCCGGCTCTTACCGCGCGAACGGGTTCCGGACGGTGACCAGCCCGCAGCTCTGGCGGTCGTTGAGGTCCTCGGACCAGAGCACTGAGGCGCCGAGGCGGTTGGCGGCCGTCAGCAGCATGGCGTCCCAGAACGAGAGCCGCCAGCGGGCGGCGTTGTCGATCGCGTCCAGCACGTCGGAGACGCCAGGCTGGAGGATGCGCCAGTTGCGGGCGACGTCGGAGACGATGAGCCGCGCTTGGTCGTGGCTGAGACCTGGGCGCAGCTTGCGCGTCAGCGTCACGAACAGTTCCTGCAGCACCTGGATGCTGGCGACCCCGACCCTTGTGTCACCCAGTCGGTCGACGAGCTGGCGCGCGACCTCGTGCTTCGCCGGCTGTGTGTCGTCGTAGGCGTAGGCCAGGATGTTGGTGTCGCAGAACCCAGCGCTCGTGGAGCTCGTCACGCGTCCAGGTGACTTTCTCGGGCATCCCGATGTGTAGGCCTTCCGCCATCATCCGTCGCTGGCGTTCGCGCGCCTCACGCCAGCTCCGCTCCTTCTCGAGCTCCTCCTCCAGGATCGAGGCGATGTACTTCGAGAGCGACACGCCCTTATCCACGGCGAGGTGCCGGGCTTCCTTGACGAGCTCGTCGCGCAGCGAGATCGTGACGTTCACGAGAACAGTGTAATCCTGGACCCGCGGGCTAAAGATTCGGTCAAGGAAACGCCGTGGAGGCCGGTTATGGCTCCCCGCTGCGCCCGCAGCTGCGGCAGAATCGACTCCGGCGGCAACCGCCGCCGCCTTCCGTCGCGGGGGCCGGTTCGGGGGGCGGACCGGCCCCCGCTTCTTTTGACCGGGGCACCGGCCGTCTGGCCGTCGCGCGAAAAACGGACCGACGCCTGCGTCGAGATCGTCGAGGCGACCGCGCGGTCCGGCGCGCCTGGGAGCTGGCGCGGCGGCAGGAGGAGCACCCGGCCGTCGGGCAGCCGCGCGGGGTAGCGGCCGTGGTACGGCGGCGGCGTGGCCGCGGTCGGCGGCTCGAATCGCCGCTCCGGCGGCACCGATAAGCCGCTCGCCAGGCCGACCGTGGCGACGCCGTTCACGGCGTCGGCCGACCCGGCGAAGCCGAGCCAGAGCTCGTCCATCGGCGGCGCGAATCGTGTCGGTGCGGGCGGGCTGGCCTACCCCCGGACGTAAGATCAGGTGATGGTTCGGCGGCGCTGGCAAGGCGGCGACGCGGGGCTGACGGCGCGCATGCTGCTCGTCATGGTCCTGCTCGCCGCGCTCTACCTGGCGTTCGTCGCCGTCCTCGTCCAGGCCGGGGTGGACTCGACCGCGCTCCTGCTCTTCGCGGTGGTGGTCGCGGGGGCGCAGCTCTTCTTCTCCGACAAGATCGCGCTCTGGTCGGTCGGCGCCCGGGTGGTGTCCGAGCAGGAGGAGCCGGCGCTGCACGCCATGGTCGAGCGGCTGGCGGCGATGGCCGACCTGTCCAAGCCGGCGATCGCGGTCGCCCCGACCGCGATCCCCAACGCTTTCGCGGTCGGCCGCGGGCCGGGCTCCTCGGTCGTCGCCGTGACGCGCGGGCTGCTGGACCAACTCGAGCCGGCCGAGCTCGAGGGGGTGCTGGCCCACGAGCTGAGCCACATCCGGAACCGCGACGTGCTGGTGGTCACGCTGGCGAGCTTCTTCGCGGTCGTCGCGCAGCTGCTGGTGCGCTCGCTGATGTGGAGCGGGATGTACGGCTGGGGCGGCGGGTTCGGCGGCTACGGCGGCTGGGGCGGCCGGGGGGACCGGCGGCGCGACGGGGGTGTGAGCGGGATCGTCCTGATCTACGTCGCGTCGCTCGCCGTCTGGGCGATCAGCTTCCTGCTCATCCGCGCGTTGTCGCGCTACCGCGAGTACGCCGCCGACCGCGCCGCGGCCCTGCTCACCGGTGCGCCGTCGGCGCTGGCAGCGGCGCTGGCGAAGCTGAGCGAGGCGGTGGCGCGCATCCCAGACCGCGACCTGCGGGAGGTCGAGGGGATGAACGCGTTCTTCATCGTCCCGGCCACGGCGCGCGCCTCGCTCGCCGAGCTCTTCGCGACCCACCCGTCGACCGAAAAACGCATCGAGCGGCTGATGCGGCTCGCGGCGGAGATGGAGCGGCCGGCGTGAAGTGGCTCGACGCGCTCTTCGGCCGCCCGCGCGTGCCCGCCTCGCGGCTCGACGCGCTGTTCGCGATCTCGACCGCACGCGTCACGCTCGAGGCGAACCTGGGCCTCCGGTGGGACGAGCGCGCGGCCGTGGTGCTGCGCGGCGTGGAGTCGTCGTACTACGAGGGCGCCGAGCGGGAGCTCGACCAGCTCCTGGGGATCGCGCTGAAGGAGACGGGCACGGCGAGCACGCGGCAGCGCGACGCCCAGGGGTTCGAGTGGCTCGTGCTGCGCGACGAGGAGCTCGAGGACGTCGTCGCGGCGGCCCACATGGTGGGGCAGACGCTTCAGGCTCACGGGTTCCTCGATCGCCTCCTCGCCGCGCTCTTCGCGTTCCGCGGCGCGGACGACCGGGTGGTGTACTGGGTCTACAACTACAAGCGTGGCACGTTCTACCCGTTCGCGCCGCGGGACGGCCGGGCACGCGACTACGCGCTCGAGCTGCGGCTGGCCGCCGTGATGAAGGCGGAGATGCCGATCGAGCCGGCGACGGAGCGCTGGTACGCGCTCTGGGACCCTCCGCTGTAGGCCCCGACTGCGGCGTTCGGTGATCGTTGGGCGGGCCCCGCTGGCGTCCTCCCTCTCCCGAGGGTTGGGCGTTCCCGGCGGTCGGTCGTCCGAGACCGGCGCTCTACCCCGGCGGCCCGGCGTGCTGGCCGTCCGTCCGCCCTTTGAGCGCCGCGAGCTCCTCCTCGACCCGGTCGCCCAGCGCCAGGCGGTCGATCTCGCGGGCGAGGCGGTCCTGCCGCGCCCCGCTCGCGTCGGGCAACAGCCCCTCGTCGATCATCTCGCCGACCGCGGCGGCGCGTGCCTCGAGCTCGCGCGTCTGCTCCTCCATGCGCTGCGTGGCCAGGGCAACGTCGCCCATCTCCCTCGATAGCCCGCTCAGCGCTTCGCCGACGCGGACCTGCGCCTCCGCGGCCGAATAGCGGGCGCCGAGCAGCTCTTTGCGCGTGCGGAACGCCTCGATCTGGGCGGCCAGGCGTGCCTCGGCGTCGGCGAGCCGCTGCTCCTCGCGCTGGAGGTTGGCCATCTGCTGCTCGAGGTCGTCGAGCTGCGCGAGTGCCAGGTGCCGGCGCCCGAGCACGGCGCGGGCGGCCTCGTCGTCGCCGCGCTCGACGGCGGCCTCGGCCTCGCCGCGCAGCCGATCGGCGTCCTCGCGGTAGCGCGCCGCCTGGAGCTGAAGCCGGCGGCGCGCGGTGGCCACCTCGACGACGCTCCGCCTGGCCTGCTGGAGCAGCTCCAGCTGGCGCTCGTAGGCGTAGGCGAGGGTGTCGGCCGGGCTCTCGGCGCTGCCCAAGAGCGGCGCCAGCCACGAACGGAGCAGCCGGCCGACCCGCGCCAGGATGCCCATCGGCCGATTCTACCGGGCGCGGGCGTGGTTGGTCCCGGCCGCGCGTGGGTGTGGGATGATGGCGCGGCACGGAGGGCACATGGCCGACGGGTTCCAGCAGCTCAGCCCGAGCCTCTACCGGATCGAGGACGCCTGCAACGTCTACCTCGTCCGCCAGGGCGACCGGGCGATCCTGATCGACAGCGGCCTGGGGCTCGCGGTCGAGCTGCTCGAGCGGCTCGGGGTGAAGCAGGTCGAGTGGGTGCTGCACACGCATTTCCACCGAGACCAGTGCGACGGCACGGCCGCGCTGGCGGCGCGCGGTGCCAAGGTGGCCGCGCCGCGGGGCGAGCTCGGCTACTTCGCGGGCGCCGACAACTTCTGGCGCAACCGCGGCATCTACGACAACTACAACACCTACAACGACTTCTTCGCGCCGACCGCCAACGTCGACGTCGACCAGCCGCTCGACGACTACGCGACGTTCGCGTGGCGCGGGATCGAGCTGGCGGTGATGCCGGCACCCGGCCACACCAAGGGGGGCGTCGCGCTGGTCGGCACGATCGACGGCCGGCGCGTCGCCTTCAGCGGCGACGCCATCCACCACTCCGGCCGGCCCTGGACGCTCTACGACCTCGAGTGGTACTACGGCCAGCAGACAGGCCTACAGTCGCTCTCGCACACGGTCGCGACGCTCGGCGGGATGGGCCTGGATGTGCTGCTGCCATCGCACGGCGAGCCGATCGCCGACCCGGCCGCGGCGTGCGCGGCGCTCAACCGCGGCCTGTCGGCCTACTACCAGTGGCTGAACCTCTACCGCTACGCGACCTACCCCTGGTACCCGCCGCTGCCGGCCGACAGCGGCCTCGTGCCGCTCACGCCGCGGCTGTGGGCGAACACGACCTCGGTCGCCAACTCGTACACCCTTCTAGGCGACGACGGCGCGGGGATGTTCCTCGACTACGGCTTCCCCTCGGCGTCGCACTTCTCGGCCAACTTCCGCTTCGCCGAGCACAGCCTGGACGAGCTGCGGCGCGTCGCCGGGCTCCGGAGCGTCGACGTCGTCCTGCCCAGCCACTACCACGACGACCACGTCGGAGGGCTGCAGCACTTGTACGAGCGGCACGGCGCCAGGCTCTGGGTCTTCGAGAACCAGGCGGACATCCTGGCGCACCCGCACGCCTACAAGATCCCCTGCCTCTGGCGGAACCCGATGAAGCCGAGCCGCGTTTTCGGCGAGGGCGAGACGTTCGCCTGGCGGGACGTGTCGTTCCTGGCGACCAAGACGCCTGGCCACACCGAGTACCACTGCGCGCTGCGCTTCGAGGTCGACGGGAGGCGGATCGCCTACGTCGGCGACACGCTGGCGCGGTCGCTCAACGGCCCGCGTTTCGGCGGCCCCGTCTACCAGAACCGCTTCGCGCCCGGCGACCTGGTGGAAAGCGTGACGAAGATCCGCGACTTCGAGCCGGAGCTGATCCTGACCGGGCACTTCGGCGCGCAGCGGGTCGACCCGGCCTTCTTCGACGAGGCGCTGACCCGCGCGCGGTCGCTCGAGGGGATCGTGCACGGCCTGGTCGCCGTGCCCGAGGAGGCGGGCTTCGCGCTCGACCCGAACTGGGCGACGATCTACCCGTACCAATCGGAGGTCGCGGCCGGCCAGACGCTCGAGCTGGCGGTGCGGATCGTCAACCACCTGAGCCGCGAGGCGACCGCGACCGCCGAGCTGCGACTGCCGCCGGATTGGGGCAGCCAGCCGCTCGTCGGCGAGGTCGCGATCCCCGGCAACGGGCAGGGCGAGCTGCGCTTCGCGGCCACCGCGCCGCCGTACGCCAAGCCGGGGGCGCGGCACGTGATCAGCGCCTCGGTCGCGCTCGGCGACCGGCGCTTCGGACCGGTGGCCGAGGGGATCGTCCGCGTGATCGGGGTCTGATAATCCCGGGCGCGAGGCGGCTCCCACATGGCGGTGCAAGAGGAGCTCGAACGGTTCCAGCAGGACGCGCTGCACGTCCCCGATCGCCGTCGGCGGACATAGGCGGGCGAGGTGCTCCGGGTTGGCTACGTACGCCTCCTCATCTGGCTACCGAGAAGGATCGCTTCTCGGTAGCCAGAACGGTGCTAGAAACGGCGCCGCGCCCTCGGGAGAGCGGGCGCCGTCCGCTAACGGTCACCGAACGGAGGCGCGCTCCGTGCCCAAACTAACCAGACTCCAGATGACCCACCGCGGGCGAGATCACGCGCGCAAAGAAGATCAATACCGGTGTAGACCATTTCTGTTATAATGTTGCTGTGCCCTGGGAGGTCGAGTACACCGACCAATTCGGGGCGTGGTGGCGCGGGCTGACGGAGGAGGATCAAGAGGCGGTGTAGGCAACCGTCGAGGAATTGGCCGAGCGGGGTCCGGGCCTCGGCCGGCCGCTGGCGGACACGGTTGCGGGCTCGTCGCTGCCCAACCTCAAGGAGCTGCGGCCCCGCCCAGCGTCGGCGGCCGCCGGCTGCGGATCCTGTTCGCCTTCAACCCGCTCCGGACCGCGATCCTCCTGCTGGGCGGCGACAAGACGGGGCGCTGGGCTGCATGGTACCGGGAGGCGATCCCCGCGGCCGAGCGGCTGTACGCGGAGCACCTCGACGAGCTCCGCAGGGAGGGACTATGGCAGGACACAAGCCGTTCCGGGAGCTAGCCGAACCGATCCTGCGGGACCCCGCGCGGCGCCGACGCGCGGAGGCATACCGAGCCGAGGTCCGCCGCCTGGCCGCACTGGGCGACGTCCGGCGCGCGCGCGCCTACACGCAGGAACAGCTGGCCCAGGCCATGGGCAAGCCGCAGACCCACATCTCGCGGCTCGAGCACCAGACTGACCTCTACGTCTCGACGCTGCGCCGCTACGTGGAGGCCATGGGCGGCCAGCTTGAGGTGCGGGCCGTGTTCCCCGACGCGACGCTGACGATCGATCGCTTCGGCCAGCTCGCCGAATCGCCGCCCGAGGAGGAGCCAGTCGGGCCAGCGGGAGAGACCGCGCAACGCGCGGACCGAGCCCGCCGGCGGCGGTCGACGACGGCCACCGCCGCTCCGATGCCGACCGGCGGGTAGACGAGCCGCGGTCCCACGAACTCTGGCGCGACGGCTCCCTTAGCCGTTCCGCGCCTTCCCCAACGAGGACGCGGCGCTGGCGGCCGTCGGGCGCCACCCGGAGCTCAACGGGCGCGTGCTGCCCCCGATACCGCCGATGCGGACGCCGTCGAGCTTCCTTGACAAATCCATGAGTCGGTCGGCCGGGGATCGGCTGAAACTGTCCGAGCGGTCGCTCCGTGTGTAGGGTAGGCTAGGAGAAGCTGTGTCCGAGGAGGGAAGGGCCGCGCCGCCCTCGGCGGCGCGCGTCGCGCTCGGGGTGGGCGCCGCCCTCGGGGTCGCGCTGCTGACCGCGCCGAAGCGGGAGGTCTACGGCCCGCCGATCGACGACGAGCTGCGCATCCCGCACCTGCTGCGCCGGGCGGGGTTCGGCGCCTCGGCGGGCGAGCTGGCCGAGTACCGGGCGCTCGGGCTCGCGGGCGCGGTCGACAAGCTCGTCGATTACGAGGCCGTCCCGGAGGCGGCCGACGAGAAGATCGAGCTCTTCTACTTCGACCCGACTAGGCTCGCCGATGTCCAGCGCCGCTGGTTCCTGCGGATGCTCTGGACCAGCCGGCCGCTCCAGGAGAAGATGGTCTTCTTCTGGCACGGCCTGCTGACCAGCGCCAACTCGAAGGTCGGCCGCCCGGCTCTGATGGAGCGGCAAAACGAGCTGTTCCGCAAGAACGCGCTCGCCCGCTACGGCGACCTGCTCAAAGCTGTCTCGTTCGACCCGGCGATGATGCTCTGGCTCGACACGCACAACAGCCGCCGCGCCGCGCCGAACGAGAACTACGCCCGCGAGCTCATGGAGCTCTTTTCGATGGGCGTCGGCAACTACACCGAGACCGACGTCCGCGAGGCCGCCCGTGCCTTCACCGGCTGGACCGTCCCGCCCGCTCCGAAGGACGGCGACCCCGTCTTCAACCCGAACCAGGCCGACCGTGGCCCGAAGCAGTTCCTGGGCAGGACGGTCACGACGCCCGAGGACGTGATCGACACGATCGTCGCCCAGCCGGCGACGGCGCGCTTCATGGCGGCGAAACTGTTCGCCTTCTTCGCTTACCCCGACCCCGAGCCGGAGGTCGTCGCGCCGTTCGCCGAGCTCTTCCGGCGGACGAACGGCTCGATCAAGGCGGTCGTGCGCGCGATCCTGACCAGCGACGCCTTCTACTCCCAGCGCGCCTACCGCGCGCGGCTGAAGAGCCCGGTCGAGTACGTGGTCGGCGCGTTGCGCCAGCTCGGCGTACCGAGCGACGGCTCGGGCGTGGTCGACCGGCTGGTGCGGATGGGCCAGCAGCTCTACAACCCGCCGAACGTGGCCGGCTGGCCCGGTGGGCGGAGCTGGCTGAACAGCGGCACGTGGATCGAGCGTGTGAACTTCGCCAACGCGCTGACGGCCGTCCAGGGCAGCGGCCCCATCATCCCGTTCTACCTCGAGCGCTACCTCGAGAACCTCGGCCTGCGCCGCGCCGACGAGGTGGTCGAGCACTTCCTCGGCCTGCTCGTCGACGGCCGGACGAGCGCGCGCGGGCGCCAGGTGCTCTACGACTACCTCGGCGCCGCGCCCGGCGACGACGTGACAGGCGGCCAGCAGACTCTCCGCGAGAAGCTGCGCGGCCTGGTGTACCTGATCCTGGCGATGCCGGAGTACCAGCTGTGCTGACGGGTAGGGGCGCCCTCGCGCGGGCCCTCGTCCAGAGGGGGATGGGGGGATGCTGAACCGACGCGACTTCCTCCGCGCCGGCGTGTCCGTGATCACCGTCGGCATGGCCGTCCCCTCGCTCTTCACGCGGGCGCTGGCCGAGGCGGAGACGACGCGGCCGCGCACGCTCGTCGTGGTCCAGATGGCCGGCGGGAACGACGCGCTGAACACGCTGGTGCCGTTCCGCGACGACGCCTACCGGCGCAACCGGCCGAGCCTCGGCCTGCCCGAGGGCGAGCTGATCCCGCTCGACGACCGCTTCGCGCTGCACAGGGCGCTCGCGCCGCTCCAGGAGAGCTGGAGCGCCGGCGAGCTCGCCATCGTGCAGGGCGTCGGCTACCCGCACCCGACGCTCAGCCACTTCGAGGCGATGGACGTCTGGCAGGAGGCTGACCCGTCGCTCAGCCACCGCGGTGGCTGGCTCGCCAGGCTGGTCGAAGGCGCGGTGGACCGCAACGGCCACCCGTTCGCCGGGCTCGGCATCGGGCCGCAGCTCCCCGCCGCGCTCTGCTGCCCGCACGTGCCGCCGCCGATCGTGGACGACATCCGCGGCTACCAGCTCCTGGGCGATGCGAGCTTCCCAGGCGGCCGCGCCGAGCGCGAGCGCGCGCTGCTGGCGCTTTACGACGCCTTCGGCGACGCTGGCCCGTACGGCGACCTCTTCACCGCGACCGCCCAGAACGCGCGGTCGAGCTACGAGGCGCTCCAGGCCGGCGCCAGAAGCTACGCGCCGGCGGTCGCCTACCCGCCGACGCCGTTCGGCCGCGGGCTGCAGCTCGTCGCCCAGGCGGTCGTCCAGGACCTCGGCGTGCGCGTCGCCTACGTGCCGTACGGCGGCTTCGACACGCACGCCAACCAGCTCCGCGAGCACGCGCGCCTGCTCGGCGGCCTCGCCGACGGGCTGGCGCAGTTCCGCCGCGATCTCGCCGCCCACGGTCGCGCCGACGACGTGCTGGTGGTCACCTGGTCGGAGTTCGGCCGCCGCGTGCACGAGAACGCCTCGAACGGCACCGACCACGGCACCGCCGGGCTGATGTTCCTGCTCGGCAAGGTCAAGGGCGGCCTGCACGGCGCGCCGCCCTCGCTGACCGACCTCGACAACGGCAACCTCAAGTTCACCGTGGACTTCCGCGACGTGTACGCGACGCTGCTCGAGGACTGGCTGGGGGTGTCGAGCGAGTCGGCGCTCGGCGGGCGATTCGCGAAGCTCGGCCTGTTCTGAGCAGCTTGCCGATCCCGCAGTGCCATCGCAACGCTCGGCGCGATGGGCTCGACCCGCCGCGGCCCTCCCACATCCCGAGCACGTCGGCACGCGGCAGAGAGGTCTCGGAGCACGGCCTGCTCTGACCCGGTCGGCCAACGAGCGGCGGCCGCACCGGTCGCCGCTGGGCAGCGGGGAGGTCGGCCGCCACGCACGTCGTCGCTCGGCTCCGCCGACCGACAGGGTCGCCGCCACTCGAGCACTGTGAGCTCGAGCGAGCGCAGCCCGGCACACGGAACCGGGTGATCGCTACTCGGAAGTCGCGGTAAACTGCCTCCCCAGGAGGGGGCGGATGACGCGTGCGCGGCGGCTGCGGCGCTACGAAGGCTACCTCTTCATCCTGCCCTGGCTGATCGGGCTCGCGCTCTTCCGGCTCGGTCCGATGCTCGCGTCGCTCGTGCTCTCGTTCACGCAGTGGGACCTGATGCGGCCGCCGGTCTTCGTCGGGCTCGAGAACTACCAGCGGCTGCTCGGCGACAAGCTCTTCTGGGCGTCGCTGCAGGGTTCGTGGCCGTACCGACTGGCCCCGGCCTCGGCGTCGAGCTCCGGCCGGACGCCGAGCAGCGCTACCCGTACCTCGAGACGCAGGACTTTCCGCATTAAACAGGGAGGGATGACGTGTTGCGACGTTCGCGGCGGGGT
>DASRFH010000082.1:0-33969 GCA_035651675.1 Chloroflexota bacterium | reverse complement strand
CCACGGATCGCGGCCAGCCTTGCTCAGGTCGTCGAGCACGTTGGTCAGGACAGCGTGGCCCTGTTCCGGCCGCCACTGCATGATCCCGCGCTGGGCGGCCTGCATCACGAAGCCGTCCACCTGGTAGCGAGTCGAGATCGGATACCCGAGCTGGCGCACGCCGCCGAGGCGCTGGAACTCGGTCCAGAACGGGATCCCGCCCTGGTCGGTGATCGCGAAGCCGCTCTGCGGAAAGAAGCGCCCGTTGGGGATCGCGAAATCTTCCTCGTCAGCCGCCGCCGTGGCCGCGGGGGGGATCAGCAGCAGGAGCACAAGGAGGATGGGAAGGGCGCGCCGCACTGGTCCGATCTTACACCGGGGTGGTATACGTAGACCCACGTGCTGGGGCTGCTTCTCTCCCTGCTGTTCTTGCCGCCGATCATCCACAGCACCCCACCTGCCCGGCTGCTGATCCCATCGATCGGCGTCGACGCGCCGGTGATCGAGCTCGGTCTGCGGAGTGATGGCAGCATGCCCTCGCCGCAGGGTCCCGATCCAGTGGCCTGGTACGACTTCAGCCCCACCCCCGGTAACCCGGGCAACGCCGTGTTCGCCGGCCACCGCGACTGGTACACCGGCGTCACGGGCGTCTTCTGGCGGCTCGGCGAGGTCGCGCCAGGCGATCGCGTCTCGGTGCTGCTGGCCGACGGCAGCGAGGTGGACTACGCCGTCAAGCTCAGCGTGCTGATCGGGTCCAACGATATGCCTGTCGACGAGGTCGTCGGCCAGACCGACGACGAGATCATCACGCTGATCACGTGCGAGGGCTCCTTCGACCCCGCCAGCCGCGAGTACGACAAGCGTCGCGTCGTCTGGGCCGAAAGGGTTTCGAGCTGATTCAGCTCGCGCGCGCCAGCGCGGCGCTCGCGAACGTCGCGGCAATCGCGGCAGACTCCTCGCGCATCAGGTCGAGGTCGAACGCGGCGATCCGCCGGCCGCGCTCGTCGTGGGTGATCCGGACCACAGGGCGATCCATAGCGCGCTCGTTGATGCGGGCGACGATCCCACGGCAGCCCTTCAACCGCCCCTGCGTGACCCGCACCTCGAGGCCGACCGGGAAGACTGGCAAGATCGACAGGAAGTGGTGGACGATCTCGCGGTTGAGGTGCGGCCCCGCCATCGACCGCATCGTCTGGATGATCTGCTCCGGCGACATCCCCGGCCGGTAAGGACGGTCGGACGAGAGCGCGTCGTACACGTCGGCGACGGCCGCGATCTCCGCGATCAACAACATCTGGTGGCTGCGCTTGGCGTCGCGGTGGATGCGGTTCGTTCCTCGCAACCCCCGCGGGTAGCCGGCGCCATCCTGCCGCTCGTGGTGCTGGTAAGCGACGTGGTTGGCGAGGAACTCCTCCTTTTGGATCGTCCGGAGTAGCTGGTAGCCGAGCGTCGGGTGCTTCTTGACCAGCTCGAACTCGGCAGGCGTGAGCCGCTCGGGTTTGTTGAGGATCTTGGCGTCCACGAAGATCTTGCCGGTGTCGTGGAGCATGCAGCCCAGCGCGAGCTGACGCAGGGCGGGTCGGTCGAAGAAGAGCTTCTTGCCCAGCATGATCGCGGTGACCGTGACGTCGACCGAGTGGCAGAAGCTGTAGTTGTCGTGCGTCTTGAGGGCGGTCAGGCCGGTCAGCGTCGTCGCGCCCAGGACGTCGTCGATGATGCTCTCGACGATCGCGTAGATCGCGTCGTGGGCGTTGCCGCTCGCCGCCCGTTTGAAGTCGCTCGACGCCAACGCCGCGCCGAGCCGGTCGGTCGGCAGGCTGCCCATCTCCTTGGACGCCCTCTCGACGACCTGCTGGAAGCGGTAGATGTTCTTGATCGCGTTCGTCCGGACGTGCTCCGAGACGATGTCTTCGACCTCGATGTCCGCCGTGTCCTCGTGCTGGACGTAAACGGTCTGGAAGCCCTTCTCGCGCAAAAGCTCCAGGTAGCGTTCGGAGAGAACCGCGCCCTTGCGCAGGAGGACGTCGCCGCGCTCGTTGTAGAGCGTTTTACCGAGGACGGCACCGGTCTCGACCGCGCTCAGCGGCGTTCTGCGCATTCGTCCTGCTCCTGCTCGGCAGCATAGGAGGCTGCCTAGCGAGCGTCAACGGCGCGCGTCACGCCACGGGTGAGTCAAACGGTGTCGAAAGGCAGTACCTTTTTCTCAGCCGCGCGCGCCGCCGGTGCGAGGCGCCCGCGTACCAGCATCGCGAACACTCTAGCGTCGGAGGGCGTCGGCGTGGCGAAGTGCCAGGCGGCGCGGTGGCGGCGCTGGCGCAGCAGACCCGGTCCGTGCAGCGCCACGTACGGGCGGCGCCGAATCAACCCGTAGCCGAGCAGCCCCGCGCCGACCACGAACAGCACGACGCTCACGAGCCACACCGAAAGCTCACCTTGCGCCGTCAGCCGCATCGGGTGGCCGGGGTCGAGCGTAGCGACCACTCGCGCGACTAGCCGAGGAATGGCGACGCCCATCGCGCCGGCAGCCAGGCCGGCGGCCACTGCCCACCAGGAGACCTCGTCTGCGATCCAGATCGACGAGATTTCTCCGTACGACAGGTCACGCACGCGCCGGCCGATCAGACCGCGCTCGACACGCAGCAGCCGGAGGTCGGTGGCGCAGACGAGGCCGCGCCCGCTCCCACAGGAGCCGAGGAGGACCTCGTCGTCCAGGAGGAAGGGCTCGATCCTGACCACCGCTCGGCTCCGCCGCCGAGTATACGCCGCGGCTTCGCCCTGTTTGACTACCATCCCCTGCCAAGCTCACCGTCTCGGGGTTAACCAAGTACTTCGGCGAAGTCTGCATCTTCGACGGCGCGTCGCTGCAGCTCCGCGACGGCGAGCGCGCCGCGCTGATCGGACCCAACGGCGCGGGCAAGACCACGCTGCTGCGCACCCTCGCCGCCGAGATACGGCCCGTATCGAGTGGCTCGAGGATACCGGTAGACTCCTGGGTCGATGGAGCCGATCACGATCGCTATCGACCCCGTGCTTTTCCGCTTCGGCACAATCCTGGTGCGCTGGTACGGCGTAGCGATCGCGGCCGGCATCGCGCTTGGCATCACGGTCGCACTCCGCGAGGCGCGCCGCAAGGGCGTCGACGTGGACGCGACCTACAACACGGCCCTCTGGGCGGTGGTCGTCGCGATCTTCGGCGCGCGCCTCTTCCACGTCCTCGACCGGCTCGACTTCTACCTGCAGAACCCTGCCTCCGCCTTCTCCATCCAGCAGGGCGGGCTTGCCATGTGGGGTGCGATCGCGGGAGGGTTCGCCGCGGGCGCCCTGTACTGCCGCTGGGCCAAGCTATCGGTCGGTCGAATGGCCGACGTCGCCGCGCCGGCGGTCCTGCTCGGGCAGATCGTCGGCCGGGCCGGCTCGCTGATCAACGGCGATGCGTTCGGCAGCCCGGCCGACTTGCCGTGGTCGCTCGTCTACGTCCACCCGGACGCCCTGATCCCCGACCTCGGCGAGCCGACGCACCCCTACCCGCTCTACGAGATGCTCTGGAACGCCGTCGCTCTAGGCATCGTCTGGCGGCTGCGGCGGCAACAGTTGCCAGACGGGACGCTGTTTCTGGTCTTCCTGGTCCTCTACGCGGCGGGCCGGTTCGTGCTGACGTTCGTGCGCCAGGAGGCGATCGTCCTGGCTGGGTTGCAGCAAGCGCAGGTCGTCGCGCTCGTCGCGCTGGCGATCGCCCTGCCGCTGCTCCTACGGCGCCGGGCGGCGGTCGTCCGTGCCTGAGGCTATCGTCTACTCGCGCCCCGCGTGCCACCTCTGCGAGCACGCCGAGCGCTTGTTGGCCAGGATCGCCGCCGACTACCCGCTGGTGGTGCGCCGAGTGAACGTCGACGACGACCCCGCGCTCGCCGCACAGTTCGGCGACCGCATCCCGGTCGTGACGATCGACGGTCGGCTGGTGGCGGAGGGGCGGGTTAGCGAATACCGGCTCCGGAAGACGCTCGGCGTACCGGCGACGGCGCGCGGCTGGCTCGGCCTGGCGCGCGCAGCTTTGCGGACCGAGTGCTAGGGCAACTGATATACTGGCCGCCACTATGATCGACCTAGTACGCGCTGTTGAAGAGCGCCATCTGAAAGAGGCCCCGCCGGAGTTCGGGCCGGGCGACACGGTGCGGGTGCACGTGAACATCGTCGAGGGGCAGCGCGAGCGCACGCAGATCTTCGAAGGCGTCGTGATGCGGCTGCGCGGAGGCGGCCTGAACCGGACCTTCACCGTCCGGCGCATCGCGCACGGCATCGGCGTCGAGCGCACGTTCCTGCTGCACTCGCCGCGCGTCGAGCGCGTCGAGGTCGTGCGGCGCGGGAAGGTCCGGCGCGCGCAGCTCTACTACCTCCGCGGCCTGACCGGCCGGGCCGCCCGCATCAAGGAACGCCGCGAGGCGTAGCCGGGTGGCGGCCTCCACGCTGCCCACCTGCGAGCTCGAGCTGACCACCCTCGCCGACGGCTACAGCCGCATCGCCGGCATCGACGAGGTTGGCCGCGGCTGCGTCGCCGGGCCCGTCGTCGCGGCGGCGGTCATCTTCCCCGAGGAGGTCCTGCGCGACCCGAGGCCGCTCGAGGGCGTGCGTGACTCGAAGATCGTGCCGGAAGCGGAGCGCGACGTGCTTCGCGATCTCATCTACCGCCATGCGCTCGCCGTCGGCGTCGGCGTCATGCCGACCGAGCTGATCGACGCGATCGGGATCGCCCCAGCCGCGCGTCTGGCGATGATGGCGGCCGTAGACGACCTCGCGATCGCGCCCGACCACCTGCTCATCGACTTCGTCAAGCTCAACAACCTGGAGATCCCGCAGACGTCGATCGTAGACGGCGACGCCCTGTGCCTATCGATCGCGGCGGCGTCGCTCGTCGCCAAGACGACGCGCGACCAGATGATGCGCGACGCCGAAGCGGTCTTCCCCGGGTACGCGTTCGGCGAGCACAAAGGCTACGCGACCGCCGCCCACCTCGCCGCCCTCGCCGAGCTGGGCCCGACACCGCTCCACCGCCGCTCGTTCGCCCCACTCAGGCTGCAAGCCGAGCGGTGACGAATCGGCAGGCGCTTCCGCTTCCGAGGGAAACGCGCAGGGAGGCCCCTTGACGACTCGCCGCCAGGTCGGCCAGAGCGGCGAGCAGGTCGCCGCCGACTACCTGCGCGCCCGCGGCTATCAGATCGTCGCCACGAACTGGCGGACACGCTTCGGCGAGCTCGACGTGATCGCTCGCCATGGCGGGACGCTCGTGTTCGTCGAGGTGCGCAGCCGGAGCACGTCGACCGGCGCCACCGCCGCCGAGTCGGTCGGCCCGGACAAACAGCGCCGCCTACTACGAATGGCCGAGCAGTACCTCGCCGAGCACGCGCCGCGCGCGAACGCCCGCATCGACGTGGTTACCGTCTCCTTCATGCCCGGTCGGCCGCCCGACGTCGCCCATATCCCCGGTGCCGTTTCCGCCTAATCTCTAGAATGCACGTTGGCAGGATGCGGGGTGTCTTCTGGGACACACCGCGGGTTGAAAGTATCGAATGGACAGCAAGCTCAGCCATCAAGCACTCGCCAAGCTCTCCGGCCTGGACCGCGAGAAGGTCGAGGAGTTCGCCAAGACCTGGCACCAGCTCCCGATCGAAGAGCGGCGGCGGGTCGTGCACGCGCTGGCCGAGATGGCCCAGGACAACGTCGAGCTGGACTACAACGACCTGTTCATCCGCATGCTCGACGACGCCGACGCGGAGGTGCGCTCGGCGGCCGTCGAGGGATTGTGGGAGGACACACGCCCGAGCACGGCGGACCGCCTGATCGGCATGGCGCGCGGAGACGCCGACGAGGAGGTGCGCGCGGCTGCGCTCGACGGCCTCGGCCGGTTCGCGCTGCGCGCGGCGCTGGGCGAGCTACCGTCCGCGCTGGTCGACCGGATCCGGACGGTCCTGTTGGACCACCTCACCGAGGATACCCCGACGCTGCTGCGCCGCCGTGCGCTGGAGGCCTCCGGCTACCTCGACGAGCCGGCCTTCTCCGACGCGATCGACGCCGCGTACGGCTCGGCGGAGGTCGCGATGCGCGCCGGCGCGGTTCGCGCCATGGGACGCAACTGCGACGATCGCTGGCTGCCGACCATCCTGCGCGAGATGAACAGCCCTGAGCCGGAGCTGCGGTTCGAGGCGGTGCGCGCCTCGGCCGAGATGGAGGACGAGCGTGCTGTGCCGGGCCTCATCGACCGGCTGGAAGACGAGGACCTTCAGGTGCGCCTGGCGGCGGTCGGCGCGCTCGGCACCATCGGTGGCCAGCGGGCACGCCGGGCGCTGCAGAAGGTGGCGAAGAGCGACGACGAGGCGATGCAGGAAGCGGCGGAAGCCGCGCTCGACGAGCTCGAAGTGACCGCCGACCCGCTCGGTATCCGCGTCCGTGACGTCCACCCGAATTAGCCGCGTCTCTTGTCGTACCGAGCGAGGTGGGGAATCTCGGCTGTGCCACTGGCGAGCAGCGCCCCTGGTCGCCGCTCCGACCCGCGAAGCGCCCGGCTGCCGCGTCGCCCCGCACCGTGGAGCGACGAAGCACTCCTGTGATCGGCTAGCATCCCGCAATGCCCGCCCAGCCGCAGCGCGTCCTCGTCACCGGCGGGGCTGGCTTCATCGGGTCGTGGGTGGTCGACGCGATGGTCGCGGCCGGGCATGAGGTCGTCGCGCTCGACGACCTCAGCCACGGCAAGCGTGAGTACGTCAACCCCAAGGCGCGGCTGATCGAGGCCGACCTGCTCAGCGCCGACCTAGAGGCAATCGTCGCCGACGTCAAACCGAGCGCGATCAGCCACCACGCCGCGCAGGCGAGCGTCGGCGGCTCGACGGCCGATCCGGTGCATGATGCGCAAGTCAACGTCGTCGCGTCGGTGCGCCTGCTAGAGGCGGCGCGCAAGGGCGGCGTCCGAAAGGTCATCTACGCCGCGAGCGGCGGCTCGGTCTACGGCGTGCCCCGGTACATCCCGATCGACGAAAAGCACCCGGTCGACCCGATCTCGCCGTACGCCGTAAGCAAGCACACCGTCGAACACTACCTGCGCTGCTTCCAGGAGCTCTACGGCCTGGCGTTCACGGCCTTGCGTTACGCCAACGTCTACGGTCCGCGGCAGGACCCGCACGGCGAGGCAGGCGTGATCGCCATCTTCGCCGACCGGATGATGCGCGGGGAGGTACCGATCGTCAACGGCACGGATCCACCCGAGCGCGATTACGTGTACGTCGGCGACGTCGCGCGTGCGAACGTGCTTGCGCTCGACCGCGGCGACGGCGAGATCGTCAACATCGGCACAGGCACCGGCACGACGGCGGTCCAGGTCTACGATCGCCTCAAGGATCTGCTCGGCTACAAAGGTGACAAGCGGCATGGCCCACCGCGATTGGGCGACGTGCCAGACGTCCGCCTCAACCCGGCACGTGCGGAGCAGGTGCTCGGCTGGCGGCCGACGGTGTCGTTCGAGGATGGAGTGCGCGCCCAGGTCGAGTGGCTGCGCACGCGTTTGAGATAGGCGTAGCTGCCCATGTCGTTCCAAGGAGCGCGAGCGACGAGGAACCGTGGCCGCGGCAGCATCCCCGAGTGCCGGTTGGGGCCGCGTCCGCCGAGGTTTCTCGGTGCCCTCGGAACGACGCGGAACGCCTAGGCCGCATGGCTGGCCCGCGGGAGCTGCCTAGCGTCGACCGCCTCCTCGCCGCGCCGCCGCTAGCTGCCCTCGTGCACGCGCACGGCCGCGCGGCGCTCGTCGGCGCCGTCCGTGAGACGCTCGCCGCTGCCCGAGCCGCGGTGCTCGGCGGCTCCGCACCCCCGTCGCTCGAGGAGCTCGCCGTCCAGGCCACCGAAAGGCTGGCCGCCCACGAGCGACCGCGTCTGCGCGAGGCGATCAACGCCACCGGCGTTGTGATCCAGACGAACCTCGGCCGTGCGCCGGTCGCGGCCGACGCAGCCGCGGCGATGGCACGCGCCGCCGCTGGCTACTCCAACCTCGAATACGACCTCGAACGCGGCGAGCGCGGCTCGCGCACGACGCACCTCGAGCCGCTGCTCTGCCGGCTGACGGGCGCGGAGGCCGCGCTGGCGGTCAACAACAACGCCTCCGCGCTCCTCCTCGCCCTCGCCGCGCTGGCGCGCGACCGCGAGGTCATCATCGCGCGCGGCCAGCTCGTCGAGATCGGCGGCGGCTTCCGGATACCCGACGTGATGCTGCAGAGCGGCGCCCGGCTGGTCGAGGTGGGCACGACGAACCGAACCTACGCGCGCGACTACGAGGCGGCGGTCAGCGAGTCGACCGCGGCGGTCCTGCGCGTGCACTCGAGCAATTTCCGCGTCGTCGGCTTCACGCACCAAGCGTCGCTCCGCGAGCTGGTGGAGCTCGCACGGCAGCGCTCGCTCTTCGTGATCGACGACCTCGGCTCCGGTTCGCTGCTCGACACGGCCGCCTACGGCCTCGCGCACGAGCCGATGGTGCAGGAAAGCATCGCCGCGGGGGCCGACGTCGTCTGCTTTAGCGGGGACAAGCTGCTCGGCGGACCGCAGGCCGGGGTCCTCGTCGGGCGCCGCGAGCCGCTGGAGCGGCTGAAGCGCCACCCGCTGGCCCGGGCCGTCCGCCTTGACAAGGCGAGCATCGCCGGCCTGGAGGCGACGCTCCGCCACTACCTGCGCGGCGACGCCGCGGCGGCGATCCCGGTCTGGCGGATGATCGCGATCCCCGCCGACGAGCTGCGGCGCCGGACGTCGCGCTGGGCGCGGCGCCTGCGCGCGGCGGGCATCGCGGCCGCGGTGATCCCCGGCCAGTCGGCGGTTGGAGGAGGGTCGCTGCCGGGGGAGACGCTGCCGACCTGGCTTCTCGCCGTGGCGGCGCCGGATTCCGCCGACGCCTTGGCGGCCAGGCTCCGTCGGTGCGACCCACCGCTCGTCGCCCGCATCGAGCGCGAGCGCGTCGTGCTCGACCCACGCACGGTGCTGCCGGACCAGGACCGGCTAGTCGTCGCGCATCTCCTAAAATCGTTCTCCTATGTTCCGTCGAACTCGTAACTGCGGCGAGCTTCGTGCGACGAACGTCGGCGAGACCGTCACGTTGATCGGTTGGGTCCACCGGCGCCGGACGTTCGGGGGCCTGACCTTCATCGACCTCCGCGATCGCCACGGCATCACCCAGCTCGTCTTCAACCCGACGATCTCGCCCGAGGCGCACGCCGTCGCCGACGAGTGCCGGTCGGAGTACGTGCTGGCCGCCCGCGGCGTCGTCGAGCACCGACCGGAAGGCACGGCCAACCCGAACTTGCCGACCGGCGAGATCGACGTGCTCGTCAGGGAAGCCGAGATCCTGAACCCGGCGAAGACGCCGCCGTTCGAAATCAACCAGGACGCCGACGTGGACGAGATGCTGCGGCTCAAGTACCGCTACCTCGACCTGCGGCGCGAGCGGCAGCGCGACATCATCGTGCTGCGCCACAAGGTCATGCGGTGCGTCCGTAGCTACCTGGACGCCCACGACTTCGTCGAGATCGAGACGCCCAACCTCGTCAACCGGACGCCGGGCGGGGCGCGCGAGTTCCTCGTCCCCAGCCGCGTCAACCCGGGCGCTTTCTACGCCCTGCCGCAGTCGCCGCAGCAGTACAAGCAGCTCCTGATGGTCGCTGGGATGGAGCGTTACTACCAGATCGCCCGCTGCTTCCGCGACGAGGATCCGCGCGCCGACCGTGGCCCCGAGTTCACGCAGATCGACATCGAGATGTCCTTCGTCGACCAGGAGGACGTGCTCCAGCTCTACGAGGGCCTGGTCACCGAGCTGGTCCACCACGTCACACCGCACCTGCGCGTCCAGCAGGAACCCTGGCCGCGCATGACCTACCAGCAGGCGATCGACCGATACGGCACCGACAAGCCTGATCTGCGCTTTGGGCTGACGATCGTCGACCTGACCGACGCCTTCGGGTCGGGCTTCCAGGTGTTCGACCTTGCGCGCGCCAGCGGCGGTCAGGTGCGCGCGATCCGCGCGCCCGGGTGTGCCGGCTACAGCCGCCGCGAGATCGACGAGCTCACCGCGATCGCCAGGTCGCGCGGCGCGAAGGGTCTCGCCAGCATCGCCTACACGGCCGAGGGCGTCCGCAGCCCGATCGCGAAGTTCTTCGACGAGGACACCATCGAACGGGTCCGCACGCTGACCGAGGCCGCGACGGGCGACCTGGTGCTGATCGTCGCCGACCAGCCGTCCGTCGTGGCCGAGGCACTGGGCGAGCTTCGCAACGTGGTCGGCGCGCGGCTCGGCTTGACCGACCCGAACGTGCTCGCCTGGTGCTGGATCACCGACATGCCAGCCTTCGAATGGGACGACGGCGCGAAGAACTGGGTCGCGAAGCACCATCAGTTCACGATGCCGCTCGACGAGGATTTGCCGCTGCTCGACCGCAACCCTGGCCTCGTGCGCGCCAAGCAGTACGACGCGGTCTGCAACGGCATGGAGATGGCGGGCGGGTCGATCCGGATCCACCGCCGCGACGTCCAGGAGAAGATCTTCCAGGTGCTCGGGATGAGCGACGAGGAGGCGCGCAGCCTCTTCGGCCACCTGCTCGAGGCGTTCGAGTACGGCACGCCGCCGCACGGAGGTATCGCCTCGGGCCTCGACCGACTCGTTATGGTGCTCGCGCGCGAGGACTCGATGCGTGAGACCATCGCCTTCCCCAAGACCGGCAGCGGCGCCGAGCCGATGACGGGCGCGCCGTCGAAGCTACCTGCCTCGGAACTTCGGGAGCTCCACCTCAAGGTCGTCGATGTTTAGGGCGGTTGACTCCAAGCCAGATTTCCCGGCGATGGAGCGCGCCACGCTCGAGTGGTGGCGCGAGACGGACGCGTTCAAGAAGCTGGTCGCCAGAAACGAGGGCAAGCCGCGCTGGTCGTTCATCGACGGGCCGATCACCGCGAACAACCCGATGGGCGTCCACCACGCCTGGGGCCGCACCTACAAGGATCTCTACCAGCGCTACCACGCCATGCTCGGCTACGAGCAGCGCTTCCAGAACGGCTTCGACGGGCAGGGCCTCTGGATCGAGGTCGAGGTCGAAAAGGAGCTCGGGTTCACCTCGAAGCGTGACATCGAGGCGTTCGGCGTCGACAAGTTCGTCGAGCTCTGCAAGGCACGCGTCCGGCATTACGCGTCCGTCCAGACTCAACAGTCGATACGGCTGGGCTACTGGATGGACTGGGACAACTCGTACCACACGATGTCGGACGAGAACAACTACACGATCTGGCTCTTCCTGAAGCGCGCCCACGAGAAGGGGCTCGTCTACAAGGGCCACGACGTGATGCCGTGGTGCCCACGCTGCTCGACCGGCCTCTCCGATATGGAGATCGTGACCGAGGGCTACAGGGAGCTCACCCATACATCCATCTTCCTGAAGTTCCCGCTCCTCGACCGGCCGAGCCAGAGCCTCCTGGTTTGGACGACGACGCCCTGGACGCTCGCGGCGAACGTCGCCGCGGCGGTCCACCCTGACCTGACCTACGCGCGGGTCAAGGACGGCGACAGCTCGTACTGGGTCTCGAAGGATCTGGCAGACGGCGAGATCCTCGAGGAGGTGAAGGGGTCGGCGCTCGCGGGGCTGCGCTACACCGGCCCGTTCGACGAGCTCCCGGCGCAGCGGGGCGTCGAGCACCGTGTGGTGCTCTGGGATGAGGTGAGCGCCGAAGAGGGCACCGGCATCGTCCACATCGCGCCGGGCTGCGGCCGCGAGGACTTCGGCCTCTCGAAGGAGTACGACCTGCCGGTGATCGCGCCGATCGACGAGTTCGGCGTGTTCCTGGACGGCTACGGCGATCTCACCGGCAAGCGCGCCTCCGAGGTGGTGGACCTCGTCGTCCAGTCGCTGCGTGCCAGGGGGATCCTCCACCGCACGCAGCGGTACACGCACCGCTACCCGGTCTGCTGGCGGTGCGGCACGGAGCTGTTGTTCCGCCTGGTCGACGAGTGGTTCATCGCGATGGACCCGATCCGCGAGGACCTCATGGAGATCACGCGGCAGATCCGCTGGATCCCCGAATTCGGCCTGGACCGCGAGCTCGACTGGCTCCGGAACATGGACGACTGGATGATCTCCAAGAAGCGCTACTACGGGCTCGCGCTGCCGATCTACGACTGCCCGCGGTGCGGCACGTTCGAGGTGATCGGCTCGGAGGTGGAGCTCAAAGAGCGCGCGGTCGAGGGCTGGGATCGGTTCGAGGGCCACTCGCCGCACCGTCCGTGGATCGACGCGGTCAAGATCGCGTGCTCGGGCTGCGGCGCCGCGGTGTCACGCATCCCGGACGTCGGCAACGCGTGGCTCGACGCCGGCATCGTGCCGTACTCGACCCTGAACTACCGGCACGACCGGGCCTACTGGGAGAGGTGGTTCCCGGCCGACTTCATCACGGAGTCGTTCCCGGGCCAGTTCCGCAACTGGTTCTACTCGATGCTCGCGCAGAGCTGCGTGCTCGAGAACCGGCCGCCGTACCGTGTCTGCTTCGGCTACGCCCTGCTCAAGGACGAGAAGGGCGAAGACATGCACAAGAGCAAGGGCAACGCGATCCCGTTCGACGAGGCCGCCGAAAGGGCCGGCGCCGACGTGCTGCGCTGGATGTTCTTGCGCTGCAACCCGGCCGCTAACCTTCTCTTCGGTTACGGGGCGGCGAACGAAGTGCGGCGCCGGCTGCTGACGCTCTGGAACGTCTACGCGTTCTTCGTCACGTACGCTCGGATCGACGGGTTCAACCCGACGATGCACGACGTCGACCGCGTTGCCTACACGTCGCTCGACCGCTGGGTGCTCGCCAAGCTCAACAAGCTCGTCGCCGACGTCCGCGCTTCCCTCGACGATTACGACGCGATGACGGCCTGTCGCGACGTCGAGGCGTTCGTGGACGACCTGTCGAACTGGTACCTGCGCCGCGGCCGCCGCCGCTACTGGAAGTCCGAGGCCGACGCCGACAAGACGGCCGCGTACGTCACCCTCCACCGCGTGCTCGTCACCCTTGCCAAGCTGCTCGCGCCGTTCCAGCCGTTCCTGGCCGAGGAGATGTACCAGAACCTCGTGCGTTCGGTCGATCCGAGCGCACCCGAGTCGGTCCACCACAACGACTACCCTGCGCCCGACGCCGCGCTGGATGATTCGCGGGTGCTGCGCGATATGGAGCAGGTGCTGCGGGTCGTGAACCTCGGCCGCGCCGCGCGAAACAAGGCGGCGCTCAAGGTCCGCCAGCCGCTGGCGAAACTGCTCGTCCACGGCGTCGACCCACTCGAGTGGGAGGGGCTTCAGGGCCACGTGCTCGACGAGCTGAACGTCAAGGCGATCGAGATGGTTGACGACCCGGGCCAGCTCGCCGACTACGAGGTCAAGCCGGTGATCTCAAAGCTCGGCCCGAAGTACGGCGCCAAGCTGCGGGAGATTCAGGCGGAGCTGGCCAGGGTGGACGGCAAGCGAGTCGTCGACGGCCAGCCGCTGGTCGTGGCCGGCGTCGAGCTGCTGCCCGACGAGGTCGAGGTGCGCACCAAGGACCGCCCCGGGCTGGCCGTGGCGACCGAGGACGGGCTGACCATCGCCGTGGACACCACGCTCACGCCAGAGCTCGTCCTCGAAGGCCACGCGCGCGAGCTCGTGCACCGCATCCAGACGATGCGCAAAGCGGCCGACTACCAGATCGACGAGAGGATCGTCACCTACTACGAGGGCGGCCCGACCCTCGACAGGGTCGTCGCCACCTTCGGCGATTACGTCAAGCAAGAGACCCTCTCGCGCGATCTGCGTCCAGGCGTGCCGGAGACCGCCGACCACGCCGAGGAATTCAGCATCGACGGCGACAAGGCGAGGATCGCCGTCGCCCGCGGGTAGCAGCCCGCGCGCCGAAAAGAGGGCCTACTTCTTCGGCGTCGGCGTCGCGGTCGCGTCGGCGCCTCGCAGATCGACGCGCAGCGTGAACTCGCCGGTCGGGACCTTCTTCCCGTCGGTGGTGACTTCGACGTACCAGGTGCCGGTCTCGCCGCGCGCGGGGTAGCGGATCAGCCGGCCGTTGGCGCCGAGCGGCTGCGCGGCCGAGGCCTGCTGGCGGCCTGGGCTGATCAGGAAGATCTTGTAGTGCTCGACGTCCTGGCCGTTCAGCGTGACCTGGATCTGGTCGTCGCCGTTCGTCACGTCGAAGCCGAAGACGTCCACAGCCTTCAGGCCGTTGAGCTGGCCGCTCACGTCCTGGCCGGGCGCGATCGCGAGCGCGTTGGCCAGCGTCGAGATGTCGCCGTTCGGGTCCGGCGGGGTCGGGCTCGGCGTGTTCGTCGGCGGGCGGGTAGGCGGCGGCGGGCGCGTCGCGGTCGGTGGGGCGGGCGTACGCGTGGGCGGAGGGCCGGAGGCAGCCTGCTGGCTGCGATCGGGCGTGGGCGGGATCTCGAGCGTCGGGAACGGTGTGACGCTCGGCTGCGGCGTGCGGGTCGGCCGCAGCAGAGGCGTGGGCGACGCCGCCGACGGCGACGGCGTCGTGCCGCCGACCGGTGTCAGCGCCAGCGGGGTCAAGATCGACGAGAAGTCCTGCGAGAACGTCGGCGTTGGCGGGATGACGGTGCCGGCCGGCGTCGAGGTCGCCAGCTTGCCGGCCGCCGAGACGATCACGACCTGCGTGCTCTGTACGCTCGCGCTCTCTTGCGCGACCAGGTCGAGCGGCCGCGCGCAGGCGGCCGCGGCGAGGACGGCAATCGGCAGGACCAGCAGGCGATGCGAGCGCGGCACGTTCCGGCGTTCCATTCTGGCCGAGGCGCTCGCCACCAGGGTATGAGTGTTTCGCTTAACCCTGCCCCACCGCGAGGCGCAGCTGGGCGAGGTCCTCCGGCCGTGGCGCGGCCATCTCGAACTCCTCGACGAGCTCGCCCTGGTAGAAGGCGGACACCGAGCGCGCCGGGACGACGCGGACGCCAAGCTCGATACCGGCCCAGCCTCGGTAGCCGAGGCCGCGCGACACGCGGTACGGCACCCCGTCGACCCGGAAGCAGCCGTCGTCGCCGACGCGGCGCCGCAGGTAGATGCACAACACGTCGTCCAGCTTGTAGCCGGGCGGCACCGGCGTAAACCGACTCCGTGCGCGCACCGGGCTGGCTGGCAGGATGCCGAACCGACCGCGCGCCAGCAGCTCGACGTGGCGCTGGAGGATGAGGTTCGCCTCGGCCAGCGTCGTCGCGCGCCGCGCGTCGCGCGCGAACGCCGCCCAATGGTCGAGCCGCGCCCGGTTGTCGCCCCGGGGCATCTCCAGCCGCGTGCCGAGCTCGAGCAGGAGCTGGTGGACCTGCGCGCGGACGCCGAGCATCTCGTGGCGGTAGTCGAGCTCCCGCTCGTAGTCGTCGCGGAACAGCCGCAGGGACGCCTCGTCGACGACGTACAGCACCTGCGGCGCGCCCTCCCGCTCGAGCAGCCAACGGACCATCATCAGCGTGTCGATCACGGTGCCGCGGTCGAACATCCAGCCGACGAGCGGGCGCCCGCTCACCTCGTCCTCGATGAGCTGAAACACGTGGCGTCGGCCGCTGGCCGGCAGCCAGAGCCGCTCGAGCCGCAGCAGCCGCGCGTCGTGGCTCGGCGCCCGCGCGGCGCGCGGCGCGCGGGCAAGCCGGGCCGGCGTCGGCGCCTCCAGCCTTATCCGGCGAACGGTCTGCGCGCTCAGCTCGACGTTCGCCTCTTCGGACAGCAGCCGCGCTAGCGCGGCGTGGCTCGCGGCCGGGAAGCGCTCGTGCAGCCGGAGGACGAGCTGGCGCACGTCCTCCGGCGTCTTGTTCGGCGCCGGGTGCTCACGCCGGAAGCGCAAGGAGTCGAGGCTGCCGCCCGACGCGCGAAACCGGTCGTAGAGCGTCCACGTCTGCCGGTAGGAGAGGGACAGGCGCCGACTCGCCTCGGCGACCGAGATGGAGCCCAGGAGAACGAGGGTGAGGACCCGGTAGCGGCGGGCGAGGTCTTGCACTGTTGCCTCCTTGCGGGACGCGCCATGGGCCGCCTCCTGCGGCCCTTTGCAGTTCTTCCTGTCGACGACCGTATGAACGGATCGCTGTCGCGGCCCGTCTGAAGTTCTTGCCGGCGCCGCCATGCGCCTCTAGCTGGACGACGTCCAGGCAAAGCCCCTGGCTCTTTTCGGGGACATCCCCCGCTGTCATAGTCGGATCACTAGGTGATTCCCTTAAGGGAGGACAGAAAGTGGTCTCGCTCAACACCAACATCGCCGCGCTGGACGCGCTTCGCCTGGTCAACATCAACAACAACAACCTGGCCAAGACCCAGCAGCGGCTCTCGTCGGGCCTGCGCATCAACAGCGCGGCCGACGACCCGTCGGGCCTCGGAATCGCCCAGGCGCTGACGTCGCAGATCAACGGCGATACCGTCGCGTCGAACAACAACATCCAGCAAGCGCAGTCGATGCTCAAGGTGGTGGACGCGGGCCTCGCGCAAATCGGCGACATCCTCCAGCGGCAGCGTGAGCTCGCCGTCCAAGCCAACAACTCCGCGCTCTCGACCTCCGAGGCGAACGCGCTCCAGTCGGAGTTCTCCAGCCTCAACACGGCGATCGACAACATCGCCAACGGCTCGACTTTCAACGGCAAGGTGCTGCTCGACGGCTCGGCTGGCAACATCACCATCCAGATCGGCGCGCAGCAGAGCCAGACCACCACACTGGCGCTGAACGTCGATTTCCGGTCGACGGGCACGTTGAACACCAGCGGCGAGAACATCTCGACGACCGCTGGCGCGCAGAACGCGCAGAACGTGCTGGACACGGCGATCGACACCCTCAACACCGACCGGGCGCAGTTCGGCGCCAAGGCGCAGGAGCTCGACTACCTGAAGGGCGCGCTCGACTCCACGATCATCGCCAATACCGACGCCCGCTCGCGCATCACCGACGCGGACGTCGCCAGCGAGGTCAGCAACCTCGTCCGGCAGCAGCTGCTCCAACAGGCCGGCACCTCGGCGCTGTCGTCTGCCAACTTCGCGCCGCAGTTCGTGCTGTCGCTGCTGAAGTAGCCGCCTATTTGTTGTTAAGGAGTCTGTGACGGCCAGGGAAGGCGATCACGGCTCCATTATCGGACCGGCGGCCAGCGCACTTTAGGGTGTTCCCTTACAGATGCCCGGCCGATGGCGGCGGAGAGGAACGATGACGACGCTTCAGCACCAGAGCTATGCGCAGTCGCAGGTCGCGACGAGCAGCCCTTCGGAGCTGGTGGTGCTTCTGTACCGCGGCGCGGTGCGCTTCGCGGCCAAGGCTCGCCTGCACATCCAGAACGGGCGGATCGAGCCCGCCCACCAGGAGCTGATCCGGGCGCAGCAGATCGTGCTGCAGCTGATGGGTGCGCTCCGGCCGAGCGAGCGGCCGGTCGACGCCGACCTTTACGCCCTGCACAACTACATCTACGAGGTGCTCTACCGCGCGAACCGGTACAAGGACGTGGCGGCCGTGGACGAGGCGCTCGAGCACCTGCGCGCCCAGCTCGAAACGTGGGAGCAGATCGCTCTCCCCCCGACCAGCCGCCCGGTCCAGGCTGGCGGCGTGGTCGCGATCGACCGTCGCTGCTAAATCGGCCGCGACCGCGGCCGGTCGGGGCGATCCTTAGCACGCTCTGGGCGCGGGCGCGGTTGGTCTGGCCGCTCGCCCCGGCGGGCCGGCGGTGGCGCGCCGCGGCGCTGCTGTGGGGCCCCATCCTGCTGCGGTGGGCCCCCGCCCTGACTCTGTCGGCGGGGTGGCCCTTGGAAGCGGCGTTCGGCCGGGGGTCCCGGCCGCCGGAACGGGTGGTCTCGCCGGTCCTCGCGCCCCGGCGCCGCTGGCCCAGGCCGCGGCGGTTTCGCGGCGGGCCGAGGCTGAACGGATGGCTCCTCGTCGCCCTCGTCCGGCGGCCCGAGGTCGGTCGTCTGCGTCTGCGAGCGTGTGTGTACCTGCCCGACCGGCTGCTTGAGTAGGTCGAACGCGTACACGCCGAGGACGAGCCTGGCGCCGAGGTCGGGCGTGAGCTCGAGGCCGACCCGGTGCTCCTTGACGAGGTCCTCGAGCAGACGGGCCGCGCGCTGCGGGAGCGCGACGTAGACCCGACCGCCCGGAGACTCGATCGGCCACGCCTCGTCGCCGGCGTCGAGCTCGAAGCGGCGCCGGATCTCCGGCACGAGCACGAACGGCCGACTCTTGACGAACCAGTGCAGGCTGCTCTTGCTCAGCTTGTGCCGCTTGGCCACCGGGGGCGCCCCGGGCTAGCGGCGGGGGCCAACTGGGCGCCGGGGACCGGGCGAAGGGCGTCCCCCGAACGGCCGGCCGATCGGCGGACGAGGAGCGGGCGGGCGCGCCCCAAGCGGGCGTGGGCCGGGCGGGCGCGGTGCCGCGGGCGCACGCTGGCTGGCCTGGCGCTGCCGGTCGAGCGCGTCGTTCGCCGGCGTCCACGCCCAGATCTGACGCCATTTCCGCTGCGAGTATTCGCGCTCGGCCGGCCGGAAGCCGGCCGTTTCGGCGAAAATCTGCGTCCACGGCTGCTGGTCGGCCTCGACCTTCACCGTGGCGATCGACGGCCTGGTCATCCGCAGCAACTCGCGCAGCATCCGCTTGACGTGTCCGGCGTTCGGCTCCTCGCCCGTCCAGCCGAAGTCGCGGATCGTGATCCCGCCGTCGACGCGGCTGTGCCACTCGAGGAACCCCTCGATCGCTTCCTGGCCACGCTCGCTGCGGGTCAGCAGCAACAGCTCACCGCGGCCGATGGCGTCGGCGAAGCTCTTCCGCTGCGTCTTGCCCTCGGGGTTATTGAGCGTGCGGCGGACCGACTTGCGGAGCACGTCGACGTCGCCCGGGCGGGCGAGCCTGAGGTCGTAAGCGGCGGCGTCCATCTCCCCTGTTCCGAGGACAGAGAGTTTAGCAGCGCGCTGCTAGGCCGCCTTTCGGACGTTCTCCCTCCCGTCGAAGCTCAGCAGGGTCGGCTGGTTGTCGAGCACGGTCTCCAGGTGAACCGGTCGGCCCCAGATCTTGTGGATGTAACGCAGGACCCGCTCGGCGTAGCCGACGTCGATCTCGCGTCCCTCGTAGACGTGGCGCAGGTACAGCTCGCGCGCCTTCCGGTAGTCCCCGTCCTCCACCTGGATGTACGGCACGCCAAAGTTCGTCATGCTGCCGACGATTATCTGGCGGACCTTCTCCGCGTCCTTCTCGACGACGACCGGCTTGTCGTCCTGCATCTGGTAGATGTAGAGATCGAGCTCCTCGACGAGCTTGTCGGTCAGGTAGTTCCGCAGGAACGAGACGTCGCTCTCGAGCTGCCGCACCTCGAAGATCTTCGCGCGGCCCTCGCCCCGCTGCCGGCCAAAGCGTTCGCGCTCCTCGTCCGCGGGGTCGTTCCAGCGTCGCTCGACATCCTCGAAGATCTTCAAGCCGACGTGGTACGGGTTCACGTCGTGCTTCGACGGCGCCACCACCCTCGCGTGCATCCGCGCGAACTCGATGTACTCGTCGTCGCTCAGCTCCAGCTCGCGGACGATGCGCGAATGCCAGTACGACGCCCAGCCCTCGTTCATGATTTTGGTCTGCATCTGCGGGACGAAGTAGAGCATCTCGTTCCGCACGATCTCGATGACGTCACGCTGCCAGTCCTCCAGATCCGGCGCGTGCTGGATGAGGAACAGGAGGAGATCCTTCTCCGGCCGCTCCGGGACGCGGCGCGGCTTCGTCGGATGCGGCGCGGGACGCTCGTGCGGGGCCAGCAGGTCGTCGTACTCGCCAGGCTTCGCCTTCGCCGACTCGCGGCGCTCCTTCCCCGGATGGCGAAGCCGCTGGTGCGGGTCGACGTGCTCCTCGATCGACAGGACGGCGTCGAGGAACTCCTCGACCTTCCGGCGCCCGTGCTGGAACTCGTAGCGGCGGATGCGATCGGCGCTGGCCGAGGCGCCCTCGACCATGCCGCGGTTCGTGTCGGCGAAGTAGACGTTGTTCTTGAAGAAGTCGACGTGGGCAACCACGTGGGCGACGATGAGCGTGTTCTGCAACACCGAGTTGCCGTCGAGCAGGAAAGCGTACGACGGGTTCGTGTTGATCACGAGCTCGTAGATCTTGGAGAGGCCGTAGTCGTACATCACCTTCTGGCGGTGGTAGGCGCGGCCGTGCGTCCAGTGGGAGAAGCGACCCGGCAGCCCATAGGCTCCGAGCTCAAACATCACCTCGGCGGGCACGACCTCCCAGTTGATCGGGAACGGGTCGAGCCCCTGCCGCTCGGCGATCGCGTAGACCTGCTCCATCCGCCGCTCGAGCGCGGCCAGGTAGTTGTCGTCCACGTTCGGCATCACCCCGCCCGAGGCCGCGCCGCACCGGGCTCGAAGAACCGCCGGAGAGCAGGGTAGACGTCCTTCTTATCGTGGATCTCGACGCGGATGAAGCGCGGGTCGGCGATTGGCTGGAACGCCGACATGAGCGTCGAGGTCGAACGCGCGTCGCCCTGTCGGATCTCGCCGTACCCGACCGCGCTCGAAAGGTCGATCAGCTCGCGGACGAGCGCGAGGCAGCGCTGGTTATCGGAATCGCCCCAGTTGTCGCCGTCGGAGAAGTGGAACGGGTAGACGTTCCAGCGGCTCGGGTCGTACCGCTCCTTCACGACGTTCAGCGCCAGCTCGTAGGCGGACGACGCTTTCGTGCCGCCGCTCTCGCCGAGGCTGAAGAACGTTTGCTCGTCGACCTCCTTCGCCTCGGTGTGGTGGGTGATGAAGACGATGCGCACGTTTTGGTACTTCGTCCGCAGGAACTTGAGCATCCAGAAGTAGAAGCTGCGGGAGATGTACTTCTCGAAGTCGCCCATCGAGCCGGAGACGTCGCGCATCGCCACGATCACGGCGTTCGTCTCCGGCCGCCGGGTCGAGATGTGCATCTTGAAGCGCAGGTCGTCGTTCCTGATGCCGCCGAAACGTGCGTGGCCGCTGAGCGCGTTTCGGCGGATGTTCTCCCGGATCGTGCGCCGCTTATCCAGATTCGACATAGGACCGTGGCGGACGACGTCCCGGAACTCCATCGCCTCGGCTTCGAGCGCATCGCTTTGCTTATGGGTCAGGTTCGGCAGTCCCAAGTCCTCGAACAGGATGGCGGCCAGGTCGTCGATCTGGATCTCAGCCTCGAGGTAGTCGACGCCTGGCTCCTGGCCAGCGCCGCGGTGCGTGCCGCTCCCCGCGACCGGCTGGCCGGCCTGCGAGCCGCCGTCTCCCTGGCCGACGTGTTTGTTGCGGCCGAAGTCGTAACGGAAGCGCGGCAGCTCCAGCGAGCGGATCGGAACCTTGACAACCTTGTCGCCGCTGGCGGTGATGATCGCCTCCTCGGCGACTAGCTGTGGCAGGCGCTCTTTAATCGCCTCTTTGACTTTTTCGGCGTGCCGCTGCGCGTCGCGCTGGCCCTGCCGGTGGAGGGACCAGTCGTTGGCCTGCAGGCTGAGGCGGCGTTCCATGGGGATCCCTACCGGCTGAGCAGCGTCCCGACGTATTTGAGGAGCTCGTTGGCGCAGACCGCGCAGTAGCCCTGTTCGGCGACCATCCGGTCGACCACGTCGTTAATGCGCTTGAGCTGTTCGGCGTCGGGCGTCTTGGTCGAGGTCGTGATCTTCACGACGTCGCGGAGGTCCGCGAACAACTTCTTCTCGATCGCCTCGCGCAGTCGCTCGTGGCTCGTGTACTCGAAGCGCTGGCCGCGGCGGGCGAGCGCCGAGAGCCGGATCAGGATCTCCTCCCGGAACGCCTTCTTGGCGGTCTCGGTGACGCCGATCTGCTCCTCGATCGACCGCATCAACCGCTCGTCGGGCTCGACCTCTTCCTCGGTGATGGGGTCGCGCAGCTTCGTCTCGTTGCAGAACGCCTCGACGTTGTCGAGGTAATTGTTCAGCAGCGTCTTGGCCGACTCCTCGAAGGAGTAAACGAACGCGCGCTGGACCTCGCGCTTGGCGATCTCGTCGTACTCGCGGCGCGTCTCGGCGATCAGGTTGATCAGCCGCTCGCGCTCTTCGCGCCCGATGGAGGTGTGCTGCTCGAGCCCGTCCTTGAGCGCGCGGAGCGCGTCGATCGGGTTGACGCAGGCGACGTTCTCTTTGATGAGGGCGTTCGAGAGCCGGTTGATCACGTAGCGTGGGCTGATGCCATCCATGCCCTCGCGGAGGGCCTCCTCCTGGAGCTCGCGGACGTCGCTGCTGCTGAAACCGTCGACGTCCTGCCCGTCGTACAGCTTCATCTTCTTGACCAGGCTCATGCCGGCCTTCTTCGATTCCTCGAGCCGAGACAGGACGGCGAACATCGAGGCGACCTCGAGCGTGTGCGGCGCTAGATGAACGTCGCGCAGGCTGCTGTCGCCCAACAGCTTCTGGTAGATCCGGACCTCCTGCGAGACGCGCAGGTTGTAGGGGACCCGGATGACGATGATCCGGTCTTGCAGCGCCTCGGAGCGCTTGTTGGCGACGAACGCCTGGTACTCGGTCTCGTTCGTGTGCGAGACGATGACCTCGTCGGCGTAGATCATCGCGAAGCGGCCCGTCTTGATGCTCTGTTCCTGAGAGAGCGTCAGGAGCGAGTAGAGGAACTTCTCGTCGCACTTCAGCATCTCGACGAACTCCATCAGGCCGCGGTTGGCGACGTTGAGCTCGCCGTCGAAGCGGTAGGCGCGCGGGTCGGACTCGACGCCGTACTCGCCGACCGTCGAGAGGTCGATCGACCCGGTCAGCTCGGAGATGTCCTGGCTCTTCGGGTCGGAGGGGGAGAACGTGCCGATGCCGCAACGGTTCTTCTCGGAGAAGACGATCCGCTCGACCGGCATCGCCTCGTGGCGGCCGTCGAACTCCTCCTTCAGGCGCAGCCGGCAGACCGGACAGAGGTCGCCCTCGACGTAGATGCCGTACTCCTTCTCGACCTCGGGCCGGAGCACGTCGGGGATGAGGTGGAGCGGCTCCTCGTGCATGGGGCAGCCCTTGATCGCGTACACGGCGCCGTCGTCGGTACGCGTATACCGCTCGAGCCCGCGCTTGAGGAGCGTGACGATCGTCGACTTTCCGCCGCCGACCGGCCCCATGAGCAGCAGGATGCGCTTGCGCACCTCGAGGCGGCGCGCGGCGGAGCTGAAGTACTCGACTAGCTGCTGGAGCGGCTTCTCGAGGCCGAATAGCTCCTCGGCGAAGAACCTGTACGACCGGCTGCTCTCGCTGCCTTCGGCGCCGGCGCTCTGGATCATCCGGTAGATCCGCGCGTGCGACAAATCGGCGATGCGCGGACTCTTGACGACGAGGTTGAAGTAGTCCGCGAAGGTTCCTTCCCAGTTGAGCCTCGACTCTTCGCGGCGGTACCGCTCGAGCCTCTCCAGCAGGTCCATGGTCCCCCCTGCAAGGCGAGGGCAGAACCTGTGCCAATTGTTGCGAAAAGCCTCCCGGACGTGAAGAAACGTCACGAAGCGGTTAACCGGTCGGTTGCACAGCAGACGACGGCCGGGCCGTACTCCCCAACCGAAAGTGGCTAAGCGCCGGCGTCGTCGATACGCGTGGCGACCGGGCCGGCCGAGCCGTCCTGGTAGTAGACCACCACGCGGTCGCCGTAGGTCATGTGCTGGCGGAGGTGGCTCGGGCTGGCTGGGTGGCCGGCGGTCACGGCCTCGCTCGCGACCGTGAACCGCTGGACGCGACCGTCGTCGCCCCGAAGCGTCACGGCGTCGAGGTGCGTCAGGTCGGATGCCTCCACGCCGACCACGACGCCGGCCATCGTCTTGGGGCTAGTGGCACAGGCGGCAAGGAGGAGCAGGACGCCGGCCACGGGCGCGCGCCACACGCCCGTGATCGTGGACAAACGGCCCGCGGTGGCGCCAGGAAAGACGGAGCGCCGCGGCGCTACGCCGCCCCGCTCCGGGCACGCCGCGGCATGGCGACCGGCCAACCGGCCAGCACGTCGATCACCTCGCGCACTTCGAGCTCCGAGCCGCCGGCGGTCAGGTCCCAGCCGAGCTGCTCGATGGTCGCGAGGGCTGGCGTTGGGTGCTGCCACCGGATGAGGAAGCCGCCGGCCGGCCGGAGGCTCGACTGCCCCGCGAACTGCCGCCGGCCGCCGAGCCAGTAGAGAACCCTGGTCACGCCGGGCGCGACCTCCTGGACAGACCCAGCGCCCCACTCGCGCTCGGCCGCGTCGGCCAGGCGCATCGCCGCGCCGTTGGGCAGTCTGATACTGGTTGTGAGCTGGTTGGGCAGATCGAGCATGACCACTCTTGTAGCGAGGACCCGCCCGACTCGGCCAGGGTGCTAACCCCCGTTTTGCATAAGAAGTCCGTAGGCGACCTTCGCGCGCGCCGAATCCGGAAACATTTCCGTCACGTATGCTCAGTGTCCGGTGGTTCGTCAGTCTCGTCGCGTTCCCTATGGAAGGAGGGACAAGTAGGATGAAGAGGTTCTGGTTCGCCACGGCCACGGCCACGGCGTCGGCAGCGCTCGTAGGGCTCGTCGCGCTCGCCGTTCCGTCCGCGCCTCCGACCGTGTCGGCGAAGGAGAGCACGACGTTCAAGGCCAGCCTGGACGGCTTCCACGAGGTGCCGCCCAGGTTGACGAGCTCGACGGGGTCGTTCCAGCTGATCGTCAGCCAGGACGGCCAATCGATGGCTTACACGCTCACCTTCACGGCATTGACGTCCCCGACGCTGTTCGCGCACATCCACTTCGGCCAGGCCAAGGTCAACGGCGGCATTTTCGCCTTCCTGTGCGGCGGGGGCGGCAAGCCGGACTGCCCGGCGTCGGGCGGAACGGTCAGCGGGACGATCACCGCCGCCGACAT
Source organism: Chloroflexota bacterium (assembly GCA_035651675.1). GTDB lineage: Bacteria > Chloroflexota > UBA6077 > FW602-bin22 > FW602-bin22 > DASRFH01. The sequence goes on along the minus strand of DASRFH010000082.1, from coordinate 9,157 downwards.
CCTGGCCCCCTCGCCCGACCAGGGGCTCGCCGCGGGCGACATCGCCGGCGCCCTGGCGATCATCCGCAACAAGGACGCCTACGCCAACGTCCACTCCCAGCGGTTCCCCGCCGGTGAGATCCGCGGCCAGCTCCGGGACTAAGCCCGGCCGACCGCCGCGGTAGAATCGTGACCGGTCCGGATGCCGACCATCCTCGCCGTGCTCGGAGTGCTCGTTCTGACCGGGCGGTTGCTGATGCTAGGCACCGCGGTGCTCGCCATCCCGTTCGTGCTGGTCTGGCGGGCGCTGCGAGTCGTCGGGTCGCTGATGGTTCTCCCGCCCCGGGTCGTCGCCGCTCTGCTCCGCCTCTGAGGCACGCAGGGGCGCGCTCGCCACCCGGGCGGCTCCCCCGACGGGGTATCGGTCCGCAACCTGCTCGTGACCGAGCCGCGCCCGCGCAACCCGCTGCTGGCCGACGCGCTCAAGCGGATCGGGTTGGTCGAGTGGACCGGGCGCGGCGTCGACCTCATCTTCCAGGGGACGCTCCGCTACGGCCGGCCGCCACCCGACTACGGCCGCGGCACGCCGACCGCTGTCGTCGTGCGACGCCGCTCGCGGTCGAGCGCTGGGTGACCGAGCGGCGGGGGCGCGGCATCTCGGAGCAGGTGCTCGCGAGGCGGCTCCGGTCGCTCAAGGTCTTCGCCCGCAGGTAGGTCTGAAAGTTCCTCGCGTTGACGGTCGTCGACCTGTTGGCGAAGGTGCCGCGGGTCGCCGCCCCGGCGCCAAGAAACGCGGCGGTTTTGAACTGCTGGTGGCAGGGAGTGGATTCGAACCACCGACCAAGGGCTTATGAGTCCCCTGCTCTACCGCTGAGCTACCCTGCCGGGCGACCGGCGAATTGTAACTAGAGGTCCGACGAGGGGTCCAACGCGTATAACACGATCGTGACCCGTTCGCGCGTGAGCCGGCGCTGGCTGCTGGCGGCTGGGGGCATCCTCGCGGTCGGGGCGTGCGCGCCGACGACGGCGGGCCCGACACCCGCGCCGACCCCGAAGCCCGGGGCGATCGGCGCCCAGGCACCCAACAAGGGCGACTGGACGCCGATCATCCCCTCCTCGGACCTGGCGGTCGGCCCGAACCGGTTCCTCTACGCCGTCCTGGACGACAGGAACCGGCCGATCCTCGACGCGAAAATCCACATGCGGTTCTTCGACCTCGCGAAGGCCGACGCGCCGCCGGCGAGCGAGACGGACGCCGTCTTCCGCGGCCAGGGCCTCGGCACGAAGGGGGTGTACGTCGCGCGGACCACGTTTCCGACCGCCGGCGCGTGGGGCGTCGAGGCGACGATCGACCGGCCGGACGGCGCCTCGAAGACGCTCCGGACGCGGTTCGAGGTCAGCCAGCAGTCGAAGACGCCGGCGATCGGCGCGCCGGCCCCGGCGACGAAGCAGGCGCTGATGGCTGGCGCGCCGGACCCGCGCCTCATCTGCACCAACGTCCCGCCCTGCTCGTACCACGACGTCACGGTCGCCGACGCGCTTCAGCGAAAGAAGCCGATCCTCCTGCTGTTCGCCACGCCGGGCTACTGCACCAGCGCGACCTGCGGCCCGGACCTCCAGACGGTGCAGTCGCTCGAGCCCGACTTCAAGGGCAAGGTCACGTTCATCCACCACGAGATCTACCAGGACCCGAACGCCCAGACGCCGCTGCCGGGCGTAGTGGAGTGGCGCCTCCCGAGCGAGCCGTGGGTGTTCATGATCAAGAGCGACGGCACGATCGGCGACAAGTTCGAGGGTGGGCTGACCAGGGACGAGCTCGCCGAGGCGCTCGCGCGGTTCGTCTAGTGGCCTTTTGACCCGGGCGGCCCGCATCGGCGGGCCGCCCGGCGTGTGTCGTCGTAGGCGTATTCCGGGGCGACAACCGGTCTGAGCAGGTGGCTCGAGTCGGCGTAGTCGTCGACCGCGGCGCCGACGACCGGTCTCGCGGCTCCCGGGCCGCCGTGGCGCCTAGGTCGCTTGGTTGCCGTTGGGCGAGGACGCTATCGCCGGGGCGGAACCACTCGACGCCCAGCCCGACCTTCGCCACCCGCACGGTGGTCGTGTAGCCGGCCGGGCGCGGCGTCGGCTGGTGGGCGGTGCCGGCGCGGAACGCGTTGCAGCCCGGCTGCGTGGGCGCTAGCGTTGGGTGACGCCGAGGACAGGCGGAAAAGGCGGCGCCTCAGCGCCAGCGCCAGAAGTTCCACCAGGGACGGCGCGGCGTGGGCTCCTCCACGGCGACGCGGGCGAGCTTCAACGCCTCGATCCCGGCGGCGAGCTCGGCGCGGATCTGGTTCAGCTCCTCGCGCAGCGCGGCCTCGGTCTCGGCGTGGCTTTCGACCGCCTGCTGCACCTCTGCCTTCAGGTCGAGCAGCACCTTGACGAGCGCCGCGTCGTCGAGGTTGGTAGGATCGACGAAGCGCGGCTGGCCCTCGGCGCCGACCGCGACCGGCAGGCCGATCTCCAGGGCGAGCGCCTCGACCTGGTGCACCGGCACGAAGTAGTGGACGCCCTTCGGCCCGCGGCGCAGCTCGGCGTGGAGTCGTCCTAGCCGCACCCACCGGCGGGCGCCCCACGGCGTCGTCCCCAGCCACGAAGCGGCCTCGGCCAGCGTTATCCACCCGACGCGTGGCAGCTCGATCGGCGCGTTCACGTCCGGTACTTTCCGCCCGGCGCGCCGGCAATCGCTATGAGCTAGGTCACACCCCTGGCTATGCTCGTTCGAGCGCGCCGCGCAGGCAGGTCGAGCCAGCGGCCAAGGGCCTCCTTCGCCAGTCGGCGAGGCCGAGACCGGGCGTCGACCAGAGGCTTGGCGAGCGGGATGCTCAAGACCGACGAGGCATCGGCACCGCGGATGCGGCCCCAGGTCCAGGCCGACGTCGTGCGCGCTGTGGGCACGTCGACGGGCGAGCTGCAAGACGCGATCCGACTCGCCAGGACTAGGGCGTGGCCGGTGTGCCGCGACGGTCCACCAAATACGGTTAGGATGCGGCTGACCACACGGAGGTGAAGCGCATGCCGCGTTGGATGCTCGACTGGAAGCGCGGGCCGCTGGAGGTCGATCTGCCCGACGACGGCACCGTTCGGACGATCGAGCGCGGCCCGCTGCCGGAGCTCGGCTCCCCCGTCGAGCTGGTGCGCAAGGCGCTCGCCGACCCGATTGGCTGCGCCCCGCTTGGCGAGATGGTCAAAGCCGGCGACCGCGTCGCGCTGCTCGTCACGGACATGCAGGACCGGATCGTCGGCCAGCAAGGCGTCGGCGACTTCTTGCTCGACGAGCTGAACCGCCGCGGTGTCCCCGACCGCAACGTCACGCTGGTGCACGCGGCTGGCATGCACGGCCATCCAGGCGCTCGCGGGCGGCTCGGCGAGCGGCTCATCGCGCGCGTCGGCCGTTACGTCGAGCACGACCCGTTCGACGAATGCCACCAGACCTTCCTCGGCGTGACGCCGCTCGGCACCCCCGTCTGGGTCAACCAGGCGGTCGGCGAGGCCGATTTCGTGGTGGGCGTCGGCCAGTGCAGCCCGAGCCTGTACGGCTTCCAGGGCGGCGCCGGGATCATCTTGCCCGGCGTCTCGAGCTGCGACACTATCCGCTTCAACCACAACCGCATCGTCACGACCAGGACGTCGTCAGCCTGGGGCCCGGGCAACCCGATGCGCGAGGACGTGATGGACGCCGGCGACCTGGCCCGTCTGCGGCTGAAGATCGACTTCGCCGGCAACGCCGTGTTCGCGGGCTACTTCCGCGAGGAGTGGCCGGCCGCCGTCCGCTATGTCGAGGAGAACGTCATGGTGCCCGTCGAGCCGGCCGACCTGTACGTCTTCGCGCCGCCCCGCCCGGCGCCGCTCGTGAACGCGATCTACATGCAGATCGAGGCGGCCGAGCGCGCGACCAAGCCCGACGGCGTCGTGATCGCCATCGTGTCGGGCCACAAGCACACCCCCTTCCCACCCCGACCGCTGGCCGAGACCATGGAGGAGTTCCGTTACGTCACGCGCCGCTGGTGCGAGGAGAGCGGCGACGACAACCCGCTGCACGAGCACTGGCACTTCCGCGACGGCGTCTGCAAAGAGGAGCTGCTTGCCCGCTCGCTGTCGGAGATCTCGCGCGTCGTCGCTCGGCTCGAGGGCGAGCCGCGGTCGACGACGCACGTCTGGAGCCACCGCCGCTGCATCGAGGCCAGACGGACGATCCTGGTCTCCGAGGGCGTGTCGCCGGAGGACGGCGCGGCGATGGGTTTCGTCGCCACCTACCCGGACTTCGCCGCGGCGTACGCCCACGCTCTGTCGATCGCCGGCCCGCGGCCGCGTACGCTCGCCAACCTGCCGCCGCGCCAGGGTATGCCGGTCGTCCGTTAAGCGGCCGCTAGAAAAGGACGATACGGCGCCGCGCGCCTTGCCGGGCTGGCGTTCCGACGGTAGAACCGAGGGGCGTGCAGCTCCTCCGCTCCCTCGAGAACGCCACCCCACCACCGGTCCAGCTCCACTCGCGGCGGCGCATCCTCGAGGTGGGCGCGGTGGGCGCCCTTGGGATGCTCGCGCTCGGTGCGCGGCTGTTTCAGCTCCAGGTCCTCGAGGGCGCCGCCCAGCGCGTCAAAGCCGACAACAACCGGCTGCGTGTCGTCTCCGTGCCGGCCCAGCGGGGGCTGATCTACGACCGCAACGGCATCGCGATGGTGCGCAACCGGCCGTCGTTCACGGTGTCCATCCTGCCGGCCGACCTGCCCAGCCGGCCGGAGGTCGTCTACCGGCGGCTCGCGAAGCTGATCGGCGGCAGCGCCGAGGCGTTCGCCCGCGCGGTCGCACGGCGGCGCGGCGACCCGTTCACCCCCGTTCCGCTGCAGCAGACGACCGACACGGCCGCGGCCCAGGCGATCGAGGAGCGCCACCTCGAGCTGCCCGGCGTGGTCGTCGCGGCCGAGCCGCTGCGGGAGTACCCGGATGGCCCCCTCACCAGCCACGTCCTCGGCCACCTGGGCCAGATCACCGAGGACGAGTTCAAAGCCTCGGGCGGCGCGCACGGCCCGTACACGCCGCTCGACCGCGTCGGCCAGAACGGCGTCGAGTCGACGTTCGAGGCCGAGCTGCGCGGCGTACCGGGCGAGAAGCAGGCCGAGGTCGACGCGACCGGACGCGAGGTCGGCATCATCGCCCTCGACCCCCCAAGGGCCGGGCGCAACGTCCAGCTCACGATCGACCTGGCGCTGCAGCGCGAGGTCTACCGGATCCTGTCGGAGAAGCTCGACCAGTTCGAGGTCGCCTCGGCGATCGCGCTCGACCCGAACTCCGGCCAGATCCTCGCGATGGTGCACCTGCCCTCGTACGACAACAGCCTCTTCTCGCCGTCGATCGGCGAGGACGAGTTTGCGCGACTGATGGCGGACGAAAACCGTCCGATGTTGAACGGCTGCGTCGCGTCGGCCTGGCCGCCCGGCTCGTGCTTCAAGATGATCACGGCGCTGGCCGCGCTGCAGACCGGCGTCGTGAAGCCGGACACCGTCGTCGACTGCCGCGGCGGCATCCGCCTGCCGAACGGCGCCAGCCGCGCCTGCTGGGCGTCGCACGGGCCGCAGGACGTGATCTCGGCGCTCGCTAACTCGTGCGACACCTACTTCTACTCGCTCGGCGGCGGCGAGGCGAGCGGCAAATGGCCCGGCCTCGGCGGCCAACGGATCGCCGAGTGGGCCCAGCAGCTCGGCTTCGGCAAATTGACCGGTATCGAGCTGCCCGGCGAGGTCCCCGGCCTGACGCCGACGCCCGCCTGGAAGAAGGCGACCCAGGGCGAGCCCTGGTACGTCGCCGACGACTGGTTCAGCGCGATCGGCCAGGGCTACTACCTGGTCACGCCGATCCAGATGGCGATGCTCACCGCGACCGTCGCGAACGGCGGCACGCTTTTCAAGCCGCAGCTGGCCCTCGCGCTCACCGACCAGCGCGGCAGCACGATCCAGAAGTTCGACCCGAAGCCGGTCGGGAAGATCCCGGTGGCCGACGAGCTCATCGGGTACGTGCGCGAGGGTGTGCGAGCGGGCATGCTCGTCCAAGGCACCAGCCCGTGGGGGCACAAATACACGGGGACCTCGTGGGACTCGAACATCAAGGAGATCGCCATCGCGGGCAAGACGTCGACGGCCGAGTACGGCACGCGCGACGCACAGGGCAAGCTGGCCACGCACGGCTGGTTCAGCTTCTGGGCGCCCCACGATCAGCCAAAATTGGCGGGCACGGTGTTCACGAAGAAGGGTGGCGGCAAGGACACCGCTAAGCTCGGCCGCGACATCGTGAAGGCGTATTTCGGCATCGTATAGGGGGCGTCCCGGTGGCAGATCCCGTCGTCTACCTGAATGGCGCGTTCGTTCCGTACGAGGAAGCGAAGATCGGCGTCGAGGATCGCGCGGTCCAGTTCGCCGACGGCGTGTACGAGGTCGTCCGCTACTACGGCGGCGTGCCCTTCCGGATGAAGGAGCACATGGAGCGGCTCGTCAAGTCGGCGGCCGGCATCGAGCTGCCCATCCCGCCCGTGTCGGAGATCCAGGCGGCGATGGACGAGTTGGTGCGGCGCCTGGGCCCCGGCGACGCCGCCGTCTACCTACAGATCTCGCGCGGCACGACGCCGCGCGTTCAGGGCATCCCGCAGGGCCTGAAGCCGACCGTCATCGCGATCGCGCGGCCGACGAAGTCGGAGCGGCCGGTGCCCGAGCTCAAGGCCGTGACCCAGAGCGACGACCGTTGGGCGCGCTGCAACCTGAAGACGACCATGCTGCTGCCGGCGATGCTGGCACGGCAGCGAGCGGCGCGGCTTGGGGCGGGCGACGCCGTCTTCCTGCGCGACGGGTTCGTGACCGAGGCGACGGCGTCGAACGTGTTCGCCGTGATCAAGGGCGAGGTCGTCACGCCGCCACTCTCGAACTACCTGCTCGCCGGCGTGACGCGCGGGGCGCTGCTCGACCTGTACGAGCAGAACGGCATCGCCGCGCGCGAGGCGCTGGTCAGCGAAGAGGAGCTGCGGACGGCGGACGAGATCTTCCTGACCAGCACGAACGGCGAGCTGCGCCCGGTGGTCGAGCTGGACGGCCGCAAGGTCGGCGCTGGCACGACCGGGCCGGTCTTCAAGCGGACCCTCGAGCTGTTCGACGCGGCGGTTCGCCGTCCGGTGCTGGCTTAGGGAACGAGCACGCGGACGACCAGGGGCGGGCCTCCCAGCCAGCCGCGCAGCTCGGCGACGAGCCCGAAGCGGTCCTCGTGGACGCCCTGCGCGGCCGGCGCCTTTATCGGGACGACGAACGACGCGGTCTGCCCCGGGAGGACGAAACCCGGCGCGCGGCTTGGCCGGTACGGCGCCAGCCAGCGCTCCGGGTCGTGGAAGGGGCTGTGGTGGTCGAAAGGCTCGACCGTCCCCACCTGGACCAGCGGCCCGTAGTCGCCGCCCCGGTCCGTCCAGCGCACCCGGCCCGTGTTGCGCACCGCCACGTGCAGAGTCGCCCTGTCGCCGGGAGCGAGCAGCAGCGGCGGTATTGGATCGACGACGGCGTACGCGAGATCGGGTGGCTCCCCGGCCACCGGGACGGCTACGTCGACGACGAAGTGGAACTCGAGGTTCTGGAACCACGTCAGGTGCTCGGCGATCGGGCAGACGTGCTCGACGTACCGCCCGGGCGCGGCCGGCGCGCGCAGCAGCACCTCGAACGAGCCGACCTCACCCGGCGCGACGACGGGCTCGCGCAGGAAGGCGAGCCGGTTCGGGCGCGGCCAGGCGCCGTCGACGTGGAAAGGGCTGGGACGGTCGCGCGGTCTGTCGGTCGCGAGCAGCACCGGGTTCGGGCCGTCTTGCCGCCACGTGGCGGTGCCCACGTTCCGGAGCCGCAAGCAGGCAACGCCCAGCTCGCCGGGGCGCAGGCACGGGATGGGGCTCTGGTCGACGTAGGTGGCGACGTACGACTCGCCCGACACGGCGACCGATTCTATCGGGAGCTTGTTTGCCGCGATCCGGAGCCGCGACTGAGAATCCCCTCTCCTTGGCTGTGACGACCTCCCGCCGGCGCCTGCTCCGGCGGGCGGCGCTCGGCGGATTCGCCCTCCTGGCCGCCTGCCGCCCATCGGTGCCGAACACGCCGCCGCCCGAAGCCACCAGCACGGCACAGCCCGTGCCGTCGGCGACGACCGCTCCGACCGCGCCCAGCGCGACGCCGGAGGCGAGTGCCACGTCCGCCGCCAGCCCCACCGGGACGCCGACGAACCGCCTGTGGGTCCCGGCGATCCCGAACCAGCGGGCGCCGACCGCCGTGCCGCCGACACCCGTCCCGACCGCGACGCCGGTCCCGGCGACGAGCACGCCGCGGCCAACCGGCCCATCGCCGACGCCCGGGCCGACCGAGACACCGCGGCCGACGCCGCCACCCGGCCCGACCGCCGGCCCGAAGGTGCCGATCACGAAGATCACGAAGTGGGGCCTCGGCGTCTACATGGAGGGAAACGAGATCTTCGAGTCGCTGTACGTGGCGAAGCCAACGGTGCTGCTGCTGATGGACCCGAGCCCAGGCTGGGCACAGCGCATCCGGCAGTGGTTCCCGAAGGCGTTCATAGTCGGTCGGCGGTTCCGCAACGAGGTCTCGCAGCCGCTGGACAACCCGGGGGCGCGCGGCGCCGCCTTCGCCGACGCGGTGGCCGAGCACGCCGTGCCGCTCAAGGGCGTCGTGGACGCCTGGGTCTCCTACAACGAAGTGGTCGGCAAGAACGCCTACGAGGACTACAAGCGGTACAACGAGTTCCAGGTCGCGTTCGCCCACCGCTTGCAGGACGTGCATGGCGTCGCCGCGGTGGCCGGGAACGATGGCTCCGGCGCGGTCGATCCTCCCGACTACGCGAAGTACTTCGGCGACGCGATCAAGGCGAGTCGCTATTTCGGCGTCCACGCCTATTCACCCCTCGGCTCACACTCGATGCGGGAGGCCGCGGAGTGGAACACGCTCCGCTACCGCAAGATCCACGACGAGCTCGAGAAGGCAGGGATCAAAGACGTTCAGATGGTGATCACCGAGTCGGGCCTGGGCGACGGCTGGCTGAACCGGGTCGACGACGTCTCGCTCGTGCAGGACTTCTTCTGGTTCACCGACGAGCTCGAAAAGGACCCGTACATGAA
>DASRFH010000081.1:0-5228 GCA_035651675.1 Chloroflexota bacterium | reverse complement strand
TTGGCCGGGTCCAGGATGTCGTCCAGCTCGGCGTCGGACAGCGTCGTGCGCTCGCGGGCGACCTCGCGGATGGTGCGGCCCGTCTTCGCCGCCTCCTTGGCGATCTCGGCCGCCGCGTCGTAGCCGATCACCGGTGCGAGCGGCGTGCAGATCGCGAGGCCCTTCTCGACCATCTCGGGCCCGCGCTCGGTCGCCTTGATGCCCTCGACGCACTGTCTGACGAAGTTGTCGGTCGCGCTCGCCAGCAGTTGGATCGATTGCAGCAGGTTGTAGGCGGCCACCGGCATCATCACGTTCAGCTCGAAATTGCCCGACTGCCCGGCGATCGCGACCGTGACGTCATTGCCGATCACCTGCGCACACACCATCGTCAGCGCCTCGGCGATCACCGGGTTCACCTTACCCGGCATGATCGAGCTGCCTGGTTGCACCTCCGGCAGCGCGATCTCCCCGATGCCCGCCCGGGGGCCCGAGCCCAACCAGCGCACGTCGTTCGCGACTTTCATGAGGCTAACGGCGATCGTCTTGAGCACGCCGCTCGCCTCCACGACGCCGTCGATCGTCGACTGCGCCTGGAAGTGGTTGCTCGTCTCGCGGATCCGTACGCCGAGCCGCCGCGACAGCCGCTCACAGACACGCGCCGCGAACTCCGGGTGCGCGTTCACGCCCGTCCCGACAGCGGTCCCGCCCAGCGCGACCTCGCTTAGCTCTTCCTGCGCATGCCGCAGCCGACGGATCGCCCGCTCGGCCTGGCCCGCCCAGCCGAGGAATTCCTGCCCGAGGCGGATCGGAGTCGCGTCCTGCAGGTGCGTCCGGCCTGTCTTGACGATCGGCATGAATTCCTGCGCCTTGCGCTCGAGCGCTTGCTGGAGCCGCGTGAGCGCGGGTACCAGGTCCTCTTCGATCGCGGTCAGCGCCGCGACGTGGATCGACGTTGGGATGACGTCGTTCGACGACTGGCAGATGTTGACCTGGTCGTTCGGGTGGACCGGCTTGCGCGAGCCGAGCGGGCTGCCAAGAAGCTCGTTCGCCCGATTGGCGATGACCTCGTTGGCGTTCATGTTCGTCGAGGTTCCCGAGCCGGTCTGGAAAATGTCGACGACGAACTGGTCGTCGAACTTCCCCTCGGCGACCTCCTCGGCGGCGCGGTGGATCGCGTCGGCCAGCTTCGGGTCGAGCAAGCCGAGCTCCTGGTTGACGAGCGCGGCGGTGCCTTTGATCAGCGCGATCGCGCGGATGAACCGCCGCGGGAAGCGCAGATCGCTGATCGGGAAGTTGCGGACGGCGCGCATGGTCGACGCGCCGTAGTAAGCGTCCGCCGGGACGGGCAGCTCGCCCATCGAGTCGCGCTCGACGCGGGTCTTCGGTGCTTCGGCGATCGGCATAGGCGCCCCCTACCAGGATGCAGTGCACCGCGAAGGAGCGCACCGCGGGTCGAGTGTTGGGATTATACGGTCGGCCAATTTGCCGGCATCGCACCGCCCTTCTACGATCCGCCCACATGTACTGCCCGACCTGCGGCAAGCCGCGCGCGAATCTGGGGGTGCCGTGCCCCGAGTGCGGCGCACCAGCCGTGCCCCGCGGCGGCAGCGGCTGGGCATGGTTCTTCGCCGGCTCGACGCTGGCCCTCGCGGCCATGCTCGGCGGGCTGCTCTGGGCGCTCGCCACGACGGGCCTCTCGACGGACCTGCTGACGCGGCTCGGCGGCCGCGCGCCGCGCGCCGTCGCGGGCCTCGTCCCAACGCCCTCGGCGAGGACGCCCTCGGCGTCACGCGCCGAGCCAACCCCCACCGCAACGTCGGCCAGGGTGGGCGATCTCATCTCGTCGGGTCCCTGGAAGCTCGTCGTCACCGGCAGCCGGACTGAGGCGAACGGTGGCGCCGGCAACCGCCTGTTCGTCGGCTTCACGGTCAAGGACGACGGAGGAAAGGCGGCCGCGATCGAGATCCCCTCGACCGCGCCACCGGTGCCGCGGGTACGCCCGGCTTCGGACGTGCTCCCTGTCCAGGCGAATGAGCTGCCCCGGCTGCAGCTCGACGTGCTCGACCGTGCCCAGCGTTCGTTCGGCGGCAGCTTCGTCGGCGCGGACGGCCAGCCGAGCGGGTCGTACAAGCTCATCCTCGCCCCAGGCGACGCCGTCGCCCTTGTCTACGCCTTCGACGTTCCGGCCAGCTCGGCCGAGCCTTTCACGCTCGAGCTGCACTTCGGCAGCGGCGCGGGCGGAACGCGCGCCCAGGTGCAGCTCGACCAGAAGGCCGCCGAACCGGCTCAGCTGACGCCCTCCGACGTCGGCAAGGTCGCCGCGAAGGATGAGCCGACCACCGTGGCCGATCTCTGGCGGCTGACGGTGACAGGTCTCGAAGTCGGCCAGCCAGCTGCCAACGGCGTGCGCGACGTCACCGTCCACCTCGAGGCCGAGAACCTGACCGACGAGGCAGCGGTCGTGGCTGGGCCGCGCGGCGACGTGACCGGCCCGGATCGCGACTTCTACGCGGTCGACGCTGCTGGCCACCTCGCCTACAGCTCGGGCGACACCATTCCGACCACACGCGTGCCGGCGAAGTCAAAACGGACGGTCGACGTGAAGCTGACCGCCGACAGGGAGTTCGCGACGTCCGGCCCCTGGCGCTTCTCCGTGATCGTCGACCCGCGGGCCGACCGCTACGCGGTCTTCAGGATCGCTTAGGCGCCGCGCCTCGGGTCGAGCGCGTCGCGCAGGCCGTCGCCGATGAAGTTGATCGACAGCACGGCCAGGAAGATCATCGTACCGGGCACGAGTGCCATCATCGGGTTGATGGTCAGGTAATTCAGCGCGTCGTTCAAGAGCCGCCCCCAGGTCGGGAAGTCGGGCGGGAAGCCGAGGCCCAGGAACGAGAGCGTCGCCTCGGCGATCATCGACGAGCCGACCGCCAGCGTGGCGGCGACGATGATCGGGCTCAGCGTGTTCGGCAGGATGTGGCGGAAGATGATGCGGCCGTGGCCGACGCCGAGCACCCGGCACGCCTCGACGAACTCCCGCTCACGCAGCGTCAGGAAGCCGGCCCGAACCAGCCGCGCCGTCGACATCCAGTTCAGCCCGCCGAGCACGCTGACGATCATCACGAACACGCCCAGGTTGGGGCCCAGGGCGTTCACGAACACCTGGCGGAACAGGTAGGTGATCAGCAGCAGCACCGGGAGCTGCGGGATCGAGAGGAAGACCTCGGTGATCCGCATCAGCACGATGTCGACCCAGGTGCCGAAGTAGCCGGACAGCGAGCCGACCAGCGAGCCGAGCGTGATCGAGACGACCATCGCCGCGATTCCAACCGCCACCGAGACGCGGCCTCCGTTCAAGACGCGCGCCAGCGTGTCCCGTCCCAGATCGTCCGCGCCCAGCGGGTGCACGGGCGACGGGCCGGCGTTCGACGCCATGAAGTCGATGTCCAGGACGTTGACCCGCCACACGAACGGACCGACGAGCACGAGCGTGACGAGGAGCAAGTAGACGACGAGGCCGGTCCGCGCCATGCGGTGCTTCCGGAACCGCCGCCAGGCGTCCTGCCACAGCGTGCGCTCGGGCAGCTCCGCGAGCGCGTCGGCCTGGCCGAGCGCCGGCGCAGCCGCGGCCGTCTGGACGGCGGTGTCGGCCAACGTCTGCTCCATCGAACAGCGCCCCCTAGCTGTACTTCACGCGGGGGTCCAGCACGCCGTACAAGATGTCCGAGAGCAGCGTGCACACCACCACCAACACCGAGAAGATCAGCACGATGCCCAGGACGACCGGCGTGTCGTTGCTCTGAATGGACGTGATGAGCAAGGCGCCAATCCCGGGTACCCGGAAGATCTGCTCGGTGACCACCGCGCCGGTGAAAACCGTCGGGAGCTGGAGCGCCACGAGCGTGACGACCGGGAAGAGCGCGTTCCGCAGGACGTGCCGCATGACGACGCGGTTCTCGTCCAGCCCCTTCGCCCTCGCCGTGCGCACGTAGTCCTGGCCGAGGTTGTCCAGCATTGACGCGCGCACGAAACGCGACAGCGTCGCCGCCTGGAAGAGCGCCAGGACGACGACCGGCATGATCATCTGCTTGACCATCGCGATCGGCTCGGTCGTGGTCTGGTCGTAGATCATCGGCAGCCACCCGAGCGTGACGCTGAAGACGATGATCAACACGACGCCGGTGAAGAAGGTGGGCGAGGAGAAGCCGACGAACGACAGCGTCGTGACGATCTGGTCGAACAACGAGTACTGGCGGACCGACGTCGCGATGCCGACCGGAATGGCGATCAAGATGGCGAGCACGTAGGCACCGCCGATGACCAGCAGCGTCGTCTTGATCCGGGTGCCGATCAGCCAGAGCACCGGAACACGGCTCGCGAACGAGAAGCCCCAGTCACCTTGCGCGAAGGAGACCAACCACTTCACGTACCGTACCGTGGGCGGCTGATCGAGTCCGAGCTGGTGCCGGATGCTCTCGCGCACCTCCGGGGGGACCTCCGGGTTGGTCGCGAACTGCGATAACGGGTCACCGGGAGCCAGCGCCAGGATCATGTAGACGACGAAGCTGATCAGCAACAGCGTCGGGATGGCGATGAGGAGTCGTCGGATAAGGTATTGAGTCAACTCGCGCCTAGCATACCGAGGAAGTCATCCTCTTGCTACTGGCTATTTCGTCCAGTCCTGGATGTTCCAGGGATCGTCGTCGAAGGCGACCAAAACCGGCCCCTTCAACGCCTTCGACTTAGCGGACACGGTACGACGGTCGACGAGCGGGATGTTGACGAACTCGCCGATCACCATGTCGTTCATCTTGACGAACGCGGCTTTCGCCTTCTCCGGGTCGAGCTCGCTCTGGACCTGCTCCCAGAGCTTGTTGTAGTCGGCGTTGATCCAGCGGTTGTAGTTGTTGCCCGACCAGTTGTTGGCCTTCTGCGCGACGTCCCGCGCGGGATCGCCCGAGTACCAGCGCTTCATGTAACCCGACGGCCACGGCGAGCCGAACGTGGACGTGTGCATCATCACGTCCCAGTAGAAGTGGGCGAGGGTATCGTTGTTGCCCGGCGTGCTCGCGAAGTAGACGCTCTGGTCGATTGCCCGCAGCTCGACGTCGATGCCGATCTTGCTCCAGCCGTCCTTGACCAGCGCCTGCTCCTTCTGGCGCAGCGTGTTGATCGAGGTGGCGTAGGTCACCTTCATCCGCACGCCGTCCTTGGTCACCCGGATGCCATCCGCACCCTTCTTGTACCCG
>DASRFH010000080.1:0-19384 GCA_035651675.1 Chloroflexota bacterium | reverse complement strand
GGCCGGCCGCCCGTTGCGGTCGACACGCTGGGCGACCTCGATCAGCCGGTTGAGGTTGCCCCGTGCGCGCGTCGCACGGCTGAGCGTGTTGCCGCCGCGCTCGAAGCCGAGCGTCGTCTGCGCCAGCCGCCAGCCCTGGCCTAGCTCGCCGATCAGGTTCTCGGCCGGGATCTTCACGTTCGTCATGAAGACCTCGCAGAACTCCTGCGAGCCGGTGATCTGCTTGATCGGCCGCACGTCGACGCCCGGCGCGTGCATATCCATCACGAAGTAAGAGATGCCCTGGTGTTTCGGCACCGTCGGGTCGGTGCGCGCGAGCAAGATGCCCAGGTCGGCGATCATGCCGCCGCTGGTCCAGACCTTCTGGCCGTTCACGACGAAGTGGCCGTTCTCCTTGACGGCGCTCGTCTTCAGGCTGGCGAGGTCGGAACCGGCGTTCGGCTCGGAGTAGAGCTGGCACCAGATCTCGTCGGCGGTCAGGATGTTCTTGAGATAGCGCTGCTTCTGCCACTCGGTGCCGTGGGCGATCAGCGTCGGGCCGCAGATCGAGATGCCGAGGCCGTTGATCGTGCCGGGCGCGCCGACGCGCGCCATCTCTTCGGCGACGATCGCCTGCTCCATGGGCCGGGCGTCGCGCCCGCCGTACTCTTTCGGCCAGCCCATTCCGACGAAGCCGGCCTCGTACAGCTTCCGGTGCCAGGCGCGCCGCTCCTCGAGCGTCTGCAGCGGCTTCCGGGGCACGTTCGCTTCGAACCAGGCGCGGACCTCCGCGCGGAACTTCTCGTCCTCCGGTGTGTATCTAAGATCCACGACGCCCTCCTCTGAGCCTTGGGTCGAGCTCGTCCCTCAATGCATCGCCGAGCACGTTGAAGCCGAAGACCGCCAGGCTGATCGCCAGCCCGGGCCAGATCGACAGCCAGGGGCTTTGCAGCATAAAGGCCCGGCCGGTGCCGCTCAGCATGCTGCCCCAGGCCGGGTAGGGGGGCGGCACGCCGTAGCCGAGGAACGACAGCGTGGACTCGGCCAAAATCGCGGCGCCCAGCTGCACCGTCGCGAGCACGATCACGGTCGTGAAGACGTTCGGCAGCACGTGCCTCACGAGCACCCGGCCGTGGCCCGCGCCGAGGCAGCGTGCCGCTTCGACGTACGGCTGGTGCCGCATCGCGATCGTCGCGCCGCGGATGACGCGCGAAGCGCCCGGCGCGAGCAGCACGCCCAGGATGAACGTGACGTTCCACAGCCCCGGGCCGAACACCGAGACGAAGCTGATCAGCAGCACCAGCGCCGGGAACGAGATCCACGTGTCGACGACGCGCTGGACCACCAGGTCGAAGAAGCCGCCGAAGTAGCCCGACGCCATCCCCACGATCGTCGCAAGGCCGGTCGCGATCGCGACCGCGCCGAAACCAACCGTCACCGAGATGCGCGCGCCGTAGATGATGCGGCTGAGCATGTCGCGCCCGCTGGCGTCGGTGCCGAACGGGTGCGCCCAGCTCGGCGGCAGCAGCCGTTCGTCGGCGACCCCGTACTCGAAAGAGTACGGGGCGAGCAGCGGCGCGAAGGCGGCGGTGAACAGCAAGAGCAGCACGATCGCCAGCCCGATCGTGCCGAGCGGCTGGTTCCTAACGAACAGCGCGATGCGCCGCGACCACGGCACGTCGAGGTCGGGCACCTCGCGCGTGAAGGCGAGCTCGTCCTCGAAGACGCCGGGCCGCGCCGCGACGACGGACTCACGCATGGCGCACCCGCGGGTCGAGCCAGCCGTAGGCCAGGTCGACGACCAGGTTCGACAAGATGATCGCCGCCGCGAACAGCAGGTTGAGGGCCTGGATCACCGGGTAGTCGCGGTACTGGATCGCTTCGAGCAGGTAGCGGCCCATACCCGGCAGCACGAAGATCTGCTCGAGCACGACCGAGCCGCCGATCAATATCGAGACCTGCAGGCCGATCAGCGTGACGATCGGGATCAGCGCGTTGCGCAGCGCGTGCCGCACGACGACCGCGCCGGCGCGCAGTCCCTTGGCACGGGCCGTCCGCACGTAGTCCTGGCGCAGCACGTCGAGCATCTGCGCCCTCGTCAGCCGCAGGAGCGTGCCTGAGAGCCCCAGCCCGAGGATGGCCGCCGGGATGATCACGATGCCGAGGTTCCTCAGAGGGTCTGTTGTGAAGCGCGTGTAGAACAGCGGCGGCGTCCACTTGAACCAGACCGACGGCAGCGTGACCGCGAGCGTGCCAAGCCAGAACGCCGGGATCGCCAGCATCCCGATCGCCAGCGCCCGCGCCGCGTAATCGCTCCAGTGGTGCTGGCGCACCGCTGACAGGACGCCGATCGGGAGCGCGATCAGCAGCCCGATCGCCATGCCCAGCAACCCGAGCTCGACCGTCACCGGGATGCGGTTGGTCAGCTCCGAGGCGATCGGTGTCTTCGAGCGGAGGGACTCGCCGAGGTTGCCCCGCAGGACGTTGCCGAGCCACTCGGCGTACTGGACCGGGATCGGCCGGTCCAGCCCGAGCGTGTGGCGCATCTCCTCGACGTCCTTGGCGTAGGCGTAGTCCTGCAGCAGCGCCGTGACCGCGTCGCCCGGCATGAGCCGGACGAGCGCGAACACGACGAACGTGACGCCCCAGAGCGTCAACAGGGCGAGCAGGACGCGCCGCGCAGCGTAGGACGGTGACATCAGCGCCGGCCTCCGTCACCCCTGGTAACCAAGCGACGAGGAACGTCGGCCGGCGTAGCGGTCGAGACCCCTCGCGCCGCCCGGGGTGGCGGTGCAGCGCGCGCAAGCGCGCTGGCCGTCACTTGTCCACCCAGACCTTGGACATCACCTCCGAGAACTGCCCGTAGTCCGAGATGTAGTAGTAGTTCTTGATCCACGGCTGGACAGCCGCGGTCACGACGCCGGCCGTCCCGGGCGGGTAGTACATCTGCTCGGCTAGGTAACGCTGGATGTCGTAGATCAGCGCCTTACGCTTCGCCTTGTCGATCGTGCGCATCTGCTGCTCGATCATCTCGGTCAGCTTCGGGTCGTTCACCCCGGCGTGATTGCGCGTGCCCTTCGGGTGGTACATGTTGAACAGGTAGTCGTGCGGCTCGGTGAACGGCGTCTCGAGCCCGAAGACGACGGTGCCCGGGTCGATCTTCCCGGCGAACGTCGTGCCGATGTAGACCGTGTACTCTTGCATCTTGAGCTGGACGTTCAGCCCAGCCTGCTTAAGCTGCTGGGCGACGAGCTCGATCGCCTGCACGAACACCTGGCCGTAGCCGGGCGTGCCAATCATCGGCAGCGGCTTGTTCCAGTCCCAGCCGGCTGCGTCGAGGAGCTGCTTGGCCGCCTGCGGATCGTGCTTGAAGTACTTGGCGGACGGCCCGGCGTCGGATCCGCGCGGGTTGAGCCAGCTCTCCGAAAGCGCGAACGGGATCGCGTTGTTGTACTCGCCGCGGCCGTTCAGGATGACTTTGATGTAGTCGTCCCGGTTCATCATCATCGAGAACGCCTGGCGGACGCGCGGATCGTTGAAAGGCGGCGCGTCGACTTTCCAGTACATGAACGGGATGTTCAGGTTTGGGTTCTCGTAGAGCTTGATCTCAGGGTTCGTCTTCGCCAGGTTGGCGATCTCGGTCTGCGGGATGCCCGGGTGGACGTCGAGCTGGCCGGCCCGCAGCGCCGCCATCTGCGTCGCCGTGTCGGGGATGATCGGGCTGACCTGGTCGGCGTTCGACTCGTTCGGGATGTAGAAGTCTGGGTTCCGCTTCCCAGCGATCTGCACGCCCGACTCGAACTTGTCGAAGATGAACGGGCCCGATCCGACAACCGTCTTCGACGCGTCGCCGTCCTTGGCGATGACCTCGGGCGAGATGATCCAGAAGATCGGCGCGCCGATGTTCGCCTCGAACGGCGCGAAGCCCTGCTTCAGCTTGAAGACCACCGTCCGGTCGTCCGGCGCGCTGACGTCGGCGACGACGTCGAAGGTCGTCTTCTGCGGCGAGACCTTCATGAAGCGCTCGAAGGACTGCGTGACGTCCCTGGCGACGACCGGCCGGCCGTTCAGCGGCGGCTTCGGGTGCCACTTGGCGTTCTGGCGCAGCGTGAACGTCCAGGTCGTGCCGTCCTCCGACGGCTTCCACGACTCGGCAAGGTCGCCTTCCATGATGTAGGCGTGTGAGCCGATGCCCGGCCCCTTCTTCGACCGCAGGAGCCGGCTGTAGAACATGCCGGCGAAGGTCTGGCTGCGGAACGAGACGTTCAGGTAGGGGTCGAGCGTCGGCGGGTTCTCGGTCCAGTAGAAGGAGCTCACCACGCCGCCTTTCTTGGTGGGCGGCTCGGCGACCGGCGTGGCGACCTTGGTGCCGGGCAGCGGCGGGATCGAGGGCGCGGCGGCCGCCGGCGGGGCGGCGGCCGCTGGCGCGCTCGGGGCGCCGGCGGCCGACGGTGCGGTCGTCGCGGGCGCCGCGGTGGTCGGCTGCGCTGCCGGGGCGGCCGTCGCCGCCGGTGCCGCGGTGGGCGGGGCCTGGGCGGAGGGGGCGGTCGTGGGCGCGGCGGCGGCCGGCGCTGCGGTTGCCGCCGGCGGCTGCGTGGGCGGGGCCGACGCGCCGCAGGCGGCGAGCAGCGGCGCGGCTAGCGTCAGCGCGATCCCACCCACGACCGAGCGACGCGAGACGAGACGGCCGAACGCGGCGACGGATGCGCGACCTTCCTGCATATAACCTTCCTCATCCAAACGCCTTCGTGCTCGGCCCGCTAGGGGCCGCTTGTGCCAACCTCCACGGCGAAGCGGCCCGGGGTGAACCCCCCGACCGCGCCGTTCAGCTCGACGGGCCGGTGGTTCAAGCCGCGGGCCTCGATCGCGCGCTCGACGGCGGCGAGGTGGCGGGCGATTCGGCGCTCGGCCGCGTCGCCGTCGCCGACCTCGATCGCCTCGAAGATGCGCTGGCACGACGCCGCGCCAGCCTCGAGGTCCTCGCGGGTGAACCGAACCTGGCAGATCAGGTCGTAGATCAGCTCGGCGAGAGACGTGGCGTAGATGCCGAGCACCGGGTTGTGCGTTGCCTTAGCGATGAGCAGATGGAAACGGATACCTGCGTGGTGGAACGCCTCGGGGTCGTCCATCACCGCCCGCATCTCGGCGAGCGCGTCGCGCATCGCCGCGAGCTCGTCCGGGCGGATCCGCTCGGCGGCCAGCCGCCCGCACGCCGGCTTGATCACCCGCCGCGCCTCGAGCAGCGCACCGAGCGTCGCGCCGTCGAACTGCAGGAGCAGCGCGAGCGACCGCGTGTGCGCGCCGGCGCTCGGACGGCAGACGGTCGCGCCGCCCCGCCGGCCCGGCCGCGTGCTGATCAGTCCGTCGGCCTCGAGGAGCCGCATCCCCTCACGCACCGTTGCGCGCGACACGCCGAGCTGGCGGACCAGCTCGTGCTCGGGCGGGAGGAGCGAGCCGACTGGCAGGTCGCCGACCAGGATGGCGGCACGCACGCGCTGCGCCAACAGCTCCGATCCCTTCGGTATCCTGACGCGTGCGAACGGCTCACCCGGCCGTATCATCAGACAATTACACTAGCCGGACGCTAGGGTGCTGTCAACGAGGCCGATGCGTGAGGATTAGCCGCGGCCCGGGGTCCCTCCTTCCCCCTGAAAAAACCCGAGCCGCGGCTGCCCGCCTGTGGGGCGCATTATGAACGGGTTGGGGCTCGGCGTCGAGAATCTCGTCCTGGCGATTGCCCTAGCGTTCGGCGGCGGGCTCTTTCTCAACCGCGCCTGGCACCTCTACCGACTAATGCGGCTGGGCCGGCCGACGTCGCGGACCGACCACCCGGGGGAGCGGCTGGCGCTCTTCCTGGAGCACGTCGTCGGCCAAGGGCGCTTGCTCTCGGAGCCCTACGCCGGCGTGATGCACGCTCTCATCTTCTGGGGCTTCTGCGTCATCACCGTGATGACGGCCGACATGCTGCTGACCGGCCTCGTTCCCGGGCTCACCATCCCCTGGATCGAGCAGAACCCCGTCTTCCTCGTCTCGCTCGAGACGTTCGAGGCGCTGGTGCTGATCGGCGTCGCGATGGCCTTCTACCGCCGCCTCGTCGGCAAGCCGCGCCGGCTCACTTACACCGGCGACGCGTTGATCATCCTGTCGCTGATCGCCACGCTGATGGTGACGGCGTTCCTGGCCACCAGCAGCCAGATGGCGATCGCGCGCCAGGATTGGAGCCGCTGGTCGTACATCTCGTCGCTCATCGCGCCGCTCTGGGGCTCGCCGTCGCCGACCGTGAGCAGGTTCTTCTGGTGGGCGCACGTCCTGACGGTGCTGGGATTCCTCGCCTACCTGCCGTGGTCGAAGCACCTGCACATCCTTACGTCCGCGTTCAACGTCTGGCTGCGCTCGACGGCGCCGAAGGGTCAGCTCCCCTGGCTGGACGTCGAGGGGAAGCTCGAGCGCGGTGAACGGCTCGGGGCTGGCGACGTAGTCGACTTCACATGGAAGGACCACCTCGACGGCTACACCTGCACCGAATGCGGCCGCTGCGAGGCGCAGTGCCCGGCGAGCCGCACCGGCAAGCCGCTCTCCCCGAAGTGGCTCATCCTCGACCTGAAGCACTACCTGCTCGAACGCGGCCCGGCGCTCCTGCCGGCCGACGGCATGGAGCTCCCGCGCGGCGACTTGACCGCCGCCGCGACGGCCAACCCGCCGACGAAGCGGATGGTCGGCGACGTCATCGCCGACGACGTGCTCTGGGACTGCACGACCTGCCGCGCCTGCATGGAGGCGTGCCCCGTCTTCATCGAGCACGTGCCCAAGATCATTGAGATGCGGCGCCACCTCGTGCTCGACGAGAGCCGCTTCGAGGCCGACGCGCGGCGGCTGTTCGAGAACCTCGAGGCGAGCGGCAACCCCTGGCGCTTCCCCCGCGCGACGCGCGGCGACTGGGCGAGGGGGCTCGGCGTCCCGGTGCTCGGCGAGGGTGGGGTGACTGTCGAAGACGTCGACTACGTGCTGTGGGTCGGGTGCGCCGGCGCGCATGACGAGCGCTACCAGCGGGTGATGCGCACGATCGTCGGCCTGCTGCAACGCGCCGGCGAGCGCTTCGCGGTCCTCGGCCAGCGCGAGACGTGCACGGGCGACCCCGCGCGCCGCGCCGGCCACGAGTACCTCTACCAGCTCCTCGCTCGCGAGAACGTCGAGACGCTCAACCGCCTCGGCGTCAAGCGGATCGTCGCGAGCTGCCCCCATTGCTTCAACACGCTCAAGGCCGAGTACCCGCAGCTCGGCGGCCTCTACGACGTCGTCCACCACACCGAGCTGCTCGCGCGCTTGATCGCCGAGGGGAAGCTCGAGCCTCGCCAGGCGGACGAGCGTCAGATCGTCTACCACGACCCCTGCTACATCGGCCGCTACCATGCGCTCTACGAGCAGCCGCGCGACGTGATCCGGGCGATTCCGGGCGTCCGCCTCGGCGAATGCGGCGGCGGCTGCCACCACAACAGGGCGATGTGCTGCGGCGCCGGCGGCGCGCGCGCGTTCATGGAGGAAAAGCGCGGCACGCGCATCAACCACCTGCGGCTGCTGCAGGCGATGGAGGGCCAGCCGGGCGCCGTGGCGACCGCCTGCCCCTACTGCATCATGATGCTCGAAGACGCGACTCGGACGAAGGGCGTCTTCGACGAGCTGCCGATTCGCGACGTCAGCGAACTACTCGCGGGGTCCCTCGATGCGGATAGTCGTAACGGTCAAACAGGTACCTGACCCGGACGTCCCGCCCGGCTCGTTCCAGGTGGATTCGGCCAACAAGCGGGTCGTTCCGCCGACCGGCGTCGCGCCGGTCATGAACGGCTACGACGCCAACGCGCTCGAAGCGGCGCTGAAGTTGAAGGAGGCGCACGGCGCCACCGTCGTCGCGCTCTCGCTGGGCCCGGCCGAGGCGCGCGACGTCCTGAAGCGCGCGATCGCGATGGGCGCCGACAGCGCCGTGCTGGTCGAGGACCCGGCGCTGGCCGAGGCCGACACGTGGGTGACCGCGAACGCTCTGGCGGCCGCGATCAGGAAGATGGGCGCCGAAGGCGAGCCGATCGACCTGGTGCTGAGCGGGCGCCAGGCGAGCGACACCGACGCCGGCCAGGTGCCGCTCGGGGTCGCCGAGCTGCTGGGCTGGCCGTCGCTCGCGCCGGTCCAGAAGATCGATTGGGCCGACGGCAAGGCGCGCGTCGAGCGGATGACCGAAGACGGCTACGACGTCGTCGAGGTCGCCCCACCGGTGCTGCTGGCCGTCTCGAGCGAGATCGGCGAGCCGCGTTACCCGCCGCTCCGCGGCGTGATGATGGCCGGCCGGGCGCAGATCCCCTCGTGGTCGCTGGCCGACCTGGGACTGTCCGACCTCGCGCCCAGGCGCAAGATCGTGCGCCTCTACGCCGAGACGCGCGAGGCGAAGGCCGAGCTGGTCAAGGCCGACACCGCCGCCGACGCCGGCCGAGTCCTCGCCGACAAGCTGCGGGAGGCGAAGCTGATTTGAGGGTCATCTCATGAGCACGCTTGTAGTCGTCGAGGCGCGAGGCGAGGCGCTCCCGCCGCAGGCACTCGAGCTGGTCGGCGCCGCGCAGTCGCTGGGCGAGCCGACCGACGCGCTGCTCGTCGGCTCGGGCGTCCGCGCGCTCGCCCCGCGGCTCCCGGTCCGCCGCGTGCTGGTCGGCGACGATCAGTCGCTGCGCCCCTACCTGGCCGAGGTGTGGACTCCGCTCGTCGCCGACGCGGTGGAGCAGAGCCAGGCAGACGTGGTCCTCTTCCCGCACACGCTCCTCAGCCGCGAGCTCGCCCCGCGCGTCGCGTTCCGCCTGGGCACCGCCGCGGTCACCGACTGCACCGCGCTCGGGCGGGCGGACGGCCAGCTCGTCCTCGCCAAGCCGATCTACGGCGGCAACGCGCTCGCCGACTACGCGGTCGAGTCCAGGCCAGTCGTGGCGACCCTCCGTCCGCGCGCCTTCCCGGCCGCCGAGCCCGGCGGCGCGACGCCCGAGGTGATCGACGTGGCGGTGCCCGCGGCCAGCCCGCGCGCCGTGGTCGTGGACACGGTCCAGGCCGCGCCGTCGGCCGGCCCGACGCTCAAGGACGCCAGGGTCGTCGTCTCCGGCGGTCGCGGCCTGGGTGGCCCGGAGAACTGGCACTACGTGGAGGAGCTCGCGGCGGCGCTCGGCGCGGCGGTGGGCGCCTCGCGCGCCGTCACCGACGCCGGCTGGGTGCCGCCGAGCCTCCAGGTCGGTCTGACGGGCACGACCGTCAGCCCCGACCTCTACGTCGCGGTCGGCATCTCCGGCGCCGTCCAGCACATGGCCGGCTGCGGCGGCTCACGCAACCTGGTCGCGATCAACCGCGACCCCGACGCCAACATCTTCCGCCACGCCCGATGGGGCATCGTCGGCGACTACAAAGAGGTCCTGCCGGCGCTAACCGCGCGGATCAAAGAGCTGAAGGGCTCAGGCTAGAACGCCGGCCCGGTATCCGCCGGCCCGGCCTCGGCCGTCGCTCCGGGCGGAGCCAGGAACCTCGGCCGGCGCGCCGTGCGCCGGCGCCCCGGGGAGCCGAGGACGGCGCGCCGGCCGAGATCCCTCGTCGTCCCTCCTCGGGATGACACCGCCGGGCCGGCGGTCCGGCGGGCGCTCGGCACAGCGGCGCCGATCGAACGGCGAAGGGCTCATCCGCGGGGCAGCGGTCTTCCAGCCAGCGATCTAGCCCCTTGCCTGGAGCAGTGGATTGGGAGTCCGCCGTGCGATCCAGGCAAGCGCCTCGCCGGCATTGATCTGCCGGAACAGACGGAGGTGCGCCACGCGGCCATCGCACGGCGACTCGACGGCGGCGACGCGTTCGCCCCATGGGTCGAGGACTCGGCCGAGGAGCTGGCCCGCGCGGACCGCGTCGCGCAGGCCGACGGCCGGGTCGATCAGGCCGCTGGCCGGTGAAGTGGCCTCCTCCATCACCTCGACCTCCCCCGGGAGCGGAGCATCGAACGGGCGGTCGAGGCAGCGCAGCACGCCGTCGCGGTAGAGGTGGATCTGTTCGGCGGTCGCGGTGCCCATCCCGCCAAGCTCGCATCCGACGGCGGGGATGCCGCGCTGATTGAGGGCGGTCGAGAGCGTACCGGGCGCCCAGCGCATCATCCAGTACGTCTCGAGCCCGAAGGCGGCCGCCGCGCGCGCCGAGCGAACGGCGACGTCGCCCGTGTGCTCGCGGAACCCGGCCATCGGCACCATCTCGCCGGTCTCGGTTGCCGAGTGCAGGTCGATCGCCAGGTCGGCGTCAGCCACGATGCCGTCGACCACCGCGTGGGCCAGCCGAAGGGTGAGCGTGCCGGCCGGGTCGCCGGGGAAGACGCGGTTCAGGTTCACGCCATCCTCGGGCGAGCTGCGCGTGCCCGCGTTGAAGGCGAGGGGGTTCGCGATCGGCACGAGGACCAGGGTGCCGTCGAGCGCCGCCGGGTCGAGTGCCTGCGCCAGGTCGAGCAGCGCGAGGGGACCCGGGTACTCGTTACCGTGGACCCCGGCGATCGCGGCGACGCGGGGGCGCGCACGCCGGCCCACGAGGACGGTGACCGGGACCGCCAGCCGCGAGCCATCTGGCATCGACGTGTCCGGAACGAGGAAGCGGAGCCGATGGCGGCCGGGGCCCAGATTCGCGTAGTCGAGGTGCTCGACGTCGGTGGGCAAAGGGCGGCCTCAGCTGGCCTGCCGGCCGCGCTCTCCCAGGGGGAGAGGAGTCACGTGCCCCGCTTGCGCGCCGGGAAGGGCCCGGCTGCGATGGCCCGGTGGCCCACTGGGCTATTGGATCAGGCGGAGGTGGCCGCGGCGGATAGCCGGGGCGGGTGGCCGCGGCGGCGTGTCGGACAGCGTCGGCGCGGCGGCCGCGGCCGCCGCGCAGAGCCGTTCGAGGAGCTCGCCGTCGTCGGCCGCGCGTTCGGGCAGCGGGACGGCCACCGACACCTCGCGGACGAAGGTCAGCCCGGCCGGGACGAAGAGGCTGTGCATCTCGGCGTGGATCGGGCGGCCTGGGAACGCCTGGCGGAGCGGCGCGGCCAGCGCGGCCCCAAGCGCCGGGTCGGACATCTGCCGCTGCGCCCGGAGGACCGCCGGGTCGGCCCGCGACGCCGGGGTGCCCGGCTCGAGCTCGGCCAGCCGCGCGTCGACGATCGTGAGCCGCACAGACCACCCGGCCGGCATGCCGGACGCGCGCGCCGAGATGCGGCCGCGCGCGTCGCGGACGAACATCTGCCCGGCGACGTAAAGCTGGCCGGGGGTCTCGCCGGTGCAGCGGACGTGCCGGCCTGGGAGCGGCACGCCGTCCGAGCCCGGCAGGGGCAGCGTGGAGGCAAAGCGCTCCGCGAACGCGTCGACGATGCGCCGAGCGCGGATCGCCCGGTCGCCGACCGCGTCCGCCTCGCGGGCCTGGCCGCCCATCACCACCGGGAAAGCGTCGCGACCCTCTTCCACGCTGGCCGGTATGCTAGTCGATTCAGGCCGCCGCGGTCGCAGTGAAGTTGATCTGGAGCTTCGCCAGGTCCTGGATCGACAGCAGCACCGGGACGCGTGGCAGCGTCATGCCGAAGTCGGTGATCTTCAGCTGCGTGTTGGCCGTGCCCTTCACCGTGCTTCCCTCGAGCTTCGCGTCGAGGTCGAACGTGACCGGCTTGGTCGTGCCGTGGATCGTCATGTTGCCGACCAGCTGCCCCTTCAGATCGCCCGCCTGCGTCGGGATGGGGCCGTTTAGCTTCAGGTCGGTCGGCGCGAACTGCGCGTTCGGGTACTGGCTGGTCTGGAGCGTGCTGCGCTTGATGAAGTTGTCGCGCTGGGCGCGGTCCGACTTCAGGGAGTCGAGGCCGACGGTGAACTTCGAGCTGTCGGCGACGATCTTGCCCTCCCGCGTGACGACGATCTGACCCTGGATGTCCTTGGTAGTGAGGACGGCGTCGGACGGCGACGGCAGGTCGGCCAGCTGCTCGTTGACCCGCACTTGCACCTCGGACTGGTCGGGGTCCACCTTGAACGCGCGTGCGCCCGCCGCGGCGGCCGGCGCCGCCGTCGCGGACGCCGACGCCGCCGCGGCGGCCGGGCTCGACGCCGCGGTCGCCGCGGTGGACGCCGCGGTCGGGGCGGTGGATGGGGTAGCGGCCGCGGCCGCGGGCGTCGCCGTCGTCGCGGTTGCCGCGGCCGCCGGCTTGGTGGGCGCCGCGGTCGGCGGGACCGCCGTGGCGGTCGGCTGGGCGGCGGCGCAGGCGGCGACCAGCACGAACGACGTGGAGAGCGCAAGGAAGAGGTTGTTGGGGCGCAAAGAGGATCCTCCGGGGCGGGACGTAATCAGTCGAGGCTACCGAGGCGGCGGCGCATGCCGCAACTAATGCTGTTCGTTCGAGCGGTCACCCTAGACCCGGCGGTCGACGTGCCTGCCAGGCTCTGGTCGTGGCGGAGTGGGCGCGGGCTCCGCGCGGGGCTCCGGCGCCTTCGCGACGACTACCTGCGCCGCGCGCAGCAGCCTGTTGTCGGCGCGGTAGCCGGGACGGACGACCGCCGCGACGTGGCCGGGCGCGACGTCGTCGCGCGGCTCGTGGGCGACCGCGTCGTGGCGCTCGGGGTCGAAGGGCTCGCCGACCGCGCCGAAGCGCTCGACGCCCAGCTTCGTCAGCGCGCCCTGGAGGTGCAGGCCGAGCAGCATGACCCCCTTCGCCCAGGGGTGCTCCGCGAGATCGTCGGGCAGGTGCTCGAGCGCGCGATCGAGGTCGTCGAGCAACGGCAGCAGCTCCTCGACCGCCGCGGCGCGCCCGGCCTGGCGGTCCTCGGCCCGCTCGCGCTCGACCCGCCGCCGGTAGCCGAGGAGCTCGGCGTGCGCGCGACGGGCGAGCGCCAGGTACTCGGCGCCGCGTTCCCTCGCGGCCTCGAGCTCGGCGCGCAGCCGCGCGAGCTCGCCGTCCGGGCCGCGTCGCTCCGCGTCAGTCGTCGTCCTGCCCCAGCAGCCAGCCGGGCCGCTCGAAGACGGGGTTCGGGTAGGTGTAGAACCCTCTGCCCGTCTTCTGCCCCAGGTGACCCTGCGCGACGAGGTCCTCGAGGATCTTCGGCGGCTTGTCGCGCGGGTCGCCTGACTCGGCGTACCACTGGCGCTCGATGTCCAGCATGACGTCGAGCCCGGCGCGGTCCATCATCTGAAACGGCCCATTCGGGCAGCGCAGCCCGATCATCACGGCCCGGTCGACGTCCTCGACCGATGCGTGGCCTTCGTCCACGACGGTCATCGCCGCCTTCTTGATGTGCCGCCAGACGTAGTTGTGGATGAAACCCATCAGCTCGCCGTGGACCATCGCCGAGGCGATGCCCAGGCTCTTGCCGAGCCGCTGAGCGACGTCGAGGTTGCGCTCGGTCGTCTGGCCGCACGTCATCGTTTCGACGTAGGGGCGCAGCCAGGGGTGGTTGGTGAAGTGCCAGTTCAGCAGCCGCTCGGGGTGGGCGGTGACGTCGGCCAGCTTGCGACTCATAATCGACGACGAGTTCGTCGCCAGGATCGTGGACGGGGGAGCGAGCTTGCCGAGCTCGGCGAAGATGGCGCGCTTGACCTCCAGCTTCTCGGTCGCCGCCTCGACGACGAAGTCTGCCCCGTTCACGGCGTCGGCGAGCGAGGCGAAGCGGCGGAAACGGCCCATGATGGTCTCGACGGGCTCGGGAGACGCGTCGAGCAGGCCGAGCTTGCCCTTCGCTCGCCACTCCTCGAGCGTCTCTTTCTGCCTCCGCGCGGCCTGCTCTAGCGCCTCCGGCCTGACGTCCGTCTGGTGGACCGTGTAGCCGGCGCGGGCGCACATCAGCCCGATCTGCCACCCCATCAGGCCCGCGCCAACCACGCAGACCGTCTTGACCTCCGGAATCATCAGATCACCCGGCCGCCGTCGACGTTGTGGATCTGGCCCGTCACGAACGTGGCGTCGAGCGCCAGGTAGCGCACGGCCGCGGCGACGTCGTCGGCCGTCGCGTTGCGCCCGAGCGGGGTGGCGGCTCGGCCCTGCGCTTTGAAGTCCTCGTTGTCGCCGACCCAGCGCGTCTCGACCACGCCCGGCGCGACGGCGTTCACCCGCACCTTCGGCGCGAGGGCGCGCGCGAGGCACTTGGTCAGCGTGATCATCGCGCCCTTCGACACGGCGTACGGAATCGAGCTCGCGTTCGTGCCGTAGCCGGCGATCGACGCGATGTTCACGATCGCGCCGCTGCCCTGCGCCAGCATGTGCCGGGCTGCCGCGCGGCTCGTGTAGAAGGCGCCCATCAGGTTCGTCTGCATGATCTGTTGCCAGACCTCGTCGTCGAGCGCCTCGAGGTCCGGGTAGGGGATGAACTTGGTCATCCCGGCCGAGTTGACCAGCACGTCGATCCGGCCGAGCTCGTCGTGCGCGGTCTTGATCAGCCGTTCGCAGTCCTCGCGGCTCTGCACGTTCGCCTTCACGGCGAGCGAACGGCGCCCCAGCTTCCTGACGTCCTCGGCGGTCTGCTCGGCGTCCTGCGCCGAGCGCGAGTAATTGACGACGACGTTCACGCCGTCCTTCGCGAGCGCCAGCGCGCTCGCGCGGCCGATGCCGGTGCCTCCGCCGGTGATGACGGCGACTCTACCCTCGTTCGAGGCCATGGCCCGCTGCTCCAAAGGTGTATTCGGCTGAGTCTAACCGAGTGCTACGATGCGCTCCCCGACCAGCAAGGAGAAACGCGTGGCCGTCACAGCTGTCTCGCCCGCCGAGATCAAGCAGGCTGCCCAGGCGATCGCCGAGCAGGTGACCGCCGACCGGCGCCACATCCACATGCACCCCGAGCTCGGCTTCCAGGAATTCGAGACGAGCAAGTACATCCAGTCGCGCTTGCGCGACATGGGCGTGCCGTTCCGCGCCGGAATCGCCACGACCGGCGTGCTGGCCGAGATCAAGGGAACGGCCGGGGCGGGCAAGACGGTGCTGCTGCGTGCCGACATCGACGCCCTGCCGATCGACGAGCAGGTCGACGCTCCGTACAAGTCCACGGTCCCCAACGTGATGCACGCCTGCGGCCACGACGCGCACACGGCGGTGCTGCTCGGTACGGCGAAGCTGCTGTGGGAGCGGCGGCACGAGTTCGCCGGAACCGTGAAGCTCGCCTTCCAGCCCTGCGAGGAGCGGCCGCCAGGCGGGGCGATCAAGATGATCGAGGAAGGGGTGATGGAGAACCCGAGGGTCGACGCCGCGTTCGGCCTGCACGTCACGCCCCAGCTCGAAACGGGCCAGCTCGGCTACCGGGCCGGCCCGGCGACCGCCGCGTCGGATCGCTTCCAGATCACCATCAAGGGGAAAGGCGGCCACGCCGCCCGTCCGAACGCGACGGTGGACGCGGTCGTGATCGCGTCGCACGTCGTCGTGGCGCTGCAGACGCTGGTGAGTCGCGAGACGGCGCCGATCCAGCCGGCCGTGGTGACGGTCGGCGCCATCCACGCCGGCGACGCCAACAACGTCATACCCGGCGAGGCGACGATCCTCGGCACCGTCCGCACGTACGACCCCGACCTGCGACAGCAGCTCGCCGAGCGGCTGAAGGAGCTGAGCCAGGGCATCGCCGCGGCGATGCGGGCGAAGGCGGAGGTGGAGTACACGTTCGGCTACCCGTCGCTCGTCAACGACCCGGCGATGACCGAGCTGGTCCGTCAGGTCGGCGCCGAGCTCGTCGGCGCGGAGAACGTGACGCAGGTCGACCCCGTCCTCGGCGGCGAGGACATGAGCTACTTCCTGCAGAAGGCTCCCGGCTGCTTTTTCCGACTCGGAACTGGGAACAAGGCGCGCGGCATCACCTTCGGCAACCACCACCCGAAGTTCGACGTGGACGAGGCGGCGCTGCCGCTCGGAGTCGCGGCCATGACGACCGTCGCGCTGCGCTTCCTAGGCGGTGGACGCTGATGTCGATCCGAAGAGCGAAGCGACGAGTGATCTCTCCCACGGCGGCATCGCCGGGTGCTGGTCCTCATCCCCGGTCGCGCTCCATCGCTGCCTGCGGAATGGCCGGATGAGCGCCGCCGTCGTGTCCGTCCTCCGCTCGCGCGAGCCGCTCGAGGAGGCCTGCCGGGCGGTCGGGGTCTCGGTCGAGGAGTTCCGGCGCGAGCGTGACGCCTACCTGCGGAGCAAGCTGCCGCCGGCCGAGGAGCGGCTGCGGGCCGCGGTCGCGGCCCCAGTCGAGGTGGTGAGGGACCGGTTGGGCATCCCGCACGTATGGGCTGGCTCGGAGCGGGACGCGCTGGTCGCGCTGGGCTACTGCATGGGCCGCGACCGCCTGTGGCAGCTGGACTACCTGCGGCGGGAGGCGCTCGGCACGCTGGCCGAGCTGCTTGGGCCGAACGCCCACCTCGGCGACCTGCGGATGCGCACCATCGGCATCCCTGCCATCGCCGCCGCCGAGGTCGAGCTGATCGACGAGGCGACCCGCGAGCTCGTCGACGGCTTCGTGGTCGGCATCAACCTGGCGATGGAGGCGGCGCGGCCGAGCCTCCCGCTCGAGTTCGACCTGCTCGGCTACGAGCCCACCCCGTGGACGCTGCGCGACACCATCGCCGTGCTGCGCGGGCTGTGGTGGCAGCTCAACGGGCGGCTGGAGCAGATCGTCGCCGCCGAGGCGGCGGCGTTGCATCTGGACGAGGTGACGTACGCCGCGTTCATGACGCCCGAGATGCCGGACGAACGGATCCTGCACGCCGACGCGCCGCGTCCGATCGCTGGCTCGACGCCCACTCCGCCGAATGCCCAGCTCGGCGTCGGCGATGCGACGGGGTCGAACAACTGGGCCATCGCCGCCTCTCGCACGACGACCGGCCGCGCGCTGCTCGCGAGCGACCCACACCTGCCGTTCGAGCACCCGACGGATCTGTACGAGGCGCACCTCGCCTGGCCGGGCCACGACGTCGTGGGCTCGCTCTGGGTCGGGGCGCCGGGCGCGACCTGGGGTTACAACCGACACATCGCCTGGGGCGTGACGAACAACGCGACCTCGCAGCGCGACCTGTACGTCGAGGAGGTCCGCGACGGCGCGTACCGCCGCGGTGACCGGTGGGTGCCGTTCGCCACGCGCGACGTCGAGATCCGCGTCCGCGGCGAGGCGCCGCGTCGACACACCATCCGTCGCACCGACCTCGGCCCGGTGATCAACGACGTGACGCCGTCGGTGGCGCAAGGCGGCGACCCGCCACTCTCGCTGCGGTGGGTCGGCGCCGAGCACCTGGACGACCTCAAGGCGTCGCTTGCGATCCAGCGCGCCCATGACTTCGCGTCGTTCCGCACCGCGTTGGCCGACTGGGCGATGCCGTCGTGGAACTGGATCTGCGCGACCGCCGACGGCGAGGTCGGCTACCAGCACGCGGGACGCATCCCGCTGCGCGGCCGTGTCGTCCGCGGCTACCGCCAGGCGAACGAGCCGCTCGATCAGTGGCGGGGGTACCTGCCGTTCGAGGTGCTGCCGCGGATGGAGCGCCCGGCGCGCGGCTACGTTGCGACCGCGAACAACCGCGTCGCGCCGGACGATTACCCGTACCCGCTCCACGGCGCCTTCGCCGGCGGCAACCGCGCGCTGCGCATCCGCCAGCGGCTCGAGTCGGTCGAGCGCGTGTCGCCGGCCTACTCGCGCGATCTACAGAACGACGTGTACCTGATCCGCGCTGCCCGGATGGTGCCGGCGATGGTCCGCGCGCTGCGCGACGACGAGCTGGCGGCGATCCTGGATGGCTGGGACTTCCGGTACACGCTGGATAGCCCCGCTCCGACCATCTTCGAGGCGATCAACCACCGCCTGGTCGAGACGATCGCGGCGCGCGAATTCCCCAGGCACCTCGTGCCGCTCGCGCGCACGGTCGCGCAGGCGGCGGTCGCGCGGATGGTCGAGGCCGGGGAGCTCGACGCCGAAGTGAGGGCGGCGGCGCTCGATGCACACGAGTGGCTGCGCCGAACCCTCGGCGCAGACCCGGCCGGTTGGGCGTGGGGCCGCTGCCACACGATGACCTTCGTCCACCCGCTGGCTGCCTCGTTCGGCCCGGCGTTCGCCGAGATCGCCAACGTCGGCCCGAGGGCCATCCCTGGCAGCGCCGACTCGGTCCGCAACGCGGCGGGCGCGTTCGATCGCGGCTTCCAGGTCGTGAGCGGCGCCGAGTACCGATTCCTCGTCGATTTCGCAGCCGACGTGCCCGCGGTGGCGACCAACACGCTCGGACAATCGGGCCAGCCGGGGAGCCCGCACTTCGCGGATCAGCTGGAAGACTGGGTCGTGGGCCGCTACCACCCGCTGGTGATGGAGAGAGACGCGGTCGAGCGGGAACCGACAACCCGAGTCCGCATCGAGCCGGCGTAGCGCTTCGCCTTGCCGCCGGAGCGGAGCTACGGCTTCGTCCACTCGCCCACGAGCGCGACCAGCGTCCCGACGCTGTAGGCGAGGTCGTCGAGGCAGCACCACTCCGTCACGGCGTGGTAGTTGTGCATGCCGCAGAAGAGGTTTGGCGTCGGCAGGCCCCGCTCCGAGAGCTGCGAGCCGTCGGTTCCCCCGCGGATCGGCTCGCCGTGCGGCTCGAGCCCGAGCGAGCGGATCGCCGCCTCGGCCTTCGCCATCACCTCGGGCCGCTGCCGCAGGTAGTCGGCCATGTTGCGGTACTGTTTCGTGACCTCGACCGTCGCGCTCGCGCCCGGGAAGCGCGCGACCGTCTCGTCGACGATCCGCCGGAGCACCGCCTCGTGCTCGGCAAGCTTCGGCGTGTCGAAATCGCGGACGATCAGGTCGATCTCGGCCTCGCCGGCGGTGCCGCGCAAGCTGGTCGGGTGGATGAAGCCCTGGCGGCCCTCGGTCTGTTCCGGCGACAGCTCGGGCGGCAGCTGGGCGACGATGTTGGCCGCGATCTTGAGCGCCGACACCAGCCGCCCCTTCGCCGTGCCTGGGTGCGAGCTGCGCCCGATGACCTTCACGATCGCGCGGTCGGCCGAGAAGGTCTCGCCGCACAGGGCGCCGGCCTCCTCGTCGTCGAGCGTGTAGGCCGCCACGGCGCCGAACCGCGCGACGTCGAGGTGCTTGATGCCCTGGCCGATCTCCTCGTCGGAGGTGAACGCGATCCGGACGCGTCCGCGCGGGAGCTCTGGGTGGTTCAGGAGGTGCTCGACGGCGGTCATGATCGCGGCGATCCCCGCCTTATCGTCAGCGCCGAGCAGCGTCGTGCCGTCGGTGAAGACGAGGTCGTGGCCGACGCACGCGGCGAGCTCGGGCAGCGACGTCGGATCGATCGTGACGCTCGGGTTGCCGGGGAACGTCACCGGCGAGCCGTCGTAGCCCTTGATCAAGCGCGTCGTGACGCCCGCGCCGGGCGCATCGGGCGACGTGTCGAGGTGGGCGAGCAGCCCGAT
>DASRFH010000079.1:0-12675 GCA_035651675.1 Chloroflexota bacterium | reverse complement strand
TCGACGACCATCGGCAGCGGCGCGGCCAGGTCGGGCAGGTTGGCGGTGTGGATGCGGCCGTGCACGCCGAAGCCGACGAGGCCGCGGAGGACCGTCGCTCCGGCCGCGCCCTCGTCGTGCAGCACCTGGACGATCGCCAGCGCGAGCGATCTACCCTGCCAGTGGTCGTCCTCTCCGACGTAGATGCGCACGCGGCGCCCCTCGCCCACGATCGGGCGGCTGGCGCGCGGCTCGGTCTGCTCGCTCATCAGCCCCTCCTCGTCACAGCAGCCTGGCGACGAACGTGCCGGCGACGACCGCCGCGAGGCCGAGCACCGCCGATCCCAGCACGTAGAGGGCGGCCAGGCCGTACGACTCCTGGCGGACGAGGGTGACCGCCTCGAAGGCGTAGGTCGAGAACGTCGTGTAGGCGCCGCAGAAGCCGGTGGTCAGGACCAGCCGCCAGGCGGGCTCGGCGATCAGCCGGTCGGTCAGGAAAGCTAGGATGAGGCCGATGAGGAAACTGCCCGTCACGTTGATGATCAGCGTGCCGTAGGGGAAGGCCGCCCCCAGCCACTGCGCGACCCAGAGGCCGACGAAGTAGCGGGCATTGGCCCCGGCGACCGCGCCGAGGCTGATGTAGAGGATCGCGCGCAAGGGGCCGGGCCCTCCTGTCTGGTCTCGGCGCGCGCCGAGCGGGTTGGAGGCGAAGCACTAGCGTCGGAGTGTCGCGGTCAGGCGCCGCGGGTTCAAGAGCACGAGCTCGGTCACCCCGCGGCTCGCCGGGCAGCCAGGATGAAGGGGATGCCGACCAGCTCGAGAATGACCGAGACGACGATCAAGGCCGGCAGCGAAAAGTCGTACAGCACGCCCATCAACGCGCTCCCGAGGAACCAGGCCAGGCCGTACCCCGTGTTGAAGATGCCGTACGCCGAGCCGCGCCGATCGCCTGGCACCATCCCCGCGATCGCCGCGCGCATCACCGACTCGTGCACGCCCATCCCGATGCCCCAGAGCGCTACACCCAGCAGCGCTAGCGCGAAGCCGCCGAGGAACACCAATGGCGCGAAGAGCGCCGAGACGATGGTCAGCGGCACCAGCACGATCAGCCCGGCGCGGTCGAACCACCGGCCGAACAGGAGCGAGCCGAGCCCACTCACGCCCATCGCCACCGCGTAGAAGATCGGGATCCAGGTCGGCGACACGGTCGACACCTTCTCGAAGTGGTAGGCGACCAGCGGGAAATCGGCGAAGCCGGCCGCGACGAGCGCCGTGCCGCCCAGGTAGAGCCAGTAGGCACGCGGCAGGCCGGCCGACGCCATCTCGGGCGCGATCGGCTCGAGATCCCTGGGACGTGGGTAGAGGAAGCGCGCGGTAAAAAGGGTCGCCAGCGCCAGGACGGCTGGGATGAGCAGGAAGGCGAAGCCGGTCCGGTACTCCCCGCGGGAGGCGAGCACGGCCGCCACGATCAAGGGGCCGACCATTGCACCGGTCTGGTCCATCGCCTCGTGCAGACCGAAGCCCCAGCCGCGACCAGTCTCGTGCGTGGCGTGGGAGAGCATCACATCGCGGGGCGGGTTACGCAGCGCTTTGCCGGTCCGCTCGCAGATCATCAGGGCGGCCGCTACCTCCCAGTGGCCGGCCAGCGCCAGGGCCGGAACGGCGAGCATGTTGAGGAGGTAGCCGAAGATCGCGATCCCCCAGTAGCGGCGGCTCCGGTCGGCCCAGAGGCCCGAAACGAGCCGTAGGCCGTAGCCGACCAGCTCGCCGAAGCCAGCCACGATCCCCACGACGGTGCCGGTCGCGCCGAGTACGGCCAGGTAGGGACCGGTTACGCTACGGGCGCCCTCGTAGGTCATGTCCGCGAAGAGGCTGACGACGCCGAGCAGGACGACGAACTTGATCGCCGAGGATTTGCTGAGCCCGGCTGGCCGCGTGTCCGGGATCGGGGCCGCGACGGTCGGCGACTGTGCCATGTCTCCCTCCTGGCGCTCGATCGACGTCGAGCAGCGGTCGTGGTGGTCGCGAAGCACGACGGCGGCCTGGCGACCGGGAAGGCGTTGAGCGAGGCCTTGGGCTCCGGCGCGACGACGACCGCGACCCTGGGCGCGTTCGGCAAGCCGGGCAAGCCGTTCACCACGACGGGCACCCATCCGGCGGACCCCCATCGTCTACCCACCCGACACCCGGACCTGGCGCCGGCCGGCCGCACCCCTCCCGAGGCTCGACACGCCGTTCGGCACGTACGCCGGGAGCTCGTCCTCCTCGGTCTCGACCGCCAGGATCGGCTCGTCGGCCGGGACAGCCGCCGGCCGGAAGAAGGTCTGCGCGATCATCGTCGGCACGACCGCGCTGCCGATCACCACCGTGACCAGGATCGTGTACTGGGTCTGGTCGACGATCTTGTTCGTTAGACCGAACAGCGCCGAGATCGTGCCGAAGGTCAGGCCGGTGCTCATCAAGAGCGTCGTGTAGACGCCGTCGCGTGGCTGCATCCTGAACGCCCGCGTTAGCGGCCAGACGCCCACGAGCTTGGTGGCTATCTTGAGGCCGAGGAGCACGACGATCAGGCCGAAGCCCGCCACCACCGCGGGGAGCGCCACGTAGAGGCCGGCCTTCAGGAAGTAGAACGGGGTCAGCAGCGAGAAGGCGATCGAACGCATGCGCTCGGCGACCGTCTTGTCGCGCAGGAACGTCCCGGCGATGACCAGGCCGACCAGGTAGGCCGGCAGCACCGCCTCGCTCCTGGCCGCGGTCGCGAAGCCGCCCAGCAGGAACAGGACCAGGAAGACGAACTTGATCTCCGGCTCGCTGACGCGGTGGCCGTAGTGGGCCAGGAAGTAGCGGGCCATCTGGGGCAGCTTCCACAGCACCGCCGCCGTCACGATGACGAAGACGGCCAACCAGACGTTGAAGTTAGCGAACAGCACGCCGAGCGCGAGCACCGTGCCGAAGTCGGTCACGAAACAGGCCGCCAGGATCATCTTGCCGAGCTCGGTGCGGTTCAGCCCCGTCTCGACCATCACCGCGTAGACAACCGCGACCGACGTCGTGGAAAGCGCGATGCCGGCGATCTGGCTGGCCTGCCAGCCCCAGCCCGCCACGTAGTGGGCGAACAGCCACACTGCCACGAATGGCAAGAGGAACGAGACGAACCCGATCGCCAGGCTCGGCTTGAGGTGCCGCTTGAGGCTGTCCGGGTCGATCTCGGCGCCGGCCAGGAAGGTCAGCAGGCCGGACCCGAACGTCGCCAGGAAGTCGATCCATGGCGTGGTCGCGATGCCGAGGAAGTTCCCGGCCACGATGCCGATCATGATCTCGGCCAGCGCGACTGAGAAGCCGACCCGGATCGAGACCAGGCTGGCCAGGAGCGCCAGCCCCATCCAGGCGGCGGCGACGAACCAGATGTTGTTCAGCAGGCCTGTGCCGAAGGTCAGCGGTAGGGTCATGGTCTGCGCCTCCCTTGTGGACGTCCGCCGTGTTGACCTAGCAACACCCGACGCCAGGGAGGTCAGGCCGTGCGCCGTCTCTACGACGGCACGGGCTCCTGAGCCCCGCCTGCGCGGGTGCCAGGAGCCATCAGCGGTGCTCGCGCACCGAGGTTCGGAGCGGGCCGGTGCCTCGCCGGGCCCGTCCGGGCGGGATCCATCGCCCGCACCGATCATACCAGAGGTGGCCGGCCCGCCGGCAAACGAAGTCTGGCCCGGCACGGGGATGGTAAGATTGATGGGACGGCGATGAAGCTCGCCGGCGTGGCCCTTCACGGGCCCGCGAACCGCCGGGACCTCCGGCCGATGGCTTCTACCCCGCGGGGTGGTGCCAGCAAGCAGACGGAGGTGAGGCGATGGCTCGAGCGGGCGCACCGGCGGTGGGACGCCACCGGCAGTACTTCGAGGTCCGCGACGCGCTGCGCCAGCCCGGCTGCCCGGTCTGCCGCCTGGCGCTGGGCGCGGTCTGGCGCTACCTCGACGCGCTGGCCTACGAGAACGTCAACGACTACACGGTGCGTGAGCAGCTGCGCCGCTCGTGGGGGTTCTGCAACCGCCACGCCTGGCAGTACCTCGAGGACGTCCGCGACCTGCTCGGCACCGCGATCATCTACCGGGATCTCATCCGCTCCAACGGCCCCGCCGCCGGGCGCCCCGGCGGGTTGACCCCACGCGCCGAGTGCCCGGTGTGCGCGGTGCGCGACCGCACGGCCCGGCACGCGCTGGAGACGCTGGTGCGCTACCGGGACGACGCCGAGATCGCCGACGGACTGGCCGCCTCGGACGGCCTCTGTGCCCATCACGCCGCGCGGGCGCTCTCGCTTGGCGCGCGCCCACTGGTTTCCGAGCTCGTCGAGAAGTGGACCGGCGGCCGGAACCCGGTCGCGCTCGCGGCCGGCGAGCGCGGCTTCGCCGGTACCCGCGTTGGCTGGGACTGGGATCCCGTGCCGTCGGCGGGTCTGGGGGCGCTGCCGTCGGGCGGCGACGGGTGCCGCGTGTGCGCGGCGCTCGACGTGTCCTACGCGTGCCGGGAGGAGCGCGACGACGCGCTGCCGTGCAACGCGCACCTCTGGGCGCTGGCTGGACGCGATGAGGGCGCGGCGGCGCGGGTGGCGCGCGGTGGGCTGGCGCGCGCTGCCCGGCGCCTCGCCGCACCGGGCCTGCCGCCGCGGTCTTCACTGGTCGCGGTGGTGCTCGATGCGGTCGGTGTTGAGCCGCGCGAGGAGAACCCGCTCGCCGGGCTGGTATGCCCGGCCTGCCTGGAACAGCGCGCGGTCGAGTCATCGCTGGTCCGAACGGCGGTGGCCGAGGGTCAGCCTCTCTGCCTTCCGCACGCCCGCGTCGCGCTCGCCCGGTCGATCGGCAGGCGTTCGATGAGGACCTGCCTCCCGCACGCGCGCGTCGCGCTAGACGGCCCCGAGGACGGCGATCGCATTCTGGCGCCCACCCGCGACGTCTGGCGGCAGCTGGAGGCGGGATTGACCGCCTACGTCCGGTCACAGGACTACCGCTTCCGCCACGAGCCGCGCGGCGACGAGCAGCGCGCTCCGCGCGCGGCCGTCCGCTGGATCGCCGGCGAGCCAGGGGTGCGGTAGGAGGCCGTACGGCCGTGCACCCGGCCGGTCGGTCGGGCGCCGCGAAAAACCGCGTGCCCGCGCGTTCATTCCATCCGAGGGCATCGCGTTGGGGCACCGTACCCCCGGATGGTGGCCCGAACTATGCGGAGCGGCAAGGTCATGGGATCCGGAGCGGGGACCAGGGTGCCTGAACCGGCGGCGCCCCTCGCCGGCGGCCGGCTGGGGGCGTAGCGGCGGTGGACCGGGCGGATCTCCGCTGGACAGACTTGCCGGACGCGCGGGCGTTCTACCTGGACCGCGTGCGGCGGTTCCGGCGGCGCCTGCGGGAGGCGGTGCGGAGCGGCGATGGTTTCGCCTGCGACCTGGCAGTGCGCTGCACGGTGTCCGCCGTGGCGGCCTGCTGGGAGCTGAGCGCCGGCCCGGAGGCCGAGCGTCTGGCATCCGACGCCGACGACGTGTGGGACTGAAGAGCAAGGACTGCACCACCGGCGTCCGCTGAGTCGTCCCTGGCGTCACCGCACGGCGGCTGGGTCGCGCCTTCGGCACGCTGGCCGTTTGGGACCGCGCGCGGCCGACCGGTCGGTGGACGCGCGCGGCTCCTGGCCCGCGCACCGTGGCGCGGGAGCGACGCCGGGCGCTGCACACCCCGGGTGCTCCCGGCTGCCGACCGACGGGGCCGGTGCCCGGGCCCAGCCGTACCGGCGCCGTGCCGCCGCCCGCCGATGGACGGCAGCCGCGTGGTTGCAACCGTGTTGCAACCGCCGAGTCGCCTGCGCACGAGCAGAATGTCCATCACGGAGGGCCCAGGCGGATGGCGGGTCCGAGCGAGCGGTCTGGCGCGCTTCTCGAGGCGGCGCTGGTGGTGGCCGAGGCGGCCGAACGCGAACCCGGGGCGGTGTTGGACGTCCTGGTCGCCGAGGCACGGCGGCTGCTCGGGGCCGACGAGGCGGCGGTGCACCTGGCCGGGCCAGGCGGATCGTTCGGGCGCGGCCGGGCCGGGCGCGTGCCGGCGGCGGCCTGGCGCCCGGCACCCACGCGCGCGCCTCCGCCGCCGGCCGCGCTGGTGGCCGAGGCCGCGGAGCGCGGGGCCCCGGTCTTCGCGGCCGATCTGCGGGCCGACGGGCGCGTGGGTGCCGGCGAGTACGCGCTGTACTCGCGCGTGACGTCCGTGCTGGTGGTGCCGCTGGTGGCCGGCGCCGATGTGCTCGGGGTGCTGGTCGTCGGCTGGGCGCGGCTCTGTACACCCGACGCCCAGGAGTTCGCCGCCGCCGCCGCGCTCGGTCGGCACGCGGCGGTCGCGCTTCGCACCAGCCGGCTACTGGCGGAGAGCCGGCGGGCGCACGGCGAGGCGGAGGCAGCTCGCGCCGAGCTGGCGGCGCTGCTGGACACGGCGGAGGATCCGGTCCTGGGCTACGACAGAGCCGGTGATCTGCGCTACGCCAACCGCGCGGCCCGGCGCCGGCTGGGGTCGCTGGTCCGGCGGCCGGCCACGCCCGACGAGCTCTGGGCGCGGCTACAGCCGGCCACCCCGGACGGTGCCCCCCTGGCGTTCCTGCCGGCCGAACGGGCGCTGGCGCACGGGCGACCGGTCGCCCAGGAGCTGGTCGTGCGCGACCGGCGCGGCCGCGCGGTGCACGTCCACGCGCACGCCGCGCCCGTCCGCGGCCCGGGCGGGGTCCCCGCCGGGGCGGTGGCCGTCCTGCGCGACGTGACCGCCCTGCGCGAGGCAGTCGCGTCGCGGACGCGCCTGGAAGGTGCCGTCAAGACCGCTCGCCTGGCCGTCGACCGCCTCGGCACCAGCCTGGCCTCGCTGGCCGCCGACGCCGAGCTGCTCGGCACCAGGCTCGGCGGCGAGCCCGCCCATCAGGCGCGGCAGATCGCGCGGGCCGGCTGGCGGGCGGCCACGACCGTCGACCGCCTTCGGGCGATCGTCCGCTTCGCCCAGGCCGAACGGGCGGGCGAAGCGTTCCTGGACCCCGACCCCGCCCCCGCGGCCCGCGTCTCGGCCGCGGCCGGCGCTCAGCGCGGCTCGGCGTAGCGATCCACCACCGCCAGCAGCTCCTCGACGCGGAACGGCTTAGGTAGGACGTCCTCCGCGTCGACCTCCGCCGCCCGCCGCGCGGCGTCGACCGCCGCGGTCACCACGACGATGGGCGCGTGGGGCCCCGGCGCCTGTCGGTACGCGCGGGCGAACTGCCAACCGTCCATCACCGGCATGCGCATGTCCAGCAGAATGACGCGGGGCGGCCGCCGGTCGGCGGCCGCCAGCGCCTCCGCCCCGTCCGCCGCGGTCAGGACCTCGTAGCCCGCTTCGGAGAGCACCATCTGGACCACGTCGAGGATCGCCTCGTCGTCGTCGACCACCAGGACCGGCCCCTTCGGCCTCACGCCGCCGCACCCGTGTCCGGCCCATCCGCCGCGACCGGCAGGGTCACGACGAAGCGGGCTCCCCCACCGGGCGGCGACTCCACCCCGATCCGGCCGCCGTGCAGCTCGACGATCTGGCGGCTGATGAACAGGCCCAGGCCCATCCCGGCGAGGCCGCCGTTCGTTCGGACCCGGTAGAACCGATCGAAGATGCGCGGCTGGTGCTCGGCAGGGATGCCGATCCCGCGGTCGCGCACCGCGATCGAGACCACTCGGGGCTCGGCCGTCGACACCTCGACGTCGATAGCCCCGCCCGCTGGGCTGAACTTGACCGCGTTGCTGAGCAGGTTGGTCAGCACCTGTTCTACGCGCACCGGATCCACGAACGCCGGCACCGTCGCCGGGGCGTGCACGTTGATCGTGTGCCGGCTGCTCCCCAATCTCGCCCTGGCAACCACATCCTCGACGAGGCGGCTCAGGTCCGTCATCGCACGCTCGAGCGCGAGCTGCCCACCCTCGATTCGCGACAGGTCGAGCAGCTGCGAGACAAGCCCGCCGAACTTGGCTGCCTGCTGCTCCAGCGCCCGAAGCACCGTGCCCAGGCGCTCCAAGTCCACGCCAGCCGGCCTTTCGAGCTGGGCGAGCGCCATCTGCGTGTAACCCACGATGCTGGTCATGGGCGTCTTCAGCTCGTGGGCCGCCACGGAGAGGAATTCCTCGCGCACGGCGAGTGCTTCCTGGGTTGCCTGGTAGAGACGCGCGTTGTCCACGGCGAGCCCGGCTCGGCGGGCGAGATCGTCCGCGAGCGCGAGATCGGCCGGGCCGTACCGGCGGCCAGATTCCGCCGCGACGAACGTGACGGCGCCGAGAACGCTCCCACGGGCCGCGAGTGGAACCACCATCCAGGACTTGGGGTCGATCTGCCGGAGGATCTCGAGGTGCCTGGCCTCGTCAGGCTGCCCGATCGAGGGCAGAAGCATCTCCAGCCGCCCGGCCGCCTCCGCGATCAGCTCCGGCTGGCCCGTCCGCAGCACCATCGGGACGCCATCGGGCGCGTCGGCGCGGGTCGGGAAGCTCGCTCGCAGCTCCTGGGCCAGCTGCGCCTTCGACTGGTCAGCATGGGCCACAGCCAGCCGGCGGATCGACCCATCACGGTCGGCGACGTCCACGAAGCACCAATCGGCGAGCGTGGGAACCGCCAGGTGCGCGACTCGCTGGAGCGTCGTCTCGTAGTCGAGCGAGCTCGCCAGGACCTTGCTCGCTTCGGCGAGGAACGCCAGGCGCTGGCGCGCAGCCTCGGCCTCGCGGCGCGCGGCCTGCTCCTCGGCGAGGAGGCGGAGCCGCTGGGCCTCCGCCCGGCCTCGTCGCGCGATCTCCTCGGCCAGCTCCTGGTTGGCCACGGCCAGCTGCACGGTCCGCTCGGCGACGCGGCGCTCGAGGTCCGCGTTCAACTGCCGGATCGTCTCCTGGGCCTGCTTGCGCTCCGTGATGTCCTCCATCAGGGCGATGGAGAAGAGTGGGCGTCCCGCGGCGTCGCGGACGAGCGACGCGGTCAGGTCGCACCACACGATGCGGCCGTCCTTCCGGTAGAAGCGCTTCTCGATCGCGAAGTGGTCGCGCTCGCCGGCCGCCAGCTGCCGGTAGAGCTCCCAGTCCGTCGTGCGGTCGTCGGGGTGGGTGAACTCGGTGACGTTCATGCTGCGCAGCTCGTCGGCGGTGTAGCCGAGCATCCCTTGCAGCGCCGGGTTCATGTCCAGGATCCGCCCGGCCATGTCGGCGAGCCCGATCCCGATCGCGGCCGCGTCGTAGACCGCCCGGAAGCGCGCTTCGCTCGCCCACAGCGCCGCCTCGGCTTCCTCCCGCGCGGTGAGCAAAGCCGCGCGGATCTCCTCCTGCTCGGACAGGATGGTGCGGCGCGC
The DNA here is from genome assembly GCA_035651675.1 of Chloroflexota bacterium. GTDB lineage: Bacteria > Chloroflexota > UBA6077 > FW602-bin22 > FW602-bin22 > DASRFH01. The sequence continues at coordinate 3,345 of DASRFH010000079.1, read as the reverse complement.
CTGCTCGTAGAACCCGGTCGCGATGGCGCCGAGCAGCGCCGCCAGACGTGGCTGGAGTGCGAGCGCGTGTTCGGCGGGTAGGTCGGCGACGAGCTGCCCGCCGAGCACTTCCTGCGTTCCCCGTAGGGCATCCGGCAGCAGGTAACGGAGGTCGACCAGCGTCGCTCCCACGGCCTCCGCTTCGCGGCGCTGGAAGACGTCGCCGAGCAGCACGCGGATGGCTCGGTCGGTCAGCTCGACCAGCCGCTGGCGCACCTCGCCCGCGCTGAAAGGGACGAAGCTCGTCCCGGCGATGGCCTGGTGCCAACGGACGGCCACGTCGTCCCTGCGGCTGCCGAGGAGCCGCCGCAGCTCGTCTTGCGCCGCCGGGGCGGCGCGGTCCCCCAACGGGACCGCGCCGGTGCGGTCGGCTCCGCCACCGCTTTGCCGGTCGCCGGCGGCCCTGGCCCTGCCTGGCGCCCGCAGCTTGCTACGCAGCGTCCCCATGTGGCCTACCGCTTGCGCCCGACCCCGGCGTAGGCCGCGCACCGCGTGGGCTCGTGAACGAAGGGATCGTCCGGCCCCTCCGGCCGCCAGAGCGGCAGGTAGACGAGCCCCGGCTCGACCAGCTCGAAATCCCCGAAGAGCCGTGCGATCTCGGCGCGCGAACGAACCTTCACCGGCGTGGGCGTGCGGGCGTAGATCTGCCTGAGGCGGTCGACCGTCTCCGGTGAGAGCCCCTCGTCAGTCGCGTGTTGGATCGTCAGGTAACTCCCGGGTACGACCGCATCTCGGAGCACGCGCACGGCGCTGTCCGCCTCAGCGTCGGAGTCGACGAAGTGGAGCACCGCCACCATCAGCACGCCCACAGGCCTGCCCAGGTCCAACAGGCGTGAGACGTCTTCGTGGCGGATCAGTTGCTCGGCCTCGCGGGCGTCGGCGCGTACCACCGCCACGTTCGGATTGTCCCCCACGAGCCCTCGGCTGTGGGCGACCGCGACTGGATCGCTGTCCACGTACACGACGCGCGCAGCGCGATTCGCCATCTGGGCGACTTCGTGCACGTTGCCGACCGTCGGGATCCCGGAGCCGATGTCGAGGAACTGGTCGATGCCCTGGGCTACCAGGTACCTCACCGCCCGGCGCAGGAAGGCGCGGTTGGCCCGCAGGACGAGTGGCATGTCGGGCCAGATGGCGGTCGCTTGATCCGCGGCCCTGCGGTCGACCTCGAAGTTGTGGTGGCCGCCGAGGAAGTAGTCGTACATGCGGGCGGCGCTCGGTCGATCGCGCTGCACGCCAGCCGGGATGCGCTCAGGCATGCTCATGCCGCCCACGCCCGCCCGCGCGGCACGTCGAGGCCAATCACCAGACGGGGATCGGGTGGCTGTGGGGATCGCTGGACTCGTCGAAGCGCTGGCACTCCAATCCCGCCGGAGGCGCCGAATGGCGGACGTGCGCTGCGCGCGGCAGACGCCACGCAGAGCCAGTGGCACTCAGCGCCCGCCAGAGGTCGCGGTGCGTCACCACCCAACTCCCTCCTCGGAACTCCAACCATACTAGCTGGCTCGCCAGCGCTTCGGCGGTTACGGTTTGGTTGCGGTCCGATGTGGCTGCCGTCCGAGCCGAGCACCGACGGGCGGCCCGTGGCTCCTATCGCCGGGGCCAACACCGGACCGCCTGCAACGGAACTGACACGGTGATCGCCGCCTCCGCTTTGCTATCCTCGTGGCGAGCTCGTGAGCGGGGAGCGCGGCGGGGTGGCGGCGGCGGCGGGGAATAGGTGGCGCGGGCGGCGGGCTGGTCGTGCTGGCGGGCGCCGGATGGCGTTCGACCCAGGGACAGCGGTGCCTATCGGCCGGGCTCAGGCGGCGAGCGGCGACCTCGCAGGTGGCCCCGTTGCCGAGCCGGTACCCGAGCAGGTGGTCCTCTAGCCTGGTGCGTCTCCGTCTCGACACAAGCGCCGCGGCGCGGGGGTATGCGCTGCCGCGCGGGCGCGGGCTTCGGCGGTCGGCCGGCGCCGTGCTCCTGTGCGTGGCGATCCTTCTGTTCCTCGGCGCGCCGCGGAGCGTCCCCGCCGCGCCGGCGCCGGGGCATTCGCGCGTCTTCCTCCCGCTGAGCGGCGGCGCAGCCGCGGCGCTCGTACCCGCGCCGACGCGTACCCCGACGCCCATCCCGACGCCGCCCAATGTGCCGAGCGAGGTCGGTCAAACCACCGCCCGGCCCGAGGCGCCGAGCAGCGTGCGAAGCCCGGACGGGGCCGTCGTCGTCACGCTGCCGGCCGGTGCGGTCCCGGAGGCGGCGACGGTGAGCCAGACACCGGTCCAGCCGCCGGAAGCGGCTGCCGGGGTCAACCTGGCGCAGACGTTCCGCCTAGAGGCCGCGACGGTCGCCGGCGGCCAGCCCGTCACCCGCTTCGGCAGCCCGCTGTGGCTGCAAGTCGCCTACACGGACGCCGACCTGGCCAGGCTCGGCGTCTCGGCTCGAGAGCTGCGGCTCTACTACCAGGACGCCCAAGGCGCGTGGGTGACGATCCCCGCGCAGCTCGACGAAGCCAACCACCGCCTGGTCGCGACCGTCGACCATTTCACCGTCTTCGCGCTGGGCACCGGCGAGACGTTCGAGACCGGCGGCGCGACGGCGAGCACCGTCTTCGCCGACAACTTCGCCGACCTGAGCGCCTGGACGACGGCCTCGGGTGGTGGGACGACCGCCGGCAACGTGCTGACGGCGACCGGCGCGGCCAACAGCAAGGACGACTTCGCGCTCACCAACAGCGGCGCCTACACCGACCTGATCTACGAGGTCGGCGTGAGCGACGCGTCGCGCAACGCCAACCACCGCGTCGGGCTGACCTTCCACCGCACCGCGGCGAACACGTACTACCAGGCCTACCTGGCCGGTGGGAACACCGTCGGTCTGAGGAAAGTGGTCGGCGGGACAGCGACCACGCTCGGCACAGCTGCCTTCAGCTACAGCGCCAACACCGTGTACTGGCTCAAGGTCGTCGTGGCCGGCACGAACATCCAGGTGTTCACCGCGCCGGACGTGGGCGGCTCCCCGGGCGCGTACACGCAGCGCGTCCCGGCATCGGGCTCGATCGTCGACGCCAGCATCGCCTCCGGACCGGCCGGGCTGATGAACGACAACGCGACTGCCGCGACCCGCGCCGCCACCTTCCGCGCGCCCCGCATCAGCCAGATCCTGCCGGCGGACTGGTCGGGGATCGTGGCGCAGAGCGGCCATCCGGGCGTGGTCTGGGACAAGACGGCCGGCTCGGCGCACGGCGGGACCGGCTCGCTGCAGATCTTCGCCGGGAGCAGCGGCTACAGCGGCTACGCGGCCCAGACCACCAACAACAGCGTGGTC